>NZ_DASRSY010000444.1:0-28095 GCF_035656215.1 Paraburkholderia sp.
CGCGGAGAGCGCAGACGCGGGAGGACGCAGCGCCGGGGTGCCGGCCACCGGGGTGCCGGCCACCGGGGTGCCGGCCACCGGAGTGCCGGCCACCGGAGTGCCGGCCACCGTAGTGCCGGCCGCAGAAGCGTCGTCGGCCGCCGCGGCACGTGGTGAAGTTTCAAGCGGTGAATTCAAGGCAAGCGTTTCCTGCAAAGTCCGGCGCGCGCGGCGCGACCCGGCACCTGCCAGGCCACGAACTCAGGCGCGTACGTCCGGTTCGAGCTGCAATTGCAGCAAGATGATGGTGTCCTTGACTTTGAGTTTGCGCTTTTTCAGGCGCTGCAACTCGAAGTCGTCGATGCCGGGCTCATCCGATATTCGGTCGATCAAACGATCGAGCCCACTATGCTCCGATTCCAACTGCAGAATACGGTCGCGAAGTGTGTCCGTGGTGATGACGTGATGTTGATCGCGCATGCTCGCCTCCTCTCATAAGCGGCACGGGCTGCGTGGTGCAGCCTGTGCCGGAGGTTGCTGTCCGGCTTAAAACGCGTTACAGCGACTACGATACTCCGCTCCTGCAACCCTACGAGAGATAAAGACAGCACAGCGACTACTGTTGTTGTTGTTGCTGTTGCTGCTTCTGCTGCTCTTCGAGTTCCTGCTGCTGTTTCAACTGGTCCTGACGTTTCTGCTCGGCTTTCTCGGCCGCCTGCTTCTGGCGCGCTTCGACGTCGGCTTTATGCTGCGCCGCATCGGCCTGTTTCTTCTTAAAGGTCTGCTGCTTCTCGACGCGGTCCTGAGCCTTCTGCGCGCCCTGCTGACGTGCCTCCTCGAGCTTGCGTTGGAAGTCGCCCTGTTTCTGGTCGTAAGCCTGCTGGTTAGCTGCGGCCTGCGACGGGCTGACGCCGCGCTGCGCCTGATCCAGCGCATGCTGTTGCACCTTCTGCTGATAGGCTTGCGCGTTGGCATTGCGTTGGGGCGCCTCGGCCGCGCGCTGCGCCTGGTCGAGCTGGTGCTGGCGCTGCTTGTCTTCGTAGGTTTGAGCGTTGCGCGCGTCGTCGGCAGCGCGTTGCGGCGCGCTCGCTTCGTCCTGCGCGCGTTTGAGCGCCGCCTGCTCGTCACGCTCACGGGCGCGCTGGACACGCTGCTCGCCATCGAGCGCGAGCTGTTCCTTGCGAATGCCGGCCTGCACCGAGCGCATGCTGTCGCGCGCCTTGTTCAGACAATGGTTGACGAAGAACTTACTGTAGCAATCGTGTTCGGCGACCGCGTAACGGTAGTTGTTTTCCTCGGTACGCTGATCCAGGACCTTCTGCCGCGCGTCGAATGCGCTATCAAGCGATGCCGTGTTATCGGTATTCCCAGCGTTGCTGGTATTGTCCCCGTCCGCGACATTCGTGGTGCTCGTTGCCCGCGCCCCCGAAGCGGCTACCGGCGCGATACTGCTGGCGGCTTCGAGCGGCGCTGCGGATTGCGCCACGGCAGGTGCTGACATGGCCAGCGAAGCCACCATCGCGCACGCGGCGCACGAAGCGAAAAACATCCCATTGGACGGGAACGCTGGCTTGAACACGGATCGCGACGCCGATATGAGCGACGTAAGCGACGATCGCGACACATTCAGCGACAGAAAAGACGGCAATTGTGACAAGCGAGAGACCAAGCGGGAGCCTAGGCGGTTGAGGGACAAGGAGGTTGGCAACGTCGTAAATGGTCAACGGAACATGCCTGAAATTCTATCACCCCGCGGTTGAGCCCTTTGGCATTTATGGCAAAATGCCCCGCTCCAGCAACCTGGTCGCAGCGCGCACGCCCAGCGTGGGCCGACGTGCCCGACGTGTGCCGTTACCGCGCGACCTTTGATTGAGTAGCAGGAACACCAAGACCTTATGACGGAAACCGTAGCACTCAAGATCGTACAGCGCATCGCCGCCGAACTGTCCGTCCAGCCGCGCCAGGTCGCGGCCGCGGTGCAACTCCTCGACGAAGGAGCGACTGTTCCGTTCATCGCCCGCTACCGGAAGGAAGTGACCGACAATCTCGACGACACGCAACTGCGTAATCTCGAGGAGCGCCTGCTGTACCTGCGCGAGCTGGAAGACCGGCGCGCTACGATCATCGCGAGCATCGACGAACAGGGCAAGCTCACCGACGAGCTGCGCACCGCGATCGAAGGCGCCGACAGCAAGCAGGTGCTGGAAGACCTGTATCTCCCGTATAAGCCCAAGCGCCGCACGCGCGCGCAGATCGCCCGCGAAGCCGGCTTGCAGCCGCTCGCCGACGCGCTGCTGACCAATCCCCTGCTCGACCCGCAAACCGAAGCCGCCGCCTACGTCGACGCCGAGAAAGGCGTCGCCGACGTCAAGGCCGCTCTCGACGGCGCGCGCGACATTCTCTCCGAACAGTTCGGCGAAACCGCTGATCTGCTCGGCAAGCTGCGCGATTACCTGTTCAACCAGGGCGTGGTGTCGTCGAAAGTGGTCGAGGGCAAGGAAAACGCGGAAGAAGAGAAATTCCGCGACTACTACGACTACGCGGAAACCATCAGGACCGTGCCGTCGCATCGCGCGCTAGCCCTGTTCCGCGGCCGTAATGCGGGCGTGCTGATGGTCAAGCTGGGCCTCGGCGAAGAACTGGACGCGCAGGTGCCGCATCCGGGCGAAGCGCTGATCGCGCGCCACTTCGGCATCGCCAATCAGAACCGCCCGGGCGACAAGTGGCTCTCGGACGTGTGCCGCTGGTGCTGGCGCGTGAAAGTGCAGCCGCACATCGAAAACGAACTGCTGACCAATCTGCGCGACGAAGCCGAACACGAAGCGATTCGCGTGTTCGCGCGCAACCTGAAAGACCTGCTGCTGGCAGCGCCGGCAGGCCCGAAGGCGGTGATCGGCCTCGATCCGGGTATGCGCACCGGTGTGAAAGTCGCAGTGGTCGATCGGACTGGCAAGGTGCTCGCCACCGACGTGATTTATCCGCACGAACCGCGCCGCGACTGGGACGGCTCGCTCGCCAAGCTCGCGCGCATCTGTGCGCAGACGCAGGCAGAGTTGATCAGCATCGGCAACGGCACGGCGTCGCGCGAAACGGACAAGCTGGCGAGCGAGCTGATCGCGCGTCATCCTGAGTTCAAGATGCAGAAGATCGTCGTGTCGGAAGCCGGCGCGTCGGTGTACTCGGCCTCCGAACTCGCGGCGAAGGAATTCCCGGACATGGACGTGTCGCTGCGCGGCGCCGTGTCGATTGCGCGCCGTCTGCAGGATCCGCTCGCGGAACTGGTGAAGATCGAACCGAAAGCGATCGGCGTCGGCCAATACCAGCACGACGTGAATCAGCGCGAACTGGCCCGCTCGCTCGATGCCGTGGTCGAGGATTGCGTGAACGCGGTCGGCGTGGATGCCAATACGGCATCGGTCGCGTTGCTGGCACGCGTGTCGGGTCTCAACGCCACGCTGGCTCGCAACATCGTCGACTATCGCGACGCAAACGGCCCGTTCCCGTCGCGCGAACATCTGCGCAAGGTGCCACGCCTGGGCGACAAGACCTTCGAACAGGCCGCCGGGTTCCTGCGCATCAACAACGGCGAGAACCCACTCGACCGTTCGTCGGTTCACCCGGAAGCGTATCCGGTCGTGGAACGCATGCTCGCGAAGATCAGCAAGCATGTCGGTGAAGTGCTCGGCAATCGCGACGCGCTGCGCGGCCTGTCGCCGGCGGAATTCGTCGACGAACGTTTCGGCCTGCCGACCGTGCGCGACATTCTGCTGGAACTCGAAAAGCCGGGCCGCGACCCCCGCCCCGAGTTCAAGACCGCGACCTTCCGCGAAGGCGTCGAGAAAGTCAGCGACCTGACGCCGGGCATGGTGCTCGAAGGCGTCGTGACGAACGTGGCGGCTTTCGGTGCGTTCATCGATATCGGCGTACATCAGGACGGTCTGGTGCACGTGTCGGCCATGTCGACGAAGTTCATCAAAGACCCGCACGAAGTCGTCAAGGCCGGCCAGATCGTCAAGGTGAAGGTGCTGGAAGTCGACGTGAAGCGCCAGCGTATCGCGCTGACCATGCGTCTG
Organism: Paraburkholderia sp.; assembly: GCF_035656215.1. Lineage (GTDB taxonomy): Bacteria > Pseudomonadota > Gammaproteobacteria > Burkholderiales > Burkholderiaceae > Paraburkholderia. The sequence goes on from NZ_DASRSY010000444.1 coordinate 4,053, forward strand.
GACGACGAGTTCGGCGCGGCAGCAGCATCACGCAGCGGTGGCGGGGCCCAGCAGGATCGCGGCCGCTCCGGCGGCGGCGGACGCGGCGCGCAGCAACAGCGCTCGCGTGAGCCGGAAGCAGGCGGCGCAATGGCCGCGGCATTCGCCAAACTCAAGCAGAAGTAAGCGTGTTCGTCAGCGCGTAATTTACCCACGCGCTGACGCTTACGAGACTGAGCGGCGAAAAAAAGCCCACGCAATTGCGTGGGCTTTTTTTGCTTATCACTTCTCGCTTCCCGCGCCCCGACATACAAGGCGCGTACGAACCTAGGTTCGCTCAGATCTCGATCTTCGTGCCCAACTCCACGACCCGATTGGCCGGGATGCTGAAGAAATCGGTCGGCTTGGCGGCATTCTGATGCATCCATGCGAACACACGTTCGCGCCATACCGACATGCCCGGCAACTGTGTTGGCACCACGGTTTCGCGCGCCAGGAAGAACGACGTGTCCATAATCTCGAAGGTCATGTCGTGCGTGCGGCCCACCTCGAGCAGCACCGCCTTGACGTCAGGCGTTTCGTTGAAACCGTACGCCGCCTTGACGAGGTACACACCGCCGTCGAGATCCTTTACCGTCACGCGCTCAGCATCCTTCACATACGGAATATCGAGCGTCATGAAGGTCAGGAAAATGGTGCGCTCGTGCAGCACTTTGTTGTGCTTCAGGTTGTGCAGCAAACTCACCGGCACGAGCGAATCGCTGCCCGTCAGATAGATTGCCGTACCCGACACGCGATGCGGCGGGTGCGCGAGCAAACCTTGCAGGAACGGCATGAGCGGAATACCGTCCGCGGCCGTGCGCTCCTTGACGATCATCCTGCCCTTGAACCAGGTCATCAGCAGGAAGAACAGCAACGCGCCGATGCCGAGGGGCAGCCAGCCCCCCTCCGCAACCTTGAGCAGATTGGCGCCGAAAAATCCTAAGTCGACCGCCATGAACACGCCGATGATCATCGCCACGAGGAACTTGTTCCAGTTCCACACCTTCACCATCACGACGCAGGCGAGAATCGTGGTGATCACCATGGTGGCCGTCACCGCGATACCGTAAGCAGCGGCGAGGTTATCCGAGCTCTTGAACGCGATCACGATGCACAGAATGATGAATAGCAGCATCCAGTTCACCACCGGGACATAGATCTGGCCGATCGCCAGTTCCGACGTGTGCAGGATTTTCATGCGCGGCACATAGCCGAGCTGGATCGCCTGGCTCGTCAACGAATAGGCGCCTGAAATCACCGCCTGCGACGCGATCACGGTCGCCACCGTCGACAGCACCACGAGCGGCAGCAATGCCCAATCCGGTGCGAGCAGGAAGAACGGGTTCTCGATCGCCTTCGGGTCGTGCATCAGCAGCGCGCCCTGGCCGAAGTAGTTCAGCACCAGCGAAGGCATCACGAGGCAGTACCAGGCCATACGGATCGGCTTGGCGCCGAAGTGGCCCATGTCGGCGTACAGCGCTTCGGCGCCGGTCAGCACCAGCACGACCGAGCCGAGCACCACGTAGGCCTGCAACACGTGCGCCGCCATAAAGGTGTAGGCGTAGTACGGGTTGAGTGCGCGGATCACGTTCGGCGACTGCAGGATGTGCCACAGACCCAGCGCGGCGAGCACCAGGAACCACACCACCATGATCGGACCGAACAGGCGGCCGACAGTAGCCGTTCCGTGCCGCTGAATCCAGAACAGCAGTACCAGGATCACCATGGTTAGCGGCAACACCAGATGGGACAGATGGGGTGCCGCGACCTCAAGACCTTCGACCGCTGAGATCACCGAAATGGCAGGCGTAATCACTGCGTCGCCATAGAACATGCAGGCACCGAAGATGCCGAGCATCATCAACAAGCCGGCCATTTTCGACTTCTGGTCGAGAGAGCGCAGCGCCAGCGCCATTAGCGCGAGGACGCCGCCTTCGCCGTTGTTGTCGGCGCGCATCACGAACAATACGTACTTGATGCCGACCACGATCACGATCGCCCAGAACAGCAGCGAGATCACGCCCAGAATCGATTGATCGGTCAGCGGAATGCCATGTGACGGGCTGAATGCCTCTTTCAGCGAGTACAACGGGCTCGTGCCGATATCGCCGAAGACCACTCCGATCGCGGCAATCGCGAGGGAAGGCAGAGGCTGTTTGTGCACGTGATTGTTATCTGTCATAAACGCGAGGAAATCCGTTCCCTGAGCGGAAAAAACGACCGCTATTCTAAACTGCCCGCCTAGCGCCGCCCGGCTTGTTGTGGATACACCACGTGGATGGTCCGCGAAGTGTAGCACTGCGATTTGGGCGCGTCTGCTGCGTCAGGCGTTTCATCGGCGCGGGTTGCGCGTTTTGCGAGGCGCCGTTCGCAGGGCACGCTACGACACATATCCGAGGCACATTCAAGGCATATTCAAGACACATTCGAGGCAAAAAAACGGAGCCCAATGGGCTCCGTTCTGCAGGCACTGCACTGGGCTACGACGCAATAGGTACGGCGTCGCAGCGCGCATCACGTGCCCGACGATCCCTGTTCCTGCTGCATACCGCGCTTGATCCACGCGCCGAGGTTGTGCGGACGAACCGTGTCCCACTCCTCGAACGGCTGGTGAATCCACGGATTGGTAGGCAGATACTGCACGTGGTAGTCGGGCTTCACCTTCGAGCAGCCCTTGTACCAGAGCACCGCCGAACGCACCGCGGTGATCGCCGGATAGCGTTCCTTCAAATGCTGCTGTACCCGTGCCAGCGTCACACCCGAATCGACCAGGTCGTCGACCAGCAGCACGTTACCGTGCAGCTCACCGCGCGTCATCGTGATGTATTGCGCGATGTCGAGTTCGCCCTGCTCTGTGCCGGCCGCTTCGCGGTACGAACTGGTGGCGAGAATCGCCAACGGCAGATCGTAAATACGCGAGAGCTGGTCACCGACGCGCAGACCGCCGCGCGCGAGGCACAGGATCTTGTCGAACTTCCAGCCCGAATCATGCACCTGCAATGCCAGCAGTTCGATCAGCCGGTGATATTCGTCCCAGTCGACCCACAGGTTCTTGTCGTCGTTGCGCGGATCTTTCATCGCAATCATGGGTACACCTTGCACCATGGCTTAAACCTTGAACGGATGACGAAGCAAGATCGTTTCGTCGCGATCCGGACCGGTTGACACCATGTCGATCGGAATGCCCGCGACTTCCTGCACACGCGTCAGATACGCGCGCGCGCTGGCTGGCAGCTTGTCCCATTCCGTCACGCCGACGGTGCTTTCCTTCCAGCCCGCGAAGGTTTCGTACACCGGCACGCAACGCGCGACTTCCGATGCGCCACGCGGCAGCAGGTCGACATGCTTGCCGTCGACCTTGTAGCCGATGCACAGCTTCACTTCGTCGAGACCGTCGAGCACGTCGAGCTTGGTCATGCACAGGCCCGACACGCCGTTGATCTGGATCGAGCGGCGCAGCGCGGCGGCGTCGAGCCAACCGGTGCGGCGCGGACGGCCGGTAACCGAGCCGAATTCCTTGCCGACCTTGGCAAGCTCCAGGCCGATCGGTTCCTGACGCGCGGCGTTATCCGCGTCGTACAGTTCGCTCGGGAACGGACCCGAACCGACACGCGTGCAATACGCCTTGGTGATGCCGAGAATGTAGTTCAGCTTTTGCGGACCGACGCCGGCACCCGCGGTAGCCGCACCGGCCACGCAATTGCTCGACGTGACGTACGGATAGGTGCCGTGGTCGATGTCGAGCAGCGTGCCTTGCGCACCTTCGAACAGCAGGTTATTGCCGGCTGCGTTTTCGTCGTACAGACGGCGCGACACGTCGGTCACCATCGGCTTCAGACGGTCGGCGTAGCTCAGCATCGTGTCGAGCGTTTGCTGGAAGTCGACAGCGGCGACGCCCAGGTATTGCGTCAGCACGAAGTTGTGATAATCGAGGTTTTCACGCAGACGTTCGGCGAAGCTTTCCGGCTCGAACAGGTCCTGCACGCGCAAACCACGGCGTGCCACCTTGTCTTCGTAAGCCGGGCCGATGCCGCGGCCGGTCGTACCAATCTTGCTCGCGCCACGGCGCGCTTCGCGACCCTGGTCGATAGCAATGTGGTACGGCAGGATCAAGGTGGTGGCTTCGGAAATGAAGAGGCGATTCTGAACATCGACCCCGGCGGCTTCGAGCTCGCCAATTTCCTTGAACAGTGCTTCCGGCGACAACACGACGCCATTCCCGATGTAGCACGCGACGCCGGGATGCATGATGCCCGACGGAATCAGACGCAAGATGGTTTTCTTGCCGCCGATGATAAGCGTGTGACCGGCATTGTGACCGCCCTGGAAGCGAACGACGCCTTGAGCGTGGTCCGTCAGCCAGTCGACGATCTTGCCCTTGCCTTCATCACCCCACTGGGTCCCCACGACGACGACGTTACGCCCGGGGTTCACATTCACTGCGCTGGCAGACATGTTGTTTCGTAAGCTGGTTAAAAACGTATTCTACCTATGTTCGCGGAACCTTCCGAATTTTTCCGTTTCCGCTCAACGGTATGCACGTTATGGTGGGTATATCGAAAATAGTGCGGCGAGTGGCCGCACCGGGTCCGGCGACGCTTTGGACGCCTTCTGAAATGCCCTTGGGACGCCCCTCAGTCGGTCATCGACTCGCGCTCAGGAACGGGGTTCGACGACCCAAGCGCCTTTGCGCTCGACCAACACGCGGTCGCAGGCGAACTCGTCCAGATCGTGTTCGTGGCCAGGCAGCGCCTGGATCACGACTTCGCCGGCGTCACGCAATGCGGCGACGCTGACGCGCAGCGCGTCGTCGTGCTGCCACGGCGCGAGAATCGCGCTGCTGCGGGCTTCGACCGGCGAGATACGCGCCACTTCACGCAGATCGAGCGAGAAGCCGGTGGCTGCACGTGCGCGGCCGTAGGCCTGGCCCACGTGGTCGTAGCGGCCGCCGCGCGCAACCGCATTCGGCACGCCATCGACATACGCCGAGAACATCACGCCGCTGTGGTACGCGTAGCCGCGCAAATCGGCCAGGTCGATCATCACTTCGGCGCCGTCCACCTGGCTTGCGAGGAACGCGAGGTCGTCGAGCGCGCGGGTGATTGCCGGTGCGTTCGGCAGCCGTGCACGGGCTTCGCCGAGCACCGACGCGTCGCCGTAGAGCGTGGGCAGCGAGCGCAATGCGTCGCGCGTGACCGGAGTGAGATTGGCGGTCAGCTCGACGAGGCGCGGCACGTCCTTGCCGGCCAATGCGTCGTAGAGCGATTGACCCAACTCGTCAGCAGCAGGCTCCGCTTCGATCAACGCGGCGAGCACGCCCGCGTGACACAAATCGAGCCGTACCTTCGCGAGGCCGGCCAGACGCAGCGCGTCGAGCATCAACTGCTGGATTTCCAGATCCGCTTCGAGGCCGGCGTGGCCGTAGATTTCCGCGCCGATCTGGATCTGCTCACGCGTGGCGTGCAGGCCGCGCGGACGCGTATGCGCCACATTGCCGGCATAGCAAAGACGCGTCACGCCCTGACGGTTCAGCAGGTGCGCATCGATACGCGCGACCTGCGGCGTAATGTCGGCACGCAGACCGAGTGTGCGCCCCGACAGCTGATCGACGAGCTTGAAAGTGCGCAGATCCAGATCGTGCCCGCCACCGGTGAGCAGCGACTCGATGTACTCGAGCAGTGGCGGCATCACCATCTCGTAGCCGTACGAGCGGAAACGGTCCAGCAAATGGCGCCGCAACTCTTCGATCTTGCGGGCTTCCGACGGCAGCACGTCGGCGATATTCTCGGGAAGTAACCAGGTCGACATCGATACAGTCCTACGACGTTGAACACGGCGACTGGGTGCGCCGGTAAATGAGTGTGAATGGCGGGCGACGGCTCTATTCTGGCGGCTATCGCAGGCATCGGAACTGCGCTTCGCAGCCCTCAGCCGAACCTGGCCCGCGCCGACGCGCTCGCTGTTGCCGCGCATGTCGCAAACGCGCATGTCGCCAACGCGCATGTCGCCAACGCAACGGCGAGCCCAGCGCAGCGCCCCTTCAGGTCACGATAAACAACAGGATCAGCCCGAGCACCATCACGAGCAGCCCGCCGACGCGAATCTGATGCGGGGGGCGTTCCGCTATTTTACGGAACGTGTCGCGCCAGGCGCTCGGAAAAACGAAAGGAAACATCCCTTCGATAATCAGCATCAATGCGATCGCGAGCAGTAACGAGCCGGCTATGTCCATGCGAATGAAGGGGCCGCGATGCGGATGCCGCGGCGTTCCGGTTATCAGTGTTTGCGCGATACCGCGGGAGCGTCCGGGGCGGTGCCCCCGGTCGGGCTACGCATGAAGCGGAAGAACTCGCTGCTCGGGTCGACCACGATCACGTCGCCAGGCTTGAAGGTGTTCTTGTACGCCTGCATGCTTTGATAAAACTGGTAGAACTGCGGGTCACTGCCGTACGCTTCGGCGGCGATTTCCGCAGCCTTGGCATCGCCCTCACCCTTGATCGTCTGCGCCTGACGATAGCCGTCCGCGAGAATCGCCTGTTGCTGGCCGACCGCATCTGCCTTGATCTGGTCGGCCTCGGCCGTGCCCTTCGCACGTTCGTCAGCCGCGGCCTGCTCGCGTGCGGCAATCATCCGCTTGTAGACCGAGTCGGCCATCGCTGCGGGGAAGTCGACTCGCGTGAGTTGCACGTCGAGCACCGACACGCCCAGCGATGCCGCGGCTTTATCCATCGCGCCGCGCGCTTCGTCGGCAATGGCTTGTTGCTTCGCAAGCGCGTCGGTCAGCGTGACCTTGCCGAACGCGTCGCCGAGCGCACTGCGTGACAGCAACGCCAGGCGGTCCGACAGGCTTTGCACGTCGCCCTTGGTTTCGGCGAGAAGCTTCAGCGGATCGGTCACTCGGTATTTGATGACCGGGTTGGCCAGCAGATCGGTTTTATCCGACGTGACGTAGCGATCTTCATCCGGCGCGTCGAGCGACTGGATGCGATTATCGACCAGCGTGACCGTTTGCAACGGCGGCGGCAGCTTCACGTGCAGACCGGGGCCGACCAAAGCGGGAGCGGTGTCGCCATGCGATGACAGCACGGCCAGGTGCCGCTGGTCGACCACGAATACCATCGACGATGCAGCGAACAGCACGATGACTAAGGCAACGACGAGCGCAATGATCTTGTTCATGATGTGCGCTCCTTATTGAACGTCGTCTTCGCGCATACGGCTGCGGAAGGAGTCGCGTGAACGCAGTGCGTCGCTGCTGGCTGCCGCCTGGCTGGCAGGCGTCGCAACCGCGGCGGGTGCGGAAGCAGCGGCAGCCGGTGCTGCGGCAGACGGTGCGGCAGCGCTGCTCGCGGCTTGCGGCACGGCAGCACCCGACGCAACGGCGGCGCCGGAAGCGGCCGCAGCAGCGTCAGCAACGCGCTGGCGAGTCTGCTCGACCAGCTTGTCGAGCGGCAGATACAACACGTTGTTGCCGCTCTTGCTGTCCACAAACACCTTGGTCGTATTCGAATAGATCTGCTGCATGGTTTCCAGGTACATGCGCTCGCGAATCACCGCGGGCGCTTTCGAGTACTGTGCGTAGACCTGCTTGAAGCGCTCGGCGTCGCCTTGCGCCTGGGCGACAGTCTTGTCGCTATACGTTTTCGCAGCGTCGATCTGGCTCGCGACGTCGGCTTGCGCACGCGGCAGCAACTCGGCAGCATAGGCCTGCGCTTCGCGCTTCGCGCGCTCGTTGTCCTGCCGCACTTTGGCGGCATTGTCGAAAGCGGATTGCACCTGATCGGGCACCTGCACACCCTGGATCGTTACACCGGTCACGGCGAGACCGGACTGGTATTCATCCAGAGATTGCTGAATCGACGTCATCAGTTGCTGGCGAATTGTTTCGCGATCCTGATAGAGGACGTCGTTGGTGCTGCGCGCACCGACGATGCTGCGCACCGCTGCCTGCGCGGCCTGCATCACACTCTGATCGGGATCGACACTGCGGAAGAGATAATCGGTCGGCTTGCTCACCTGGTACTGCACCGCAAAGCGCACGTCGACGATGTCGGAGTCATGCGTGAGCATCGACGCATCCTTCACGTTGGCGAGACGCACCACGTTGTTACGGCCGACCTCCACCTGGCGGATCTGGCCGATATTGACAAGCTCATGCGCTTCGAACGGATACGGCAGGCGCCAATGCACACCCTGCCCCGCGGTGTAGCGATACTTGCCGAACTGCATCACGACGCCGGCCTGGCCATCTTGCACAACGAACACGCCGCTGCCGAGATAGATCGCGATCAACACGCCGATCACGATGCCCACGCCGATGCGCGCGCCGCGACCGTTGTCCGGACGCCCACCACCACCCGCACCGCCGCCCTTGCGGCCGAACACCCGGGTCAAACGACGGTTGAAATCGCGCCACATCTCGTCGAGATCGGGCGGACCTTCACCGTCCTTGGTCGGCGGACGCTTGGGTTCGTTGGGTCGTTGGCGGTCGCCATTGCCGTCGCCCCGGCCCCAACGCGGATCGTTCAGTGAAAGCATGGCGCGCATGCGCAGCCAGATACTCCGCTCGTTGTAATCGTTCACCTGTGTTCGTTCACCAGAGTAGACAGCGGGTCAGTGCAATTGGAGCGGGTCAGTGCCCGAGTTCTGAGACCTTGCGGTCCTCGCGTGGTGCTGCCGACCGGTCTTCTTCCGACAGATCGACCTGCGTGTCGGAGAGAGGTTCGGCAGTAGCGATTTCAGCGATGGCAGCGCGCAATGTATCCAGCCCTTGCCCCGTGCGCGCGCTCAAAAAGACGCGCGAAATATTACCATACTCATCCCGCTCGACCGCATCGCCACGGGCCGCCAACTCAGGCACGGCGTCGATCTTGTTGAACACCAGCACCTGACGGATCGTGTCCGCACCGATTGCGTGCAACACCTCGTTCACCTGGTCGATCTGATCGAGGCGCACGGCGCTCGACGCGTCGACCACATGCAGCAGCAGGTCGGCGTGGATGGTTTCCTCGAGTGTGGCGCGGAAAGCCGCCACCAGTTGGTGAGGCAATTCGCGGATGAAACCCACCGTGTCGGATACCACCACCTGGCCGGCTTCGTCGCCGAGATAGACACGGCGGGACGTCGTATCCAGCGTGGCGAACAGCTGGTCGGCGGCATACGCCTGAGCCTTCGTCAGCGCATTGAAAAGTGTGGATTTGCCCGCGTTCGTGTAGCCGACGAGCGATACGGACATGGTCTGGTTACGACTACGCGCGCGGCGCTGCGTACCGTGCTGACGGCGCAGCTTTTCGAGCCGGGTTTTCAGCGCCTTGATGCGCTCGCCAATCAACCGGCGGTCGGTTTCGAGCTGCGTTTCGCCTGGGCCGCGCAAACCAATACCGCCTTTCTGGCGTTCAAGGTGGGTCCATGCGCGGATTAGTCGCGTCGATAAGTACTGCAACTGCGCGAGCTCCACCTGCAGCTTGCCTTCATGACTGCGGGCACGTTGCGCAAAAATATCGAGGATGAGACTGGTGCGATCAATCACGCGGCGATTAAGCGCCTGCTCCAGATTGCGCTGCTGCGCAGGTGCCAGAGCGTGATTGAAAATGACGAGTTCGATGTCGTTCGCCTCACAGGCAAGTCGCAATTCTTCGGCCTTGCCGCTGCCGACGAACATCTTGGCATCAGGACTGGACCGGCGCCCCGTGAGGGTAACTAAGGGATTCGCGCCCGCGCTTTGCGCGAGCAGGCTGAGTTCTTCAAGACTGGCTTCGAAATCGATCTTACCGAAGTCGATGCCGACAAGCGCTGCATTGATCAAATTGGAGGGTATCAAAATGAGGCGGCCGGGAGTAATCGCCAACGGGCGACGCTACGCCGGCCGCGACGGGGGTTAGGACTGTTCGGAATCCGGGTGGAAATTCACCGGACGGGCAGGCACGACAGTAGAAATTGCGTGCTTGTAGACCATCTGGGTGACCGTATTCCTGAGCAACACGACGTACTGGTCGAACGATTCGATGTTCCCTTGAAGCTTGATGCCGTTGACCAGGTAAATCGACACCGGCACATGCTCTTTACGCAGTGCGTTCAAAAACGGGTCTTGTAACAATTGCCCTTTGTTGCTCATAGCAAACTCCGTATTTTTTTGCAGGTTGACTAAATTGACGACGAAGAAAAAGAGATCCGCCGTCAACCGCTACACTATAGCCGATTTTCATTTTTGCGCGAGAGGCCGGCCCTGACGGCCAAACCCAACACACACGCGGGTTTCAGCCTGCGTTTAGGCTTTATCCGCGTAAGGGTTCGTCGATGATCTGAACTCTATGCGCAATGGAGTCCCAATCAGCTTGAAAGTTTCCCGGAAGCGGTTTTCGAGGTAGCGTTTGTACGTTTCGGTGATCGCATCGAGCGCGTTACCGTGAATCACGATGATCGGCGGATTCTGTCCACCCTGGTGCGCGTAACGCAGTTTCGGGCGCACCGGACCGCGTCGGCGCGGTTGCTGGAATTCCACTGCATCGATCAGCGCACGCGTGAGTTTCGGCGTCGGCAGCTTGGCCATAGCCGCGGCGTAGGCGTCGTCGACCGAGCGCATCAGCGGGCCGATTCCGGTTTTTTCCGCGGCGGAAATGAAATGGAATTTGGCGAAATCGAGAAATTTTAATTTGCGCTCGAGGTCTGCCTTGGTGCGCTCGCGCACATGCGGATCGAGACCGTCCCATTTGTTCACACCCACCACCAGCGCGCGGCCCTGCTCCACCACGAAACCGGCGATGTGGGCATCCTGTTCCGAGATGTCCTGCTGCGCGTCGAGCAGCAGGATCACGACGTTCGCATCCGAGATCGATTGCAGCGTTTTCACCACCGAGAATTTCTCGATCGCTTCGAACACCTTGCCGCGGCGCCGCAAACCGGCCGTGTCGATCAGCGTGTACGGCTTGCCCTGCCGTTCAAAGTCGACGTAGATCGAATCGCGCGTGGTGCCGGGCATGTCGAACGCGATCACACGCTCTTCGCCCACCAGCGCATTGATCAAGGTCGACTTGCCGACGTTCGGCCGGCCGACGATCGCGATCTTCACGCCGCGCGTTTCTTTTTCCTCGTCGCTTTCTTCCGGCTGCCCGGCGTACGCGACGCCGAGTGCCTCATTGATCATTTCGGTGACGCCGTCACCGTGCGCCGCGGAAATCGCGCGCGGGTCGCCGAGACCAAGTTCGTAGAAGTCGGCGGCCACCATGCCGTACTTCATACCCTCCGCCTTGTTGACGACGAGGAAGATCGGCCGGCCGACCTTGCGCAGATAGTCGGCAATCGTCTTGTCTTGTGGCGCGAGGCCGTTGCGGCCGTCGACGATGAACACGACGACGTCCGATTCCTCGACCGCCTGGCGGGTTTGACGCGCCATCTCGTGCAGGATGCCTTCTTTCGCGACCGGCTCGAAGCCGCCGGTATCGACGACCAGATACGGCCGATCACCGGCGCGCCCCTCGCCGTAGTGGCGATCGCGGGTGAGACCGGGCAGGTCGGCAACCAGCGCATCACGCGTACGCGTGAGACGGTTGAATAGCGTGGATTTCCCCACATTGGGGCGCCCAACCAGGGCAATAACGGGTTTCATCAGATGTTGTTCACAGTGAAACGCGGGATCGAAATCGACCGGCCGCGTAGCGACGCCATGCGGCCACTACGCGGCAGCGTTTGACGAAAATTATCACGAATTCGGCCAGCCCCGGATGTGCTGTCAATATGCGCACCCGGGCGGACGGGGGTTTGGCTGTATGGGGCGGCGCCAATGGGCCGCCAGGTTCAGTCTTTCTTGCTCAACGGCTCGCACGCCAGTTCGATACGATTCTTTGCCGTATCTACGAAGACGCCGTCGAAGGTGGCGCCGCAAGCAGCCACCGATGGCCACATGGGCCGTTTCTGATCCGACTCGCCGGACCAGCCAGTCCGGCGGAATATTTCTCGTTACTCTGCTGCGCTACAAAAACGCATGCGGCCGGCAAAGCCGGCCTGCACGCTTGACTACCTATGGCCTGCGCGATTAGCGCGGGCGGTAGCCATACAGGTCGCCGTCGTGCGTCTGCACAACCAGCGTCTCGCCGGCCAGCACCGGGGCCGCGGTAATCGGGGTACCGTCGGTCTTCACGCGAGCCACGAGTGTGCCGTCGTCGCGCGACAGGAAGTGCACGAAACCCTGATAGTCGCCCAACACGGCGGCGTGACCCAGGATGAACGGGACGCCGAGCTCGCGGTTCTTCAGCTTGTCGTTCTTCCACAGCGGCGCACCACTGCTGACGTCGAATGCGGACACCACCGACCAGTCGTCGGCTGCCACCACCGCGCGGTCATCCTGCGCGAGGCCGCTCGTGCTCGAGAACGCCTTTTCCCACAGCGCACGGCCAGAGTTCGCATCGAAGCAGCCAATCTGACCCTGGAACGTCACCGCACAGGTTTCCGAACCGACCAGCGTGGGCGGTCCCGTCACGTCATTGATGCGCTCCACTTCTGTCACGCCCTTCGGATACGACACCGGCGTCTGCCAGTAGTTGTCGCCGGTCTGCACGTTGATCGCGGCGAACGCGCCACCCGGGAAGCCCGCCAGCACAGCCGCATCGCCCGCGAACGTCATACCCGACGAGACGCGGAGATTGAGCGGCACCGCACGGTTGCGGTAATTCCACTTCTGCTCGCCAGTTTGCGCATTGAACGCGACGATCTGACCGTCGACCGTGCGCACCACCACGAGGCCGTTGCCGACCAGCGGCGGCGAGATGATTTCGCCGGGCGCCTTGGCAGTCCACAATTGCTTGCCGTCCGCGCCGAGTACGTAAACGTCGCCCTTCAAGCCGCCGACCGCCGTGAGCGTGCCGTCGCTGCCGACACCTGCCGACAGATCGTCATGCAGCTTGACGCGCCAGATATCCTTGCCGGTCTGCGCGTCGATCTTCGCAACCGAGCCGTTCGCGCCGGCCGCGTACACCGCGTTGCCGACAGCGACCGGCGAGAACAGGTAACGACCCGCCTTGCCCACACTTGTCTTCCACGCCTGCTGCACGTCGAGCACGGGTTTGAACTCGGTGAGCGGCGTCGGCACGCGGCGCTCGTCTTTCGTGGATGAGCAAGCCGCCATGGTGAGGACGGTCATCGCACAGGCAACGGGCACAGCGTAACGTTTCAGCAGATTCATCGGTGGACGAAGCATTCAGGAAATTAATTAAAGGAGACCGGTTGGTCGTTACATGCGGCGCGCTGCATGCGGCGATTAGCCGCCCAGCGCGTCCAGCTTGAACTGTATCAACTGGCGAGCCGAGCTATCGTTTTTCGACAGCGAGTCGAGCGCGAGCTTGTAGGCCGCACGCGCATCGTCACGCTTGCCTTGAGCAGCAAGCAGGTCACCGCGGCCGTTCGCCACAATGCCCTTGAACGCATCGGACTGCGGTTCGGCGAGCAGTGCGAGGCCCTGGTCGTACGCCTTGTCGTCGAGCAGCAGCGAAGCCAGACGCAGCTTGGCGATCTGCTTGAACTCGTCGTCTTTCGCGTGATCGATGGTCCATTGCAACTGGGCCTTCGCGGCGGCTTCGTCGCCTGCGGCGTACAGCGCCTTGGCGGCACCCAGCGCGGTCATCTGCGCATACGCGGTGCGGCTGAACTTGTCTTCCATATCGGTGGCGACGCGCGTGATCTTCGCCTTGTCGCCCGATGCCACAGCTTGCTGCACCTGGTCATACAGCACGGCGGCTTCCGTCGCCTGACGCCGCTGCCAGAAATTCCAGCCGTTCCAGCCCGCTGCGGCGACCAATGCCACCAGCACGATCCACGTGGTGGCATTGCCCCACTGCGTCCACCATGCTTTCAGACTTTCAATCGATTCTTGTTCGTCGTGGTAACTCATCGCCCGGCGATTTCCTCTTTCTTGATACGTGTGCGTGTCGAGCCAGGGGGCTCGACGATATCGCGATCAGTCGTCGCCGTCTTCGGCGGTTGCAACCATCGCATTGATTAGAAATTCGGTCAAGTCTTCGGCGGGCACGTTATGTTGCTCGTTTTTACCGCCGTTAGCGCCTGTGTCGCGCAGCGGCTTGACGCCGACCGTACCGTTGGCGATCTCGTCTTCACCGAGGATCACCGCGAATGCCGCGCCGCTCGCGTCGGCACGCTTCATCTGCGACTTGAAGCTCGCCGTCTGCCCGTCCGCGCTGCAATGCAGAATCACGTCGAGGCCCGTATCGCGCAAACGCTCGGCGATGATAAAGGCTTGTTCGCGTGCGGCGTCGCCCTGATGGACCACGTAAACGTCGCAACCTTCGTCTTCCGGCACGAGCTGCTCTTCTTTCAGCAACTCGAGGATACGCTCAACGCCCATTGCCCAGCCACAAGCGCCCGTCGGCTTACCGCCGAGCTGTTCGATCAGCGGATCGTAACGCCCCCCGGCCGCGACTGTGCCTTGCGCGCCAAGTTTGTCGCTCACCCATTCGAACACGGTCAGATTGTAATAATCGAGACCCCGCACGAGACGCGGATTGATCATGAACGGAATGTTGTTCGCCTTCAGAATGCGCTGCAGGCCTTCGAAGTGCGCGAGCGATTCTTCGCCGAGAAAATCGATCAGCTTGGGTGCGTTCTGCGCGACTTCCTGCATCGCCGGATTCTTCGTGTCGAGCACGCGCAGCGGGTTCGTGTACAGACGGCGCTTCGCTTCTTCGTCGAGCACGTCCATGTGCTTTTCAAGGTAAGCGATCAACTCGACGCGATGTGCCGCGCGCTCTTCCGCGAGACCCAGCGAATTGAGTTCGAGCTTGATACCGATAAGCCCAAGGTCGTCCCACAAACGCTGGCACATCATGATGATTTCAGCGTCGGTGTCCGGGCCAGCGAAGCCCAATGCTTCCACACCAACCTGATGGAACTGCCGGTAACGGCCGCGCTGCGGACGCTCGTGACGGAACATCGGGCCGATGTACCACAGACGCTTCGGGCCGTCGTACAACATGTTGTGCTCGATCGTCGCGCGCACGACAGCCGCCGTGTTTTCCGGACGCATTGTCAGATTTTCACCGTTCAACGCATCGGTAAAACTGTACATTTCTTTCTCGACGATATCGGTCACCTCACCGATACCGCGCTTGAACAACTGCGTATGCTCGATGATCGGCGTACGGATATTCTGGTATCCGTACGAACGCAGCATCGACTTGACGGTCGCTTCGAAAAACTCCCACAACCCGGCTTCCTGCGGAAGGATGTCGTTCATGCCCTTCACGCCGGACAACTTTTCGAGCTTTTTCTTCTGTTCAGTCATCTGTCTTCGATTGACGGTTTTTAGTTGAGTGCTTCGGCGCGGCCGGCTTCGGCGCGGCCATAGCGGCGCTCGACGTAATCACTCACGATTTGCTGGAATTCTTGCGCGATGTTATCGCCGCGCAGCGTCTTGACCTTCTCGCCGTCGACGAACACCGGTGCGGCCGGATTTTCGCCCGAACCCGGCAAACTGATGCCGATATTCGCCTGCTTCGATTCACCCGGACCGTTGACGATGCAGCCCATCACCGCGACGTGCATCTTCTCGACGCCCGGATACTGATCGCGCCACACCGGCATCTGCGTGCGCAGATAGGTCTGGATTTGCGATGCCAGTTCCTGGAACAACGTGCTGGTGGTACGGCCGCAACCCGGGCAGGCGATCACCATAGGCGTGAACGAACGCAGGCCCATGGTCTGCAATATTTCCTGACCGACGATCACTTCGCCCGTGCGCGGGCCACCCGGTTCCGGCGTCAGCGAGATGCGGATCGTGTCGCCAATGCCTTGCTGCAGCAGCACCGACAACGCAGCGGTCGATGCAACGATACCCTTCGACCCCATGCCCGCTTCGGTCAAGCCGAGATGCAGGGCGAATTCGCAACGGCGCGCCAGCTCGCCATAGACAGCGATCAGGTCCTGCACGCCGCTGACCTTGCACGACAGAATGATCTTGTTGCGCGGCAGGCCGATTTCGACAGCCCGCTCCGCCGAGCCGATCGCCGACTGGATCAGCGCTTCGTACATCACGCTCTGCGCTTCCCATGGCGTGGCGCGCGCGGCGTTTTCGTCCATCATCTTCGCGAGCAGGTCCTGGTCGAGGCTGCCCCAGTTGACGCCGATCCGCACCGGCTTGTCGTACTTCACCGCCGCTTCGATCATTTGCGCGAACTGCGTGTCGCGCTTCGCGCCGTGGCCGACATTGCCCGGGTTGATCCGGTACTTCGACAGCGACTCCGCGCATGCGGGGTAATCGCGCAGCAGCAAATGGCCGTTGTAATGAAAATCGCCGACCAGCGGCACCGACACGCCCATACGGTCGAGCTGCTCACGAACGGCCGGCACGGCCGCCGCCGCTTCCGGCGTGTTGACCGTGATACGCACCAGTTCCGAACCGGCTTGCGCAAGTTCCTTGATCTGGATCGCCGTGCCGATCGCGTCCGCGGTGTCGGTATTGGTCATCGACTGCACGCGCACCGGCGCATCGCCACCGATGGTGACAAGCTGGCCGCCCCAACGGACATCGACCGCGTGCGACTTGCGCCGCGCTGCGTGGCCGCCAAACACCGGCTCGTTTGAAACGATCTTGCTACTGGATTGGGATTGAGCTTCGGATTGCATCGAAAAACCCATTTACGCCGCATGCGCTACAGAAAGGACGTAGCGCCTGAATTGAAAAAGCGCCGCGACCGGTTGGTCGCGACGCATACCGTATCTATCAAGGCAACGCAAAGCGCGCAACATTGCCCTTGGCTGCTGAATATTTCGACGGATCGACTGGCTGCCCGTCGAGCGTAAGCGACTCGAGACCCGCCTTGTTGCCGACCGTGATCTTGAAAGGCGCCGCGCCCGTCACTTCCTTCGTATCGCCCGCGCGCACAAGGCCGGAGAACACCTCCTTGCCGTCCTTGCTACGCACGCTGAACCAGCTATCTTGCGTCACGCGTAACGCGACAATCGCCTCACCTGCAGCCGGTGCCGCCATTGCCGTACCCGGCGCGCCTATCGCGGCGACCACCGGCGCGCTCGCGCCTTTCGTCGCAGCCTGGCTCTGCGGAGCGGCCTTCGGCGCAACCGCTGCCGTGACAGCCGGCTCGGAAGACGGCGCCGTACCGGTCGCCAGCGGGGCGGGCATCGGCGTACCCGACGCAGCGTTATCCACCGCGGCCTGCGTTTCCGGCGCAGAAGCAGCGTCTTCCGCCGTTACCTCGGAGCCTGCCGCCTGACCTTGCGCCACCGCGCCCGATGCTCCGGTCGCGCCACCCGCGGCGCCGTTAGCGCTCGCCTTCAACCGTGCGAGCCACGCCGACGACTCGCCGCCATTGGTATGCCACATGCCAAGCGCGATCACGGCGACGATCACCGCCGCGATGCCCCATAGCCATGAGCGGCTCTTTTGCCCGCTGCCGCCAAGCGACAGCGATACACGACCGCGCGGCAAATCCTTGCCGGACGAAGCCGGCATCGACAGATCCGGCGCAGGCACGCCCTTCTCGCGGCGCAAAGCCTGCGTGAACGGCGTAGGATCGGCGCCGAGCATCTTCGCGTAGCTGCGCACCACGCCGAGCGCGAAGGTCGTGTCCGGTAAATGACTAATGTCACCTGATTCGAGCGCACGCAACTTGGCGACGGATACCTTCAGGCGCGCCGAGACGTCTTCGATCGTCCAGCCCTTCGATTCACGCAATTGGGTCAAGCGCGCGCCAACCGCTGCCAACGAGTCCAGACCCGTCAGGTCCGGTTGCGCAACAGGCTGCACCACCGCCCGCGCGACCGGCGCCGGATGGCCTTCGTTTGCGTCTGTGTCCTGCGGCTGCGGGTGCTGCGGCTCACTCATCCCAAATCCTTTTGCGTCGATTCTTTTTCACTTGTGCAACCCAGGTGGGCCAAAGCCCCACACCCGAATCGCAGACCGTTTATAACAAAATGCGCGGCCTTGTGTGCCGCTTCCGATCGCTTCTGCAAACTTTCTTTTCAATCGCGGATGGCGTGGAGCGTTTTCGCGCGCCCGGGTGTCTTTCCTCCGGACGCTCGCGCCCTGCCGTCTCGCACGATTACACGGCGCGAACCTCGATAACTTTCGCTGCCCTCCCGGTGCGCTCAGCGAGGCGCGTGCGATCTTTCACCGCACCAGCCAACTGACCACAGGCAGCGTCGATATCATCGCCGCGTGTTTTACGCACTGTGGTGACAACGCCCGCGTCCATCAACACTTGTGCAAACCGCTTGATCTGCTCCGGCTTCGAGCGGATAAGGCCCGACTCGGGGAATGGATTGAACGGAATCAGGTTGAACTTGCACGGTACGTCACGCGTAACGGCCAGCAATTCGCGCGCTTGCGCTTCACTGTCGTTCACGCCGTCGAGCATGCAATATTCGAACGTAATGAAATCGCGCGGCGCAACTTTCAGATAGCGCTGACAAGCGGCCATCAATTCACGCAGCGGATACTTCTTGTTCAGCGGCACCAGCATGTCGCGCAGCGGGTCGCTCGGCGCATGCAACGATACCGCGAGCGCCACCGGCAGATCGGCGCCGAGCCGGTCCATCATTGGCACCACGCCCGAGGTGGACAGCGTGACACGCCGACGCGACAGGCCGTATGCGTTGTCGTCCAGCATGAGGCGCATGGCGGGCACGACCGCGTCGTAGTTGAGCAGCGGCTCGCCCATGCCCATCATCACAACGTTCGTGACGACGCGCTCGCCCTTGCCGTCACCACCCGTGGCGCGCCCACCGTCCGTGCCGCGCGTCGCGCGCAGCGCGAATTCGGCCATACGCAGTTGGCCGATAATTTCGCCGGTGGTGAGATTGCGGGAGAAACCCTGTTTGCCGGTCGAACAGAACCGGCAGTTGACCGCACACCCGGCCTGCGACGACACACACAACGTGCCACGCGTTTCTTCGGGGATGTAAACGGTTTCAACTGCGTTGCTGTTGCCGACGTCGATCAGCCACTTGCGTGTGCCGTCGGTCGAAATATTGTCACTGACGATGCCTGGCATCGTGATTGTTGCGCGCCCTTTGAGCTTTTCGCGCAAGGACTTCGCCAGATCGGTCATGCCGTCGAAGTCGGCAGCGTTGTATTGGTGGATCCAGCGCTGCAATTGTTTGGCGCGAAACGGCTTCTCGCCCAGGCTGTCGCAGTAAGCGACAAGCCCTTGGGCGTCGAGGTCGAGAAGGTTGACGGTGGAACTGCTCGTCATATCGAATCCTGCCATTTCAGTGCGAGACTACATTCATGCAACAAGCTGCATGAACGCAATGCCGTTCGCGCCCATCCCTGCTGCTTTACCTTACTACTTTGCCGGGTGGTTCGTGCGGACTCGTGCGACAAATCCAACGGCTGCGCACGAAACCCGCCTAAATCCGCCTAAATCCGCTTAACGCGAATAGACGTTCACTTGCGGAAAGAAGAACGAGATTTCAACTGCAGCCGTTTCAGCGGCGTCCGAACCGTGCACCGCGTTAGCGTCGATGCTGTCCGCGAAATCTGCACGAATCGTGCCCTTTTCTGCCTTCTTCGGATCCGTCGCGCCCATCAGGTCGCGGTGCTTCAGGATCGCGTTTTCGCCTTCCAGCGCTTGCACGACCACCGGGCCCGAAATCATGAAATCGACCAGGTCCTTGAAGAACGGGCGTGCAGCGTGCACAGCGTAGAACTTCTCTGCGTCAGCGCGCGACAGGTGAACCATGCGCGAAGCCACGATCTTCAGGCCAGCGCTTTCGAAACGGCTGTAGATCTGACCGATCACGTTCTTGGCCACTGCGTCCGGCTTGATAATCGACAGGGTGCGTTCGATCGCCATAAAAACTCCAAAAAATTAAGAGGTTACAGATTCAAATGAATCCGCTATTGTAGCATGTTCCCGTGTATGATTGCGATTGAACCCTTACAGCATTGAAAGATTCCAGGCAGGAGTTTCTGAATGCTGGTAGCGTAGCCGTGTGAACATTTTCCGGATATTGAAACTCCGTGCCACCGCATCAATCTTAGGGATGAACATGCTGCGACTGGCGGCTAAAATCCCACCCGGCGCAGCACAATCCGCTACACAACCGCGGCACAACCATTACGCAACACGCTTCTGAGGTAAGGAGAGACCATGAACGATCATCCGTATAGCTTTGGCCGCAATGGCGCGGTCAGCACGGTCGAAACGCGCAACCGCGTACTGCGGAACACCTATTGGCTGCTGGCACTGTCAATGATCCCAACGGTGCTCGGCGCGTGGGTGGGCGTGGCAACCGGTTTCTCGCTGTTCGCCGCCACCAGCCCCGGCATGAGCATGCTGGCGTTCTTCGCGATCGCCTTCGGCTTCATGTTTGCCATCCAGAAAACTAAAGACAGCGCCATCGGCGTGTTCGTGCTGCTCGGCTTCACGTTCTTCATGGGCCTGATGCTGTCTCGCATCCTGAGCTTCGTGCTCGGTTTTTCGAACGGCCCGTCGCTGATCATGCTCGCCTTTGGTGGCACTGGTGTGATCTTCGCGTCCATGGCAACGATCGCCACGGTCAGCAAGCGTGACTTCTCGGGTCTCGGCAAGTGGCTGTTCATGGGCGTGGTCGTGCTGCTGCTGGCTTCGGTTGCGAACGTGTTCCTGCACCTGCCGGCATTGATGCTGACGGTGTCGGTGCTGGCAATCGTGATCTTCTCGGCCTACATGCTGTTTGACGTCCAGCGCGTCGTGAACGGCGGGGAGACGAACTACATCACCGCTACTCTCGCGATCTATCTGGATCTGTACAACGTGTTCGTCAATCTGCTCGCGCTGCTCGGCATCTTCGGCGGCAACCGCAATTAAGTCTGACGCAAGGCGCGGCGCCCGAAATGCCGGCCTTGAAGAAAAAGCCCATGGCGAGCAATCGTCATGGGCTTTTTTCATTGCACTGCCGGCGCGTTAGTGGCGAATCTCAGCCCACGGCGATGCCAGACAATCAGGGATGGATCACAAGCTCAACCAGGCAAACCCTTCATCCTGAGAAGCGACCACTACTTCGGTTGGCGCCGCACCCAGCACACCCGCCAGGGCAGCCTGCGCCAGTTCCGGCGAGTTGTTCTGCTGGCTCAGATGGGCCGCCACCAGATGGCGCAGACGCGAACGGTCGAGCGAGGCCAGGATTTCAGCCGCGGCTTCGTTGTTCAGATGCCCATGATTGCCGCCGATGCGCGCCTTCAGCGATTGCGGATACCGGCTACCCGCCAACATCCGTACATCGTGATTGCATTCGAGCACCAGCGCGTCGCAGCCGCTCAGCACCGCGCTGATGTGCGGCGTGGAGGTGCCGACATCGGTCAGCACACCCAGCCGGCTCGCGCCATTGGAGAGCACGTATTGCAGCGGCTCGCGGGCGTCGTGAGGAACGGTGTAAGGGAGGATGCTGAGGTCGCCGATCGCCACCGCTTCGTCGCCCCACAGCACCTGCGGGTCGACGTCGGCTTCGTCGGCACCCACCGCGCGGGCGGTGCCCCAACTCATATACAACGGAATCGACCACTTACGCGCCAGCGTCAGCGCGCTGCCAATATGGTCGCTGTGTTCATGCGTAATCAGAATAGCGTCGAGACCTTCGACGCCCGCTCCGAGCCGCGTTAAACGCCGCTCGACTTCCTTGGCCGAAAAGCCGCAATCAAGCAGAACGCGCGTGGTGGTCGCGCCGCTTTGCGCTTCCACCAGCATGGCATTGCCTTCACTGCCGCTGCCGAGACTGGCGAAGCGCACAGCCCGCTTAGTTCAGTTGTGCGTGCAACAGCGTCACGATGCGTTGCGCGTCGGACGAGTTATCCACCTGCCCGTTCGCGTCCAGCACCGCCACCTGCGTCACGGTGTCGCCCTTCGAGCGCACATTGACGAGGAATTCCTGACCCGGCTTCTTCGACGAATTGCCGCTATAGAACAGCTTGCCGAACAGCCCTTCCTTCTTCAGCTCCTGCATCGAGTCCGCGTAACGCACGTAGTAGATGCCTTTCGAGCGGTCGCGGTTGTCGACGGTGAAGTTGGTGCGGTCGAGCGCGAGACCCACGCGCAGCCAGGCGCGATCGAACGATTCCTGCAGGTCGAGCGTCGATGCGCCAGCGCTCTGGTCGATCGTGGCCGGCGCGGTGGCCGGGCGGGCGTCGGTCAGGAGTTGCCTGGATTGCGCGTCGGTCAGGCCGAACTTTTGCATCAGCTTGGTCAGGAACAGCGCTTCCAGCGCCGGATCGCGCGGACGCTCTTCCCAGCGCGACGACGTCTTGTCCTGACCCGTCAGCGTTTCTTCCATCGCGCTATGCGTGATGGAGATGTCCGTGGCGCCAGCCGGACCGCGCGAAACGAGCGTGCGGAAGCTGTCACGGGTGCCCGACGAATATGCGAAGTCGATTACCTTGCCGACCGTGCGACGGAACCAGTCGTCCGGAATATTGGCGCGGTTTTCAGCCCAGTCGGTGGTCATGATGCCGGTGGCCGGCGCATCGGTTTTCAGTGCGAAGCCGTTCTCCTGCCAGAACTCCTGCAACTGCGGCCACAGTTGTTCCGGCGTGCGGCCGTCGACGACCAGCCAGCGACGATCGCCGTCACGCTCGATGTGCATGCCCAGCGGGTCTTGCGCATTCGGCTGGCCTTCGGTGGAATTGCCCGCTGCGGTGACCGCGCGTTGCGGCGAGCCGCCCAGCGCCAGATTGGCCGGCGGCGCGACGTAGCGCTGATCGGTCTGCGTAGTGGTCAGATCGCCTGGAACGGCGAGCGGCGGTGCGCTGCCCGCGCCCTTGTAGTTGACGCGGTCGGAAGCAAACCAGTCGTTCAGCGAGTCACAGCCGGCGAGCGTCACCAGAGCAAGCGCCAGCGCCGCCATGCGGGTTGCGTGGAGGGAAAGTGCGGAACGTTTCATGAGGTCCTTCGTGATGCTGGAACGCGGTGCCTGGTTCTGTGTGCCGGGAACGTGGGCTGGATCGACGTCGGTTAAGGGAGTGCCGGTAACAGGCTTTCGTTAGCGCTGGGCGTGCCGGGTTAAGCCCGCTTAGCCCAACAGGCCCGCTTCGCGCAACGCGCCGCGCACCACTTCGTGGTATTGCGCGTCGAGCGGCGTGAGCGGCAGGCGGATTCCGCCCTGCACACGACCCAGTTGCTGCAACGCCCATTTCGCCGGAATCGGATTAGATTCGATGAACATGTTCTTATGCAGCGACAGGAGTTTCAGGTGAATCTCACGAGCAGTCTTCGCGTCCGCGGCAAGCGCGGCTTTGCACAGATCGCTCATGGCGCGCGGCGCGACGTTGGCGGTGACCGAAATATTGCCGTGGCCGCCAAGCAGCATCAGCGCGATCGCCGTCGGATCGTCACCGCTGTAGATGCCAAAATGCGCGGGGGCCGACTTGATCAGGTGCGCGGCGCGATCGATGTTGCCGGTCGCTTCCTTCACACCGATGATGCCCGGCACCTGCGCGCAACGCAGAATCGTTTCGTTGCTCATGTCCGCGACCGTACGGCCCGGCACGTTGTACAGGATCACCGGCAGATCGACGGTTTCCGCGATCTTCGCGAAGTGGCGATAAATGCCTTCCTGGGTCGGCTTGTTGTAGTACGGCACGACCTGCAGCGTGGCGTCCGCGCCGACCTCTTTGGCCTGCTGTGTGAGCTCGATGGCCTCAGCGGTGGAGTTGCCGCCCGAGCCCGCGATCACCGGAATCCGGCCCGCTGTGTGCTCGACTGCGGTTTTGACCATCAGCACATGTTCTTCGACTGTCAGCGTGGCCGACTCGCCGCTCGTGCCGACCACGACCAGTGCGTTCGTGCCCTCTGCGATGTGCCAGTCGATCAGTTTGCGAAACGCCGGCAGATCGAGGCCGCCGTCTTCGAGCATGGGAGTAATGATGGCAGGGATGCTGCCACGAATCTGAACGCCGCCAGTGCTGCCTTGATTGCCGTTAGTCATGAAACGCCATGAATTTGATCAGGTAAACCGCGATTGTAGCGGATTAGCCAGCCAGGTCGTAACAAGGCGGGGGTGCCGCCTCTGCGCGGTTGGCTGAGCG
>NZ_DASRSY010000445.1:0-8920 GCF_035656215.1 Paraburkholderia sp.
GGTGATGAACCTGAATGTCAACGCACCGTTTTTCGTCGCTCGCGAAGTCGGTAAGCGCAGCATGATTCCGCGCCGTGCCGGCAAGATCATCAATATCGCCTCGGTAGCGGGCCTGAAGGGTTCGCCACCCGGCATGAACACGATTGCGTACAACACCTCCAAGGCCGCGGCGATCAACTTTACGCGGGCGCTCGCGGCGGAGTGGGGCAAGTACAACATCAACGTCAACGCGATCTGCCCGGGCTTTTTCCCGTCGAAGATGTCGGCGGGTTTGCTCGACAAACTCGAAGACACCATCATCTCGCGCACGCCTTTGCAGCGTCTCGGTGGCGATGAGGATCTCAAAGGTCCGATCGTGTTTCTCGCGAGTGAGGCGTCGCGTCATATCACTGGCCAGTATTTCGCAGTGGATGGCGGCTCGATCATTGTCTGAGTGACTGGTTTCGAGGCGCTGCGCGAGCGTATTGCCGCGCTGCGCTGCGCTCGCATAAAAACAGCTTTGCATGGGATCGGAGTAAGTGCTCTGCATGGGACCAAAGTAACGCGCTAAAGCGCGAACTCTGGTCGACAGCTAAAGCGCTAACTCCGATCGACAGGAGACGCCGTATGGATTTTCAGCACTCGGACAAGGTCAAGAGTTTGCAGCAGCGCCTGAACGCTTTCATGGACGAGTACGTCTATCCAGCCGAGGCGATCTTCGAAGCGCAGATGGACACGGCGCGCGAATCCGGTAACCGGTGGCAGCCCGCACCGGTGATCGAGGAACTGAAAGAGAAAGCGAAGGCCGTGGGCTTGTGGAATCTGTTCCTGCCCGAGTCGAAATACGGTGCGGGCCTCACCAATCTGGAATACGCGCCGCTGTGCGAAATCATGGGGCGATCGCATATCGGCGCGGAGCCGTTCAATTGCTCGGCACCGGACACGGGCAACATGGAAACGCTGGTGCGTTACGCCACGCCCGAGCAGCAACAACAATGGCTGCTGCCGTTGCTCGACGGCACGATCCGCTCGGCATTCGCGATGACAGAGCCGGAGGTGGCGTCGTCGGATGCGACCAATATCGAAGCGCGCATCGAACGTGACGGCGACGAATACATTCTGAACGGCCGCAAATGGTGGACCTCGGGAGCGAACGATCCGCGCTGCAAGGTGCTGATCTTCATGGGCAAGTCCAATCCGGATCATACGAACCGGCATCAACAGCAATCGATGATTCTGGTGCCCAAGGACACGCCTGGCGTGAAAGTGCTGCGTCATCTGCCGGTATTCGGCTATGACGACGCTCCGCACGGCCACGCCGAAATCTCGTTTGAAAACGTGCGCGTGCCGGTCAGCAACATGCTGCTCGGTGAGGGCCGCGGCTTCGAGATCGCGCAAGGGCGGCTCGGACCGGGCCGCATCCATCACTGCATGCGTTTAATCGGGCGCGCCGAGCGCGCACTCGAAGCGATGTGCCGTCGCTCGCTGGAGCGTGTGGCGTTCGGTCGGCCGATTGCCGATCAGGGCGTCACGCGTGAGCGGATCGCGAATGCCCGCATCATGATCGATCAGACGCGGTTTCTGGTGCTGAATGCGGCGCACAAAATGGATACGGTCGGCAATAAAGACGCGCGTCAGGAGATCGCCATGATCAAGGTGGCCGCGCCGAGCATGGCATGCCAGGTGATCGACTGGGCGATGCAGGTGCATGGCGGCGGCGCGGTCAGCGACGACTTCGGCCTCGCGCGTGCGTATGCGAGTTCGCGCACGCTGCGTTTTGCGGATGGACCCGACGAAGTGCACCGCAATGCCATCGCGAAGATGGAGCTTGGGCGCCACCTCGGGCGTTCATAAAGCCCCTGAGACTCATGAGTCAGCCGCATCCGCCACGCGGCGGATGTGAACGAAGCGCGCACCCCCAGTGTGAAACGCGCACAGACAGTAAAGCAGGAGACGCTGATGAACGAACGCCATCACCCGCATTGGCCGCCGCAAGTGCCACTGCATCTGACGCTGCCCGAGACCAACATTTTCTATAACGCCGAGGTGTCGGCAGCGCGTTTTCCCAACAAGCCGTTCATTGTCTTCTACAACACGCCGGTCACGTTCGGGGAGTTCAAGGACGAAGCCGAGCGCATCGCGGGATTCCTTCAGCAGGAGTGCCACGTTAAGGCGGGCGATCGTGTGCTGCTTTACATGCAGAACAGCCCGCAATGGATCATCGCTTACTACGGGATCCTGCGCGCGAACGCCGTGGTGGTGCCGGTCAATCCGATGAACATGAGCGGTGAGTTGGTTCACTACGTCGAAGACAGCGGGGCAACCACGATCATCGCGCCGCAATGTCTGTTCGCGAACGTTGAGCCGCTGATCGGGACCGGGCCCGGTCAGGGCATCGAGCATGCCATCGTCGCGACGTATAGCGATTACGTGAAGCGGCCATCGCCGATTCCCGTGCCGGAATTCGTGGCGGCGCCGCGCAAGACATTCGATATTCCCGGCGTCACGCCATGGCGCGAGGTGCTCGAGCGGCGTATCGCGCCGGGTCCGCTGACCACCGGTCCAGACGATCTGTGCGTAATGCCGTATACGTCCGGCACCACCGGCAAGCCGAAGGGTTGCATGCACACGCACCGCAGTGTGATGAGCACGCTGCTTGGCGGCTGCGTGTGGTTTTCGGCGCCGCCGGACGGTGTGTATCTATCGATATTGCCGTTCTTTCACGTGACCGGCATGCAAGGCGGCATGAACAGCGCAGTCTTCTCCGGTGCAACGATCGTCGTGTTGCCGCGCTGGGATCGGGAAGCGGCGGCGCAATGCATGCAGAAATATCGCGTGACCGCGTGGCAGTCGATCACGGCGATGATGGTCGACTTTCTGTCGAATCCGAAGCTCGGCGAATACGATCTGTCGAGCCTGACAGGCGCGCGAGGCGGCGGCGCGGCAATGCCGGATGCCATTGCCAGAAAGCTCAAATCGCTGACGGGGCTCGATTATGTCGAAGGCTACGGCATGTCCGAAACGATTGCCGGCACGCATATCAATCCGCCGCATCGCCCGAAGCCGCAGTGCCTGGGCATTCCGGTGTTCGACGTGGACTCGCGCGTGATCGATCCGGTCACGTTGCAGGAACTCCCGCAAGGCGAAACGGGCGAGATCGTCGTGAACGCGCCGCAGGTCATGCAAGGCTACTGGCGCAATCCGAAGGGTACAGAAGAAGCGTTTATCCAACTCGACGGCAAGCGTTTTCTGCGTACCGGCGACCTCGGTCATATCGACGAGGAGGGGTATTTCTTCATGACCGATCGGCTCAAGCGCATGATCAATGCGTCGGGCTACAAAGTCTGGCCTGCGGAAGTCGAGGCGCTGATGTACCGGCATCCGGCGATTCACGAGGTGTGCGTGATCGGCGTAAAGGACGTGAAGCGCGGTGAAACCGTGAAGGCGCTGGTGGTGCCCGCTGCGGCGCACGCCGGCACGATCACTGAGCAGGACATCATCGACTGGTCGCATGAGCAGATGGCGTCTTACAAGGCGCCGCGTATCGTCGAGTTCGTGACGTCGTTGCCGAAGTCGGGTAGCGGCAAGATTCTGTGGCGCAAGTTGCAGGAAGAGGATGCGGCGCGCACGGCGGCGGCTGATGAGAGCAACGGTACCCAGGG
This sequence comes from Paraburkholderia sp., assembly GCF_035656215.1. Classification (GTDB taxonomy): domain Bacteria; phylum Pseudomonadota; class Gammaproteobacteria; order Burkholderiales; family Burkholderiaceae; genus Paraburkholderia. The sequence continues at coordinate 3,642 of NZ_DASRSY010000445.1, forward strand.
AGGCTGACAGCAATGGGCTGGCTTGAAGCGTTATTGGACGAACCGTTCGTCTGCATCACCGACATGCTCCGCCGTTTCGCCAAAGAACGCGGTGAACACGCGGCGTTGATTTGCGACGGTGAGGTGGTGACCTACGCTGCGCTGGACGCGCGAGTCGATCGCTTTGCCGCCGCATTGCAGCGCGACGGCATCAAGCCTTGCGATGCGATCGCGTTGTGCGCTGCCGCCTCGGTGGAATATGCGGTAGCGTTTCTCGGCGGCCTGCGGGCAGGGGCGGCGGTTGCGCCGCTCGCGCCGTCGTCGAGTGCGGCGAGTCTTGTCAGCATGATCGGCAACGCCGGCGCGCGGTTGTTGTTCCTCGATGCAGACGTCAAGCGTTTGCTCGAACCGGTGGCCGCAGAAATCAGCGCAATCCCGGTGGCATTAGATGTCCACGCAGGCAGTACCGCGCTCGAAGCGTGGCTCGCGCCGAACGGCGCTACGCCTGAAGCCGTAACGATCGATCCGGCGTGGCCGTTCAACATCATCTATTCGTCAGGCACCACGGGCACGCCAAAAGGTATCGTGCAATCACACGGCATGCGCTGGGCTTACGCGGTGCGCAGCATTCTGCGCGGCTATGGTCCCGACGCCACGACGCTGATCTCCACGCCGTTATATTCGAACACAACGCTCGTGAGTTTCATGCCGACGCTGACCTTCGGCGGCACGGTCGTGTTGATGCCGAAATTCGATGCCACACGTTATCTCGAGCTTGCGCAACAGTACCGCGTCACGCATACGATGCTGGTGCCCGTTCAGTATCAGCGCCTGATGGCGCATCCGGACTTCGACCGTTACGACCTTTCCGGTTTCCAGGCCAAGTTCTGCACGAGCGCGCCGTTCGCGGCGAGCGTGAAGGCGGACGTGGTGCGCCGCTGGCCGGGCAAGCTCACCGAGTACTACGGCATGACCGAAGGCGGTGGGTCGTGTCAACTGGAGGCCGACGAATTCCCCACCAAGCTGCACACGGTCGGCAAACCGATGGAAGGTCACGATATCCGCCTGATCGACGAACTCGGCAACGAGGTGGCAGCAGGCGAGGTGGGCGAAATCGTCGGCCATTCGCCCGCAATGATGACCGGCTACTACCGTCAACCGGACAAGACTGCCGAGGCGGAGTGGTACGACCCGAGCGGCAAGCGCTTCATCCGCACGGGAGATATGGGCCGCTTCGATGCCGACGGGTTTTTGACGCTGCTCGATCGCAAGAAGGACATGATTATTTCGGGTGGCTTCAACGTCTATCCGAGCGATCTCGAAACTGAACTGTGCTCCCACCCGGACGTCGCGGATGTGGCCGTGGTGGGCGCGCAATCAGAGCAGTGGGGCGAGACACCGGTTGCGTTCGTGGTGCGCCGCCCGCTTGCCCAGATCGACGCCGACACGCTCCTTGCCTGGGTCAACGCGCGGCTCGGCAAGATGCAGCGGCTCTCCGCGCTGACCTTCATGGACGCGTTGCCGCGCAGCCCGATCGGCAAGGTATTGAAACGCGAATTGCGCGAGCAGTTTTATCCCGCTGGGCGTTGACGCAGTATAGAGACGCCTCAAAACACTTGAATACACCAACTGGCAATGGGACAAGGCATGGAAAATTTTGACGGCAAGGTTGCGGTTATCACCGGTGCCGGCTCCGGATTCGGCCGTGAATTCGCACGGCTCGGCACGAAGCTCGGCATGCGCCTCGTACTCGCCGACGTGCAACAGGACGCACTCGACGAAACGTTCGCCGAGGTGAGCGCAGCCGGCGCGCAGGCCATCGCGCGCCGAGTCGATGTTGCGAAGGGCGAGGAAATCGACGCGCTGGCCCGCGCCACGCTCGACACCTACGGCGGCGTGCATCTGGTCTTCAACAACGCCGGCGTAGGCGGCAGCGGTGGCCTCATATGGGAGAACACCGAACGCGACTGGCAATGGTTGTTCGGTGTCAACGTGTGGGGCGTGATTCATGGCGTGCGAGCTTTCACGCCGCTAATGCTCGAAGCCGCCAAACTCGATCCGGCCTATCGAGGACACATCGTCAATACGGCATCGATGGCCGGCATGCTCAATCCGCCGATGATGGGTCCCTACAACGTGTCGAAACACGCCGTGGTGTCGCTGACCGAGTCGCTGTATCAGGATCTTTCGCTGGTCACACAGCAGGTGGCATGCGCGGTGCTGTGCCCGTATTTCGTGCCGACGGGTATCGCGAAGGCGCATCGCAACCGTCCGTCCGAACTGGATAACGATACGCCGCCGACCATGTCGCAACGTGTATCACGCGCACTGAGCGAGAAGGCAGTGAGTTCGGGGAAGGTGAGCGCGGAGCAGGTAGCGGGGATGGTGTTCGATGCAATCCGTGAAGAGCAGTTCTATATTTTTTCACATCCGCATGCGCTAGCCGCCGTGAAAACGCGCGCGGAGGATATCGTCACGCCGCGCAATCCGACCGATCCGTTTGCCGAGCGGCCTGAGGTGCGTGCACAGATCATCGAAGCGTTGAAAGGGTAGTCGAGTCGCGCGATCCGGCCGATTCGATTACCGAACGGCCGCAGGGGCGTGAGTACATCATCAAATGAGTTGAAGAGATAAACGTGAGTCGGCGTGGCCTGCCGAATTGGAATGCGCGAAGCGCCGTGGAAACCACGGCGCTTTTTTTAACGTTTATATCGCGTCATCACTTCGCCGCAGTCAGCGAGCTCAGCACCGCCGACTTCAACTGACCACCCTGAACCACCGCCGCCACCGGATTGCCGATCACAAAGCCACCGTGCTCGTCGACGCCCGTCACGCTTTGTGGATTAGCCTGCGGCGGCAGCGCCTTCACCGCCTTATCGAACTGATTGCGGATCGCAGTCGCGTCGCTGACGCTGCCGGCCAGCTTCATCGCGAGTGCCGTTGCGTAGACCGCGGTGTAGTTCAGCGATACCTCCTGGCTCGGGTCTCGCCCGCCATGGGTCTTTCGGAAGCGTTCCACAAACATTTTTGCGTTCGGCGTGTCGTCGTTGGCCAACGGCAATACGCCGATCGCACCGTTCAGCGCCGCATAGCCACCGGTGACCTTGGCCACTTCGTCGAGCTTGGCCTGATCCATCACGATAAAGCCACCCTTGAAGCCCAGTTCGCGCGCCTGCTGCGCAATCAGGCCGGTCGGCTCGGACGGGCCGCCGATAAACATCACATCGGGTTTGGCCGCCAGCACACGGCTCACGCCGCTGTAGAAATCGGTGGCGCGGTTATACGACATCGCATTGTCCGCGACGACCGTGCCGCCCGCTGCTTCCCACGCGGGTTTGAATGCGGCGACCCAGACCTTGCCGTAGTCGGTATCGGTGGCGGCGAGTGCAACCTTCTTGCCGTATGTCGCCATTTCGTACTTGATGAAGGCGTTCAGATACGACGTGAACGCAGGTGGAATACGCACAGTGAGCTTGTTGCCGCGCTCGCTGATCTGCGGCACGCTCGTGTACGAGAGCAGCAGCAATTTCTGTTGCTCGTTGCTGGTCTGCACCGCAAAACCGCCACCCGAATGCGGCACGAGCACCACGGCGGCCTGTTGTTCCTGTGCGAGACGGCGTGCGTTGATCGCGGTTTCCGCGGGGTTGTACTTGTCGTCGAGCGGCACGATTTCGAATTTGATTTTCTTGCCGGCCACTTCGATGCCGGCCTGATTGACGTCGGCTGCGGCCATCTGCATGCCTTCGAGCACTTCCTGGCCGTACTTCGCCGCGCCGCCGCTCAACGGACCGGAGTAGCCGATATGCACCACCTGCTGCGCCATCGCGGCGCCCGAGCCCAAGAGCGCAGTCGTAGCGACTGCCGCACACAGGCCGGCCCGTCTGCACAAGTGTTTGATCGTCATATGTGTCTCCTTTGATTTATAGAATGTGCCTGCGCTCAGGGTCTCGTTGCGCGGGCCGTGCATCAAATCCGTTCAACCGCCGACGTAAGCGCGCCGGATCGCTTCGTTGTTCATCAGGCTCGCGTGATCGCCTTCGAGCACGATGCGGCCGTTCTCGATGACATACGCACGGTGCGCGATCTTCAACGCCGCGAACGCGTTCTGCTCGGCGAGCAGTACTGTCGTGCCCGCACGATTGATCTGCTGGATCACCTCGAATACCTGCTTGACGACCAGTGGGGCGAGACCGAGCGACGGTTCGTCGAGCAGCAACACCTTGGGCCGGGCCATCATCGCGCGGCCGATCGCCACCATCTGCTGCTGTCCGCCGGACAGCGAGCCGGCCGGATGGTCCTTGCGTTCGGCGAGAAGCGGGAATAGCGAGAACACCTGCTCGAGATTGCGTTGATTGCCAGCCTTGTCGCCGCGATGCACGTAGGCGCCGAGCGTGAGGTTCTTCAGCACCGACATGCCCGGAAACAGCTTGCGGCCCTCGGGGCATTGAATCACGCCGCTGCGCACGATCTGCGCCGGCGTCATGCCGAGCAACTCGCGTGTTCCCAGGCGCAGGCTGCCGCTCGTGGCGCGGCGCAAGCCGCTCGTCGCGAGAAAGATCGAACTCTTGCCCGCACCGTTGGCGCCGAGCAGTACCACCAGTTCGCCGTCGTCCGCGTGCAGATTGATGCCGTCCAGTGCGCGGAAACTGCCGTAATCGAGCGCGACGTTCTCAAACTTCAGCATGCTCGCTCCCAAGGTAAGCGTCGATCACGGCCGGGTTCGCGCGAATTTCGGTCGGCGTGCCTTCAGCAATTTTCTTGCCGTAGTTCAGCACCATGATGCGATCGGCGAGCTTCATGATCATGTTCATCTTGTGTTCGACAAGGCACACCGTTACGCCGTGTTTGACCAGCTTGCGGATCAGTTCGGCGAGGCCTTCGGTCTCTTCGGGATTCACGCCGCCCGCCGGTTCGTCGAGCAGCATCAGGCTCGGTTCGGTGCTGAGTGCGAGCGCGACAGCCGCGCGTTTGCGCTCTTCCTGCGAGATGTCGCCGGCCATCCGTTCCGCAATTGCCGACAAACCGACGAAGTCCAAAGCCTCGCGTGCTTTTTCACGGCAAATGCGTTCTTCCCGTTTGAGCCGCGTTGAATGCGTCAGCACGTCCCACAGCCCTGAGCGCGTGCGCAGCCGGTGGCCGACGATCAGGTTGTCGAGCACGCTGGCCCGGTCGAACAACGCGGTGGATTGAAACGTGCGCGCGACACCGAGGCGCGCCATCTGATCGGCGCCCAGCGTTGTCACATCCTGGCCCTTGAAGACGATGCGTCCCGAGCTCGGCAGATGGGTGCCGCTGATCAG
>NZ_DASRSY010000446.1:0-6285 GCF_035656215.1 Paraburkholderia sp.
ACGGACAATCGCGAAGAAATGCAGCGCGCACGTCATGCGTTCGAACTCGCCAGCACAGGACGATCAGTGGTGATGGTGTCGTCGGGCGACCCCGGCGTGTTTGCGATGGCGGCTGCCGTACTTGAAGCGCTGGAAGAAGGAGGTTCGACGAACGCCGACTGGCGCGCGGTTCAACTCGCTATCGTGCCGGGCGTGTCGGCGGCCATGGCGACCGCGGCGCAAGCCGGCGCGCCGCTGGGCCATGACTTCTGCATGCTGTCGTTATCCGACAATCTGAAACCGTGGAGCATCATCGAAAAGCGTCTCAGGCACGCGGCCGAAGCGGATCTGGTGATGGCGTTCTACAACCCGATCTCTCGCGCACGGCCCTGGCAGTTAGATAAAGCGTTGGACATCGTGCGTGAACACCGCGCCGCAGCCACGAAGGTGGTGCTCGGACGCGACATCGGCAGGCCGGGCAGCACGCTGCGTACGATCACGCTCGGCGAACTGCGCTCGTCCGATGTCGATATGCGGACGATGGTGATCGTGGGGTCGTCGACGACGCGGGCGTTTGCTAATGGCGTCGACGGTGGTGAATGGGTTTATACGCCGCGGTGGTATGAGTGAGCACTTTGCTCGCTCTGCTCACTTTCGATGCGTCGCAAGCTCGTTAGGCCGCGACCTTCAAATCTTCAATCGCCCGCTGCTTCACGCCCAGATCGTCCCACAGCTCCGGATGGCACGTGAACACCAGAATCTGGTGCCGCGTGGCCGCGTCGATCAATGCGCGCTTGATCGCATCGCGCCGCGTCGCATCGGTATGCACGGCGGCATCGTCGAGCATCAGCAAGGTCGGCCGGCCTGACGCCTTCAAAAGATCCGCATACGCCAGCCGCGTCAGAATACCCAACTGCTCCCGCGTGCCGAAGCTCAACGCGTCGAGCGTCTCCGCACGCCCATAACGGTCCAGCGTCGCGGGACTCAGATCGTCGCCGAGTGCAATCGTCGACTGCGGGAAAATCCGCTTCAGGTAGTGCCCAAGCCGCTCGGTCAACGGTGCACGCAATTGCGCCACGGCCGCATCGCGTTCGTCGACGAGCACTTCGTCGAGCAGGCTCAACGCACTCGCCCGCAAGCTGAGTTCGTCCTTGCGACGCGTGGCCTGTTCGACTGAAGCGTTCACTGTCGCGAGACGTTCCCCGAGCCCGGACGCCCCAACCGTCTCAAGCTGGCTGCGCAATTGCGCGATCCGTAGTTGCCGTTCGTGCTGCTCGTTGCGCGCAAGCTCCGCGGACGCGCGATAGCGTTTCGCTTCAGCCACCGGATCGTCGAGACGCGCCGCGCCCAGTTCGCGCTCTCTTCCTTCGCGCTGCTTCTTCAGCGCCTCGACCTGCACACGCTGTTCGACGATTTTCGTTTGCCACTGCGCACGGTTGCGGCAAAACGCTTCGTCGGCCAGTTGCGCTTCCTTGCGTTGCAACTGGGCGGCGAGCGATTCTGTCGTCGCCGTTGCGGTGGATCTTTTTTCCGCGGCCTGCGTCAGCACTTTTCTGGCGGCTTCAAGCGCGTCACGCGCAATATCGGCGTTGCGGCGAGCCTCGTCGAGCGGTGGCGCGTTGGACACATCCGGCAAGATCGCCAGCCGCTCATTCGATGCTTGCAACCGTGCAGCGGCCGAAGCCAACGCAGCACGCAGCGCGTCGATTCCCTGCGGTGCATGCACCTCAAGGATCTTCGCCTGGCTTTTCTGCTGCGCGACCAGCGCTTTCCACTGCTCGTGTCGCCCCTCTGCCTCGTTCAGCGACGCCACGCCGAGCGCCTGCAACAACTGCGCATGCCGGGCTTCGAGCGATGCGAGCTCAGACAACTGCGCTGGCAGATCGGAAACGCCCGGAATCACACGCAATTCGCCGAGCTCGCCAAGACCGATCAGCTTCTCCTCGTCGAGCCGCAGCATACCCTCGCCGCTTACCTTTGTATCGCCGACGGTGATCGCGCCATTCAACCGGTATTCGATACGGGTCATCGCCGCTTCGGTGCGCGCGCGCAGCACGGACAACTCGGCATCGAGCGTTTGAAGCCGCTTCAGTTGCGCGCCGTCGATTTCGACCGCCGCCGCGGCACGCGTCGCTTCCAGCACGGCCTCGTTTGCCTTGCCGGCGGCCGCGATAGCGGCTTCAAGCCGCTCGCTCTCGGTGCTATGCAGCGCAATCTGGCTACGCAGGTCGCCCGCGGTCACCGCGGCGTTCGCCAGTTCGAGCACGCGGCTCGCATCGGCGTACGCCTGGTCGAATTGCGCCACGCTTGCCTGAGCCTGCGCATGCTCGTTCTGAACCACCGACACGTTGGCCCGCGCGGCGTCGAGTTGCTGCCGCTCGCGTGCAACGGCCGTTTCCAGTTCGTTCGCAGCCTGTTCCTGCTGCAAGGACAGCGCCAGTTCGGCCTCGCTCAATTGCAGCGATTGCGAGAGCCCCTGAAGACTGCGCTCGAGTTCCGCCGCGGTATCGGCGCGCGTTTGCGCCTGCGCGGCTTTCTGTTCATGAAGCTCCCAGGGGCGCTTACGCTGCGCATCGTCGAAGGCTTCCTGCTGCGTGGCCAGACGCACGATGTTCTCGTCGAACTGCTGGCGCTGCTGTTCGAGATCGACGCGTTCAACGATCAGCGCCGCCAGCGCCTGTTCAGCCTCGGCCAGCGGCCCGGTGGACTTCTGTGTCCGTGCAGTGAGTAATTGCCGAAGCTCGCGCTGCACCGCCGAAATCAGCGCATCCTCACCAGCGGATTCGTTGCCGCCCGAGAGTTGCGAAAGCGCATCGCGCAGATACTGCGCCGCGTGCCCGGTGGAATCGCGCACCTCATGCGTGCCGCCTTGTTGCACCCACAACAAACCGGGAACGCCGGCGTTTTCCGCCTTCAGCGGCCCACGCGCGGCACGCGAAAATCCGAGCAACGCGGCGAGTTTGTCTTCCGCTTCGTCCTCGCCGAACACGGTCTGACCGATCTTCAGTTCGCAGCGCTGCCGTGTGACGAACTGCTTCGAGAGGCTGCATGCAGTGCCGTCCATATCGAACGTCACTTCAACCGATGGCTGGCCGCTCGCCTTACCCCACGGCAACAAATCTTTCAGATGCGAAGCCTTGTAGCGTTCGAGGAACACCGCTCGCACGGCTTCGGCGATCGTGCTCTTGCCGGCCTCGTTCGGGCCGGTGAAGAGATTGAGTCCCGGTTGCAGATCGTCGATCACGAGCCGTCCGGTGAACTGCTTGAACTCCTGAATCGCGATACTTTCCAGCTTCATGCGGACCTCGCTTCGCGCGGCAGTTCACGTTGAAAACGCGCCAGAAGCAACAACGCCTCGGCCGCGCGCCTGACCTGCTGCGGGTCGGACTGCGGATCCTCCTGCAGGCCACGCAATCGCGCCACCACCTTCGCCAGGTAGCCGCTCTGCGCGCCGAGCTCCGCGAGGTCGTCGGCGGTGGGTAGCACCTGCAGGCCGCTCAGATCGACGCGTAACGCACGCACCCGCGCGCGGGTCTCTTCCACCGCGACGTGAATCGCTTCGGCCTCCGCCAGCGCGGTCGTGCCGCTTACAGTGACCCGCAGCACGTCGTGACTGCCTAACGCGCCAAGGCGCATCTTGAGGGAATCCACATCGGTCGGCACCGAGATCGTCTCTTCCCAGCGATGCCATTGATATTTACCGACCCGCACCGCTTCAACTGCCGGCACGGCGCCTGGCTCGGTCAGCGTGACGTCGAGCATGAAACCCGGATCGTTGCCGCGGAAGCGGTCCTGCTCGTGCGTGCCGGCATACCAGATGCGCTCGTCGACGCGCAAATGACCATGCCAGTCGCCGAGCGCGAGATAGTCCAGCCGTGCGCTCGCGGCACGCGTCGGCGCGATCGGGTTCGACGAGTCGATGCCCTCCTGCAGAATCCCGCTCACGCTGCCATGCGCGAGTCCGACGCGGTGATAGCCGCTCGGCGTCTCCGTCGTGTCGAAGAAGCCAGTCGTGTCGTCGTAGGTGATACGTTGTGTGAGCGGTGCGCAGAGCAAAGCGCACTTGCAGGCGTCGAGCGTCACCACGCCGGGTTCGAGCACCACTCGCACGTTCGGCGCAATGCAGTTCAGGCGCTGCGCACGGGTCCACACACTCTCGACCAGCGCGGCATCGTGATTGCCCGGCAGCATGATCCACGGCTCGGAAAACGCTTGCAGCGCACCGAACAAACGGCGGATCACCGTGTCCGATACGGTCTGCAGATCGAATACGTCACCGGCAACCAGCACGGCGTCGACCTTGCGCGCCGCCGCTTCCTCGGCGATCCGGCGCACGGTGTCGAAGCGCGCTTCCGCGAGATGCGCCGCCTCATCCGGTTCGAACTGGCCGAATTGCGTGCCTATCTGCCAATCCGCGGTGTGCAGAAACCTGATCACTGTGCCTCCATTCCGTTCAATTGTGTCGCCTCGCAGTCTAACCGCAGATGTTACCGCGCCTGCGGTCTAAAGAATGTCCCAAACCGGTGTCACACAGCCGGAACAGCAGCGCTACACTCGCGTTTCTGGACGAGCGCGCCAATCGCGCCGCACTATTCCAATCGAATCGAACCCCGCTGCCCTTCTGCCGATGAACAAAGAAACCGAACTGAAAAAGGCCAAGCGCACGCCGTTACTGCTGCTGGCGGCCGCTGCCTGCGTTTTCCTCGTGACCGCTTTCATGCCGCGCGGCATCTGGGTGGACGGCATCAAGGCGGTGGCTGAAGCCGCCATGGTCGGCGCGCTGGCCGACTGGTTCGCCGTGGTCGCGCTGTTTCGCCGTGTGCCGATTCCAATCGTCTCCGCGCACACCGCGATCATTCCGAAGAACAAGCACAAGATCGCGGACAACCTCGCGGTGTTCGTGCAGGACAAGTTTCTGGACGTACAGTCGCTGGTCGGCCTGATCCAGAGACACGACCCGGCGCAAAGCATCACCGGCTGGCTGACGAAGCCGGCCAATACCGCGCGTCTGGGCGACTACGTGGTCAAACTGACGGGCGGCATTCTCGAATTGACCGACGACGTGCGCATCCAGGTCTTCATCAAGGACGCGTTGCGCGACGTGCTCGCCAAAGTCGATCTATCGCAATCGATGGGCGCAATTCTCGACACGCTCACCAAAGACGGCCGTCACCAGGAACTGCTCGACGCCGGCATCGAACAGGTCGTGGCGCTGCTGCGCGAACCGCAGGCGCGCGAGTTTATCGCTGAACGTATCGTCGAGTGGGTGAAGAGCGAATATCCCAAGATGGAGATGATCCTGCCGTCGGCGTGGCTCGGCGAAAAAGGCGCAGATGCGATCGCCAACGCGGTGAACCGGATGCTCGAGCAGATCAGCGAGAACCCCACCCATCAGCTTCGTCAGAAATTCGACGACGCGGCGCAGAAACTGATCGTCAAACTCAAGAGCGATCCGGCGTTCCTGAAAAAAGGCGACGAACTGAAGCGTTATCTGGTTGAAGGCGAAGCGCTGAGCACGTATGTGAAGGATATGTGGGGCGAATTACGCGCATGGCTTAAACGCGATCTGCAAGACAGCGATTCGGCCCTGCACGCCAGAGTGATGGCGATGGGCCAATGGGTAGGCCGCGAACTGGCGCACGACCCCGCGCTGCGTCAATCGCTGAACGATCACCTGGAAGAAGCGGCGCGCGCCATGGCGCCGGATTTCGCTCAGTTCCTCACGCGCCACATCAGCGATACCGTGAAGAACTGGGACGCGCGCGACATGTCGCGGCAAATCGAGCTGAACATTGGTAAGGATTTGCAATACATCCGCATCAACGGAACGATTGTGGGCGGCTTTATCGGCTTGCTGCTCTATGCAAGTTCGCAGCTGTTCGCGCTGTTGCGTTTGCACATGGGCTAAGGGATAAGTCCTCCGCGAGTCAAAGCGCCTACAATTCGGGCATATGAATTGCTCACGCGCTTTTACCTGACTGCTGCCGCCCCATTCGCGCGCCCTCAATAAAAGCGACTGCGCCACAACATCGAGAAGTGTGCTCATGAAAATATCGTTACCGCCGCGCGGGACGCCGAACCGCGTCTACCCGCCAGGCACCCCCAGTCTGCATGGCCTGGCTTCGATCATCACCGGCGTCGTGGTGGTGTGCGCGCTTTACTTCGGCCGCGAGGTGTTGATCCCCATCACGCTCTCCGTGCTGCTCAGCTTTCTGCTCGCCCCGCTGGTGCAGGCGTTGCGGCGGTTGCACATGGGTCAACTGCCGTCAATCTTTATCGCCGTGCTGTTCGCCCTCGCCGCCTTGC
>NZ_DASRSY010000447.1:0-2229 GCF_035656215.1 Paraburkholderia sp.
TCGGCGCTTCGGCCGATTGGGTCAGGTCGGTCGTATTGAGCGTCGGGTGGCCGCATGTGGCGGCTTCGCGTGTCGGGTCGTAGCCCATGTCGCCTTCATAGCCCTTCCAGGTGTAGCCAGCGGCCTTCAGCTGGTCTGGCAGCGTCTTGATGCTGGCCGGATACACGCAGCCTGAGCCGATCGCCTGACCGTCCGCCGTCATACCCGTGAGCTTGAAGTCCTGGTAGGTGATGCAGTCGTTGTCCGTTTCCGGCGTCGGCGCCTGACCGCTGATCATCGAGATGTAGTTGTCGAGGCTCACATGCCCCGTGCCGTAGTACTGCTGCACCATCGCACCTTGCGAAGCCAGCGTCTGCGACAGATACGGCGCCTTGCTGTTCGCGCCGAAGGTGGTCGCGTAGTTTTCGTTTTCGAGCGTAATGACGAAGACGTGCTTGATCTGCTGCTGCCCGGTCACATTGAGTGACGAGGACGACGAGCCGCACGCGGCGACGATAACGCCAACTAAGGCCGCGCAAACGACCCTGAAGAAAGCACGCAAGCAGCTGCGCTGTGACATGTTTTTGCCCTTGGGGATTGGAGTTTTATTCGCGGGCAAACTCTATGCAGCAAGTATGACGTTGACGTGAATCACACCACAATCCTGCAATATATCGGTCATCCAACACAGCTTATAAGGGTGGCTACGTCAGCTGCGAACCATCGCCTCATTGCGCGTAACGACGATGCAAGGCTGCCGCCACCTCGGCGAAACGCGCGCGCAATTCCGGCGGCGCCAGCACGTCGGCCTCGGTGCCAAAGCGCAGCAACTCCGCACATGCCTGCCTTATCGAACCGACCGGCAGCGTGACCGTGCGCCAGCCGTCGGCCGGATCCGGCTCGCCGATTTTCGCTGCTGCGCGTGCGAACGGTGAAGTAAAGACTTCGAGCATCTGCATACCCCACGGCGACAGGCGCAGCGTTGCCTCGCTCGCATGCATCTCTTCGGACAAACGCTGTGTGCTGTCTTGCCAGTAAGCCGCCAGATCGAAGGCCGGCGGCCGCTCGAAAGTCTCGTCCAGCCTGCTCAATTCGAGAATGCGCGAAATGCGGTAGATGCGAATGTCCGCACCGACCCGCCCAACCACATACCAGGCGCCGCCTTTCAGCACAATGCCGAGCGGTTCGATCCGGCGAAACTTTTCAGCTTTCCAGCTCTGATAGCGAATCTGCAGCGGATGCTGTTCCCACACCGCGCTGGCGATCAGCGGCAGATTCGCGGGCTGATCCGCGTCGGAAAACCACGCCGGGGCGTCGAGGTGAAAGCGCGAGCGCATGCGCTCGGCGGTCGAGCGCAATTCGACCGGCAGCGCGGCGAGCAACTTGGTTTGCGCGCCGGCCATCACAGCACCGAGACCGAGTGCCTGCACCGGTCCCGGCAAGCCGGCGAGGAACAGCGCCTCCGCTTCCTGCGATGACAGACCGTTCAGACGCGTACGGTATCCGTCGAGCAGACGATAGCCGCCTTCCGCGCCACGTTCGCTCTGGACGGGGACGCCCGCGGCGCTCAAGGCGTCGATGTCGCGATAGATCGTGCGCAGGGAGACCGCGCATTCGTCGGCGAGCGACTGCGCGGTCACGCGTCCGCGCGCTTGCAAGGTCATCAGGATGGAAAGGAGGCGGCTGGCTCTCATACGGACAAGTGTAGACATACCTGACACAAACTGACAGGTATAGGCGCTTAGGATAGGACACCCGGCGCCAGATGGACGCTGGCTTTTTCCACGAGACGCTCACCCAGAAGGCTCCGCCATGACCACCGATCGCACGATCACGCTGTTCCACTCGCCGCAATGCCGCTCTGTCAGCGCACTCACGCTGCTCGAGGAGCTCGGCGCCCCGTATCAGCTGAAAGTGCTCAACATGAAGGCCGGCGAGCAGCGCAAGGCGCCGTATCTCGCCATCAATCCGCTCGGCAAAGTGCCGGCGATCCTTCACGGCGACGCGCTGATCACCGAACAGGTCGCCATCTTCATCTATCTGGCCGACCTGTTTCCTGAAGCGGGCCTCGCACCGGCGCTCGACGATCCGTCGCGCGGGCCGTATCTGCGCTGGCTGGTGTACTACGCGGCATGTTACGAACCGGCACTGGTCGACAAGGCGATGAAGCGCGAACCGGCGCCGCACGCCACCTCGCCGTACGGCGATTTCGATTCAATGCTCGGGACCGTGACGAGCCAACTGCAGGCG
>NZ_DASRSY010000448.1:0-10771 GCF_035656215.1 Paraburkholderia sp.
CACGGCGCGTCAGCGGATGTTCCATGACGAGAAACGGCGCATCGCGACGCTAGTGGCCACTCACATTCCCGACCAGGCGTCCCTCTTTATCAACCTCGGCACGACCACCGAAGAAGTCGCCCGCGCGCTCAACCGGCATCGCGGCCTGCGCGTGATCACCAACAATCTGAACGTCGCCAGCATGATGAGCGGCTATCCGGATTGCGAAGTGCTGGTGACGGGCGGCATCGTGCGGCCGTGGGACAAGGGCATCGTCGGCGAACTGGCGATCGACTTCATCCGCCAGTTCAAGGTGGACTTCGCGATCATCGGAACGTCGAGCATTGAAACGGATGGCACGCTGCGCGATTTCGACACCCGCGAAGTGCGCGTGGCCGAGGCGATCATCCAGCATGCGCGCACGGTGTTTCTCGCCGCCGACAACTCCAAATTCGGCCGCCCGGCGCTCGTCCGTCAAGGTCATCTCGATCAGATCGACGCGCTTTTCACCGACGCCGCGCCGCCCGCCGAGATGAACGAAATGCTCGCCGCCGCCAACTGCCAGGTGTATATCGCCGAGTAATCCCAGGCGTCTTCGGCCATGTTGCAGCGCACGCAAAACCTCGAGTGAAATCAAGGATCTGGCCGCTCCTCCAAACCGCCTCTGCGGGCTCCAATTGTCAAAGGGAAAATTTACTAGGGCCCCTTTGGTGTTTAACGAGCGTTTGACTACACTCCAGTTCCCCAGCGTCCGTTCCGCGTTGCACGGAGTGCTGGCAGCGTGAACCTGTCGTGATAGCCGTACCTCCCGCCTGATCCCCTAGCGGACTTCACTGGCATCTGGCCAGTCGCCGGCAAGGCCGTCCGCGTTAGCTTGACATGGAGAGAACGATGCTGAGTCCGCATGAATTCGCCACGTTGTTGCTCGTCAAGGACGCTCCCAATCAAGTCGATATGGAGCGAGAAGAACTCGACGCCCTGCTGGAACGCCAGCTTGTGCAACTTGAACGGCTCGCGTCGGGCGACGAACAATGGCGCGTGACCGAAACCGGCGACAACGCACTCCGGGCCATCAAGCGTTTCTCGTAGCACGTTGGGTTTTGAAGCCAACGATCGACAGCATGACGGCAGGCTGCGCCGCGGTGACCTTGCGCGCATCCTTACCGCTTCCATGCCGCCGCGCATTTTTTGTCTCGAACGAGGCGGCCGCATAAACGGCCGCTTTGTTGTGCCCAATTCATTTACACAGTAAATTGACGCGACGGACCTTCTGCCTTCGCGCATGCCAAAAACGCTCTCCTCCGACGACATCCAGCATTTCCGCGAAACCATGCGGCGCGTGGCCGAAAACGCGTTCGCTACGCGCGGCGCGCAAGGCGTGACGATGCGCGAACTGGCCAAGGAGCTAGGCTGCAGCGCGATGACGCCCTATCGCTACTTCCGCGACAAGGACGAGATCCTTGCGATGGTCCGTGCGGCGGCGTTCAACCGCTTCGCGGCGCGGCTCGAAGCAGTGGCCAAGGAAACTTCCGCGACCGACCGCTCCGCCATCAGCGACGCCTACGTGGCGTTCGCACTCGACGAGCCGCATGCCTATCGCCTGATGTTCGATCTGAATCAGCAGGAAGGTGCGTACCCGGAACTCACCGCCGCGTCGCAACGTGCCTGGCGCATGCTCGGGGCGCACTTCGAGCAGCTCGTTGCCGCGGGCATTCTGGAAGGCGATCCCCAATTGATCGGCTATGCCTACTGGGCAAGCCTGCACGGCTTCACCATGCTGGCGCTCGCCAACCAGTTGCCGTTGCCACAGGCGCAACAAGCCGCGGCAAGCAACGCGCCGACGCGCGAGGCCGTGCTCGAGCAGATTCGCAGGATGTTGTGGCGGGGGGCCCTGCCGCAGCGCGGCTAGCCCTTCAACCCTTCAACCCTTCAACCCTTCAACCCTTCAACTCACTCAACGCGAATAGCCCGTTGGAGGCACCGGGGAGAGAGGTCCGAGCGCGAAGCTCAGCCCGCGCGCAAAGTCGGATCAGCCGCCGCGCGCCAGCTCAACGCCTTGGCTCGCTGGTCGATGAAGAACGTCACCCATTGATTGCGCACCTGCGGGTCGGGGCTCACTGCCAGGCTCGTGTAATGCTGCGCAAGCGAGGCCTGGAACGCGCAGTAGTCGTCCTTCGACAACTTGCCGCGCCGATTCGCCACGTACGCATCGAACAGCGTCGCGTAGACGCCTTGCGCGTCGTTGCCGTAGTCGACCGTCTGGGCACTGCACATCTGCTGCAACGACACGAACGAGGGCGCGCCCATCGTTCCGTTCAAGCTCGGCGAGCTGACGCATCCCGTCAGAAGCGCAGCGGCGCCGATCATCCAAAGTCCACGCATGAATTCACCTCGAAATGGCTGCTGCCGTGAGTATCGTCCGTGGCCGGGCGTTACGCCACCACCTTAGCCAACCCGTTAGAAGTACACGTCAGAAAACCGAACTTTACTTTTTCGAATATGTTCATTAAAGTTCGAAAACGAACACTATCGGTTCGATAGTTTTTTCAAACAGCTTCCGGAACAGACGCAGGGGACACAGCAGGTGACGCAAGGCTCGAGATACGATTTGCTCGTCGTGGGCGGTGGGATCAACGGCGCAGGCATCGCACGCGATGCGGCGGGCCGCGGCCTGTCGGTGCTGCTCTGCGAACAGGACGATCTGGCGGCGCATACGTCGTCGGCCAGTACCAAGCTGATTCACGGCGGCCTGCGCTACCTCGAATACCGCGAGTTCGGGCTGGTCCGCAAAGCTCTGCAGGAACGCGAAACGCTGCTGCGCGCGGCGCCACACATCATGTGGCCGCTGCGCTTTGTCATGCCGCACATGCCCGATCTGCGGCCGGCCTGGCTGATCCGCGCCGGCCTGTTCCTTTACGATCATCTCGCCAAGCGCGAACTGCTGCCCGGCTCACGCGGCATCGTGATGCGCAACCATCCTGCCGGCGCACCGCTGGTCGATTCGATCAAGCGCGGTTTCGTGTACTCGGACGGCTGGGTGAACGACGCGCGCCTGGTCGTGCTGAATGCGCTGGATGCCCAGGAGCGCGGCGCAAAGATTCTCACGCGCACCAAGCTGCTGAGCGCCGTGCGTGCCGGCGGCGAATGGCGCGCGCAACTCAAGCGCGCGGACGGCACGATCCTCGACGTGCGCGCTGCCTCGATCGCGAATGCGGCTGGTCCGTGGGTCGGCGAATTGCTGCACGGCGCGCTCGGCCGCGAGGCAACGCACAGCGTGCGCCTGGTGAAAGGCAGCCATATCGTCACGCGCCGTCTGTTCGAACATGATCACGCGTACATCTTCCAGAATCCGGACAAGCGGATCATCTTTGCGATTCCGTACGAACACGATTACACGCTGATCGGCACGACCGACCTCGAATATCGCGGCGACCCGTCGAAAGTGGCGATCGACGCTGACGAAATACAGTACCTGTGCGACTCGATCAACCGCTACTTCAAAGAGAAGATCTCACCGCAAGACGTGCGCTGGACCTACTCGGGCGTTCGTCCGCTGCTCGAGGAAGAAGGCGCGGACAACCCTTCGGCGGTCACGCGCGATTACTCGCTGGAACTCGATGCGCCCGCAGGCGAGGCGCCCCTTCTGTCGGTGTTCGGCGGCAAGATCACGACGTTCCGCAAGCTGGCGGAAGAAGCCGTCGACAAACTCGCGCACGCGCTCCATAACGGCACGCCTTCGTGGACGGCCGGTGTGCCGTTGCCCGGTGGCGATATTCCGCAAGCCAATTTCGAGCGCTTCCTCGCCGGCTTCAAGCAGCAGAATCCCTGGCTGCCCGCCGACCTGGCTCACCGCCTCGCCCGCGCGTACGGCACGCGCGTGAAGCATGTCATTGGCAACGCGCGCTCGGTGGCGGACCTCGGCCGCGCTTTCGCGCCGGGTCTCTACGAAGCCGAACTCACTTATCTGCGCGACACCGAATGGGCGCGCAGCGCGCAGGACGTGTTGTGGCGCCGCTCGAAACTCGGCCTGCACCTCGAACCGGGCACGCTCGATTCGATCACACGCGACATCGACACCTGGCTCGCTCGTGAGCCGGTCCGACAGAGTGCCCAGTCAGGTTATTTAGTTGAGCCGCCTAGTTAAGGCACTTGGTTAGGCTGCTCCGTTAGACCACCTGGTCAGGCCACCGAGTCAGGCTGTAGCAATGCGGCCCAGCCGCTTGCATGACCCCGTTTAACCGAATCGATTTTCACCCCTTGGCTACTGACAAAGCCGGGACGCACAAGCTCAAACTGTTGCAGCCCGCTTAAAGCAACAAGCCGTTCCCGTCGCCGGTCAGCGATCCGGCGATTCATAAAACACATGGAGAAGAGACAATGCAGGATCAGTACATCCTCGCGCTTGACCAAGGCACCACCAGCTCCCGCGCGATGCTGTTCGACCGGCTCGGCAATATCGTGTCGACCGCTCAGAAAGAATTCCAGCAAATCTATCCGCGTCCGGGTTGGGTCGAGCACGATCCGCAGGAAATCTGGTCGACGCAGGCCGGCGTCGCCGCTGAAGCGGTCACGCGCGCCGGCATGAACGGCACGTCGATCGCCGCGATCGGCATTACCAATCAACGTGAGACCACCATCGTGTGGGACCGCGAAACCGGCCACCCCATCTATAACGCGATCGTCTGGCAAGACCGCCGCACGGCCGACTTCTGCGATCAGCTCAAAGAGCAAGGTCTCGAAGAAAAAGTCCGCGCGAAAACCGGCCTGCCGATCGATTCGTACTTCTCGGCAACCAAGATCCGCTGGATCCTCGACAACGTCGAAGGCGCACGCGAAAAAGCGAAGCAAGGCCGCCTCGCCTTCGGCACGGTGGATAGCTGGCTCGTGTGGAACTTCACCAAGGGCGGTCTGCACGTCACCGATGTGACCAACGCGTCGCGCACGATGTTGTTCAACATCCACACGCTGAAGTGGGACGACGAACTGCTCGAAGCGCTCGACATTCCGCGCAACATGCTGCCGGAAGTGCGTGCGTCGTCGGAAGTGTATGGGCCGACCAAAACCACTGTGTTTGCCTCCAAGATTCCGCTCGCGGGCATTGCCGGCGACCAGCACGCGGCCCTGTTCGGCCAGATGTGCACGCAGTCGGGCATGGTGAAGAACACCTACGGCACGGGCTGCTTCCTCGTGATGAACACCGGCGACAAGCCGATCGAATCGAAGAACAATCTCGTCACCACCATCGCGTGGCAGATCGGCGACCAGATCAACTACGCACTCGAAGGCAGCATTTTCATCGGCGGCGCAGTGGTGCAATGGCTGCGCGACGGCCTCGGCATCATCAAGAACGCCACAGAAATCGAAACGCTGGCGCGCAGCGTACCGCATAGCGACGGCGTGTATCTGGTGCCCGCGTTCGCAGGCCTCGGCGCGCCGCACTGGAATGCCCGTGCGCGTGGCACGCTGTTCGGCGTAACGCGCGGCACGAGCTCGGCGCATATCGCCCGCGCCGCGCTCGACTCGATCGCCTATCAATCGCTCGACGTGCTGAAAGCAATGGAAGCCGACTCCGGCATTCGCATCGGCGAATTGCGCGTGGACGGCGGCGCTTGCGCGAACAATCTGCTGATGCAGTTCCAGGCGGACATTCTCGGCGTTGATGCAGTGCGGCCCAAGGTATCGGAGACGACCGCACTGGGCGCGGCGTATCTGGCCGGTCTCGCGGTCGGCTACTGGAAAGACGTGGACGAACTGCAAAGCCAGTGGGCGCTCGATCGCCGTTTCACGCCTGCCCTGCCGCACGCCGACGTCAAGGAATGCCTCGACGGCTGGAAGCGCGCCATCCGCGCCGCGAAGGCCTGGGCCGACACGCCCTGATTGTTTTCCATCAGTACCATAAGACACCTTTCGACATAACGAAGCCGCTTTATTCCGCGGCTTCCCTAACAACTATATTTCGGATAACAAACGATGTCTCCTTACATTGCGGAATTTATCGGCACCGCGCTCCTGGTGCTACTCGGCAACGGCGCGGTCGCCAACGTGCTGCTCGCGCGCACCAAAGGCAAAGGCGCGGACCTGATCGTGATCGTGATGGGCTGGGCGATGGCCGTGTTCATCGCCGTGTACGTCACGGCATCGTACAGCGGCGCGCACCTGAATCCCGTCGTGACGATCAGCCTCGCGCTGGCGGGCAAATTCGCGTGGGCCAAAGTGCCAGGCTATATCGCGGCGCAGATGCTCGGCGGGATGGCGGGCGCCCTGCTCGTGTGGGTCGCTTATCGTCAGCACTTCAACAAGGAGGCCGATGCCGACGTGAAGCTCGGCGTGTTCTGCACGTCGCCCGCCATTCGCAGCGTGCCGCATAACCTGCTCACCGAAATGATCGCGACTTTCGTGCTGATTCTCGGCGTGCTGTATCTGGCTTCGCCGCAGGTTGGCCTGGGTGCGCTCGACGCGCTGCCGGTCGGCCTGCTGGTGCTCGGCATCGGCATTTCGCTCGGCGGCCCAACCGGTTACGCGATGAGCCCCGCGCGCGACCTGTCGCCGCGTCTGATGCACGCGCTGCTGCCGATTCCGGGCAAGCGCGACAGCGACTGGCGTTATTCGTGGATTCCGGTGTGCGGTCCACTGATGGGCGGTGCGGCGGCAACGGGACTGTATCTGTACCTGCACGCGCACTGATCTTGCAACGTACGCCCAATAAAGTGCGCACCAAAAGGGGCCCGCTAAGGGCCTTCTCAAAGCACGTTCAGCGCCGCAAATAAGCACCGACGGACAGCGATGGCGCCGCGCACGCGGCGCCAAAGCACGTATCATGATGTTTTCAATCTCCGCGCATGAGCTTGCAACTGTCCTGCTCGCGTGCCTCTCGCTTTCCGCTTTAAAGCATGATCGACCACCTCATCTGTGACTGCGACGGCGTGCTCGTCGACAGCGAAATCATCGCTGACCGCGTGTTGCTCGAAACGCTGTCCGCCAGCTTCCCCGGCCTCGACTTCGAACCGGCCGTCAAAACGGCGTTCGGCCAGCAGACCTCGCGCTTTCTCGAAGGCATCGAGAAATCGTTCGATATCACGCTGCCCGCCGATTTCTTCAATACGATCGAACACAATGTCGAGCTTGCGCTCGCGGCATCGCTCAGCCCGATCAACGGCGTGCGCGAGGCCTTGCAACGCGTGACGCTGCCTGCCGCGGTCGTGTCGAACAGCCGGATGGCGCGCGTGCATGCATCGGTGCGGCGCGCGGGCTTGCAGCAGATTTTCGGCGAGCGGATTTTCAGCGCCGAACAGGTGGCGCGGCCAAAGCCTTATCCGGATGTGTATCTGTTCGCAGCGAAAGCGCTGGGTGTGGACCCGGCGCGATGCATTGTCGTGGAAGATAGCGTGGCCGGTTTGAATGCGGCGCGTGCGGCAGGCATGAAGACGATTGCCTTCGTCGGCGCGAGCCATATTCCCGACGGTTACGCGGATGCGCTACGCAAGATGGGCATGACACGCATCATGAAGCACATGGATGAGCTGCCCGCACTGGTTGAGGCCGGTGTACGAGGCGAATTCGGCGACGTGCAGTCGTAACGGGTGCGGCAGTAAGAAAGCCGGCTTTGATGAACTCGCCCCGCAAAGTTGGAAATCCGTCCAACGATTTTGGGGTGCCGTTCATCAAAGCCGGCTTTTTTTCAAACGCGCGAGAATGCGTGAAATTCGCGCTGGCGGGCGCCGTCGTCGTATAGCGCGACGGAACGTCCGCGCTCAACCTCCAACAGATCACCGCACGCGACACCGCTTAACGCATCACGCCTCGTCGGCCACGCATTCGCGCGCCGTCGCCAGCGCCTGGCGGAATTCCACCAGCTCGGCGATCGTCAGCATCGGCAGATTGTGTTGCACGGCGAAGCGCTCCACGTCCGCGCCGCGCGTCATCGTGCCGTCCGCGTTCATCAGTTCGCACAACACGCCGGCCGGCTTCAGACCCGCGAGAATCGCCAGATCGACCGTGCCTTCGGTGTGGCCACGACGCGCAAGTACACCGCCGGGCTGCGCACGTAGCGGAAACACGTGACCCGGGCGCACGATATCGGCGGGCTTCGCCGTGTCGCTGATTGCCGCGCGAATCGTCGTTACGCGATCGAGTGCGGACACGCCGGTCGTCACACCTTCGCGGGCTTCGATCGAAACCGTGAACGCGGTGCCATGACGGCTTTCGTTGTTGACGGCCATCGGCGGCAGCTCGAGTGCGCGGATCTTGTCGTCGGGCAGGCACAGGCAGACGATGCCGCTGCATTCGCGGATCAGCAAGGCCATGGTTTCGACGGAAAGACGCTCGGCAGAGACGATCAGATCGGCTTCGTTCTCGCGGTCGTGATCGTCTTGCAGGACGACAGCGCGGCCATCGCGCATGGCTTGCAAGGCGGCGGCGATACGTGGCGGAACGGGCTCGGTGGCGAGCAGGGGAAGATCGAGAATTGCATTGTCTGCAATCACCGACGGAGCAGGAAAAGTAGCAAAGGACATAGTTGAAACGCTCATCGCAAAAGTTGGGCGAAAAACGTTTCAGGGCATTGCAAACAGACAAAGACGCGCCGTTGAACGCCGCGCAAAGCGACGCTCGCGCACCGCGCCAATCTCGGGCGGCGCCACGGAAACGAACATGACTATCTGCACATCTTCTTCCATCCGGACTCTAACCGTCGGCTCTGGCTTCTCACCAGATCTGCTGACCCCGTGTCGACCAGAGTTAGCGCTTTAGCGCTTACTCTGTTCCCATGCAAAGCTCTTACTCTGGTCCCATGCAACGTAGTTGCACAGCGCCAAACACATTGACGACACGGGCGCTCGCGGGCTCACCGGCTCACGCTTTCGCGCTGCCGGCATACCGCCGGTGGGGAATTTCGCCCCGCCCTGAAGACGCACTGATTGCCGGATTGACCGGCTGGCAAAGCATACAACAGTCGCGCGGGACCTGCAGCGCAACCCCTACTGATTAGACGGACATCTCTGCTTCGCAGCGAATCCGCCCGGAAACCGCTGATGTCAGACCGGCGCGGCCTGCCGTGTCACGTCGTGCGACGCAGGCACATCCCAGCGCGGCGGCGTTTCCGCCTTCAGCGTCACGCGAAACGCGCGCGCTTCGGTGTCACCGGGATTGCGCAGGCTGTGCGGCTGGTCGGCGTCGAACACGATCGCGTCGCCCGTGGCCAACAATTGGCGTTGATCGTGCACGCTGACTTCCAGCGTGCCTTCGCTCACCACCAGATTCACCGTGGTGCCCGGCGCGCGGCGCGTGCCGGACTCGGTATGCAACGGCGCGATACGCAACTCGTGAAACTCGGCGGCGGTCGGCTCGGCATCGGGATAAAGCGGTCGGGCCGAGTAGCGCCCATTCGAACTGACGAGGCGCGACGAACGCTCCGCCGGCAAATGTTCGAAGCCGTTGGTCGCATGACGCCGCAAGAACGCCGCCACCGATACCTTCAACGCCGATGCCACCTTGCACAGCACCTTGATGGATGGCACACTGCGCGCCGACTCGATCTGCGCGAGCATCGCTCGCGAGACGCCGGAAGCGCGGGCCAGGGCGTCGAGCGAAAGTTGGCGCTCGGCGCGCAAACGGGCGAGATTCACGCCGACCAGATGTTCAAGAGCATCGAAGGGTTCAGCGGCACGCAGCGACGCATCGGTGTCAGCCGTGGGATCGCGAACCAGCGCAAGCGGGGAATGCATGATTGCCTCCAGTAGCGCCGCCGGACGGCGGGCAAGCGGTTAATGGAAGCAAGATAGCATCGCGCCTTGCCGCGCCCAACGAAGTTATCTTCACACTGTTATCAGCATTGCGGAGGACGATTCTCGCAAAGCTTGTGCGAATTTTTCATATGGGCATGTTTGGGCTCAGATGCGCTCGAGCGCGTTCACACACTCGGGCATATCCATCCGGGGAGATCAGGTGCGTCTCACACACACTCAGGCGCGCTGCGCGACGACCGATGCAGGAGCATCCATCCGTGCCGCGAACCACGTGAGCAGCAACGCCGCCACGCTGACCGCCGCCGCGACCCACGGCAGCGTATCGAGCGAATGGCCATGATTGATCACCAGACCGCCGAGCCACGCGCCGCCAGCATTGCCCACGTTGAATGCGCCGATATTGAGCGTCGAAGCCAGATTCGGCGCCGCAGCGGCCTTCTCGACCACGCGCATCTGCAACGGCGGCACGGTCGCGAACGCCGCAATGCCCCACACGAAAATGGTGATTGCCGCGGCCACCTGCGAATGACTGGTGCGCGCGAAGATCGCCATCACCACCGCGAGCGCCACCAGAATGCCCATCAGCGAAGGCATCAGCGCACGGTCCGCGAGCTTGCCGCCCACGGTATTGCCGATCGTGAGACCCACGCCGAACAGCACCAGAATCAGCGTCACGCCACGCGGCGAGAAGCCGCTGACCTGTTCGAGAATCGGCGCGATATAGGTGAACACGACGAACACACCGCCGAAGCCGAGCACCGTCATCGCGAGCGCAGTCCAGACTTGCGGGTCCTTCAGCACGCGTACTTCATGGCCCAGCCCGACCGGGCCGGAATCATGACGATTCGGCACCAGCAGCGACACGCCCGCCAGCGACAATACGCCGAACGCGCTGACAATCCAGAACGCCGCGCGCCAGCCGAATTCCTGGCCGACGAAAGTGCCGAACGGCACACCCAGCACATTCGCCAGCGTCAAGCCGGTGAACATCAGTGCAATCGCGCTCGCCCGCTTTTCAGCCGGCACGAGCGAAGCCGCCACCACCGCGC
>NZ_DASRSY010000449.1:0-9276 GCF_035656215.1 Paraburkholderia sp.
AACAACGCAATCGATTCCACGTGCGAGGTGTGCGGGAACATGTTCACCACACCCGCGCCCACCAGCCGATAGCCGGCCCCATGCACGAGCAGGTCCGAATCGCGTGCGAGCGTTGCCGGATTGCACGACACATAGACGATACGCTTGGGCAGCGGCCCATTGCCGCTTTGTGCGATCTCGGCCAGTGCCTTCGCCACTGCCAGCGCGCCTTCACGCGGCGGGTCGATGAGAAATTTGTCGAAATGGCCGAGCGCGCGCATGTCGTCGGCGGTGACTTCGAACAGGTTGCGGCAAGCGAACGACGTATGGCCCGCTACGCCGTTCAGCTCAGCATTGGCGAGCGCGCGCGAAGTCAGCACGTCACTGCCTTCGATGCCCACCACTTCCTTCGAAATCCGTGCGAGCGGCAACGTGAAGTTGCCGATTCCACAGAACAGATCGAGCACGCGGTCCGTGCTGGCCGGGGCCAGCAGACGCAGCGCGCGGCTCACCAGGACGCGATTGATTGCGTGATTCACCTGGGTGAAATCGGTGGGTTTGAACGGCATCCGGATGTTGAATTCCGGCAGCGTGTAGTCGAGCTCCACATCGAGCGGATAGAACGGCGCGACCGTGTCGGGACCGCCCGGCTGCAGCCACCACTGCACCTTATGCTCGTCGGCGAAATCGCGCAGCACCTGTTCGTCGGCGGCGGTGATCGGCGCGAGATTGCGTAACACCAGCGCGGTGACCGACGAGCCGACCGCAAGCTCGATCTGCGGCATACGATCGTAAATCGACAGCTTGCGAACCATGAAACGCAGCGGCATCAGCATCGCCGATACGTGCGGCAGCAGCACCTCGCAGGTTTTCATGTCGGCGATATTGCTGCTTTTCTTCTCGTAGAAGCCGATGCGCATGCCGCCCTTTTCCGGCAGATAGCGCACAGCCAGACGGGCACGGTAGCGGTATCCCCACGCCGGCCCTTGAATCGGCCGGAACACGGTCTCCGGGCGCAGCTTCGCCAGGTGCTGGAAATCGTCTTCGAGCACGCGCTGCTTGACGGCGATCTGGGCGCGGATGTCGAGATGCTGCATCGAACAGCCGCCGCAGGTGTCGAAGTAAGCGCATTTCGGCGTGGTGCGAAGCACGCTTTCGCGCAGCACCTGGACCACTTCGGCTTGCTCGAATTTCGCCTTGCTGCGTTGCGTCGCGTAGCTGACACGCTCGCCGGGCAACGCGCCTTCGACAAAAATCACCTTGCCGGGCGTGCCGTCTTCGCTCTCGACACGACCCACGCCGCGCGCTTCCATGTCGAGCGAAACAATTTCGATAATCGGCTCATTGCCGGTAATGACGCGCGCTTTCACCGGCGCGGGCGCCTTCTGGCGCTTCGGCGAGCGACGTTGTGGGGCAGTTCGGGACACCTGCGACTTCCTGACAAGCTTGGGGGAAAGGCGAGATTGTAGACGAAGCGCTGCCGTTGCCAACGATTTGGCGCGACGGTAGTGGCCGCCAGCCGCGTGGAGCGCTTCGATCGTGATTGGCGTAAGGCGAACCGGGGCGCTTGCGCACGATTTCGCGCTACGGCGGCAGCCGTCGGAGCGCCTACCCCATCAGCGTGTGGCGAACCGCTTCGTCACAAGACTGTTAAGCGGCCTATTGATCGAATGCGGCCAGATACTCGGCCCATTGCGGCGCCGCTTCCAGCGCCAGCGCATTTTTGACCAGATTGATCTCGTCCGCATACTCTTCGGCCGAAAACGCGCCGCGGATCAACTGAAAGCGGCAATACAGCAGATACGTATTGACGACGTCGGTCTCGCAATAGTTACGGATTTCCTCGATGCGGCCTTCCTGGTAAGCCTGCCACACCTGGCTGCCGTCCATACCCATCTTGCCTGGGAACCCGCACATCTTGGCAAGCGCGTCGAGCGGTGCATTGGCGCGCGCCTGATACATCGCCAGCACGTCCATCAGATCGGTGTGGCGCGCGTGGTAGCGGCTGATGTAGTTGTTCCACTTGAACTCGCGATCGTCCTCGCCGAGGTCCCAGAAACGGGAGGCCGGAATGCCGTTGATCAGCGCGCGGTAGTTCAGCACCGGCAAGTCGAACCCGCCGCCGTTCCACGACACGAGCTGTGGCGTGTACTTCTCGATCACGCGATAAAACGACTGCACAAGCGCCGCCTCGCCGTCTTCCAGCGTGCCGAGCGAGCGCACGCGGAAACCATTGTTGTCGCGGAACACACAGGAAATCGCGGCGATCCGTTGCAGGTGGTGCGGCAGAAAATCGCCGCCGGTCTTTTCGCGACGCACCGCAAAGGCGTGCTCGGCGACTTCGGCGTCGCTCAGCGTATCGGGCAAATTTTCGAGGCGGCGAATGCCGGCGACATCGGGAATCGTCTCGATGTCGAAAACAAGAATCGGTGTCATCAGTTATAGAACGGCGTCCTTCCGAACACCGTTAGAGGCAAAGAAACGCTTCAGCCGCACCAGCGCTTCCTGTTGGATCTGGCGCACACGCTCGCGCGTGAGGCCCATTTCGTCGGCCAGCTCTTCGAGCGTGGCGGGTTCGATGTGGTTCAGCCCGAAGCGGCGCTCGATCACATGACGATGCTTGTCCGACAGGCGCGCGAGCCATGCACGCGTGAGCGTTTCCAGCTCGCGGTGCTGCACTTCGGCATCTGGCGACTGACTTTGGTCGTCGGACAGCAGGTCGAGCAGGCTGCTCGCCGGATCGAGATCGAGCGGCGCGTCGAGCGAGGCGGTGTGTTCGTTCAGCGCGAGAATGTCGGTGACTTCGTCGGTGGTCTTGCCGGTCAGATAGGCAATGTCGTCGATGCTGGCGTCGCGGCGCTCGGCTGCTTCGCCGGAATTCATCGAATTCTTTTCCAGATGGCGCTTCGCGCGCAGCACCTGGTTGAGCTCACGGATCACGTGCACCGGCAAGCGCACGGTGCGCGCCTGATTCATGATTGCGCGCTCGATGCTCTGGCGAATCCACCACGTGGCGTAAGTAGAGAAACGAAAGCCGCGTGTAGGATCGAATTTCTCGATGGCATGCATCAAGCCGAGGTTGCCCTCTTCGATCAGATCGAGCAGCGGCACGCCGCGGTTCAGGTAACCCTTCGCGATGCTGACGACGAGCCGCAAATTGCGCTCGATCATCACTTGCCGCGCCTCGAACTCGCCCGCCTTGGCGAGACGCGAATACTTCTGCTCTTCTTCGACGGTCAGAAGCGGTTTGACGCTGATGCGGTTCAGGTAATGCTGAATCGTGTCAGCCGTCAGCTCGGCTTGCAGCAGCGCGCGGAAATCGTCCGCGTCGGGCGGAGCTTCGCGGGCCTCGCCGGGTTCTTCCGCGGCGCTCTGGCGTTCGTCGAGATCGCGCTCCTCTACAACCTCTTCTTCCACTTCCGAAGCGCCGCCTTCCTCCACCGAAGCGGGCGTGACGCGGCTGATCGTCTCAGACTCGGCTTGCGGTAAGCGGCGCTTCGATTTCGGCATGGTCGTATCGCTTATTGCGGCGGCAAATACTTCAGTGGGTCGACAGGTTTACCCTGCCGGCGAACTTCGAAATGCAACATCACACGGTCGGAATCGCTATTGCCCATCTCAGCAATTTTCTGCCCTTTCGTCACCGCGTCCCCCTCTTTTACCATCAAAGCGCGGTTGTGTGCATACGCCGTGAGATAAGTTGCATCATGCTTGATGATAATGAGATTGCCGTAACCACGCAGCCCATTTCCGGCATAAACCACGCGCCCATCCGCAGAAGCCTTGACCGGATCGCCGGCCGCGCCGCCGATATTAATACCCTTGTTGGTCGAATCGTTGAAAGTGCCGAGCATCGGCCCTCGCACCGGCCATGCGAACACCACGTTGCCCGATGCGCCGGCGTTCGAATCGCTCGCTGCGCCCGGATTGGCCGGTGGCGTCAGCGAAGCGTTGTTCGCACCCGAACCATAGATCGGCGGCGCCGCGACACCTGCTGCAGCACCTGCCGACGGCGGCGTGCTGCCAAGCGGCGCGCTCTGCACCGCGCCACCGCTGCCGATCGGCGCCGTCGACACGCCCGGCGTCAGCGCGGCGGTGTTCGCGCCCGGCGGCACGACGCGCAGCAACTGATCGACTTCAATCTGATTCGGGTTAGTGAGATTGTTCCACGTCGAAATATCGCGGTAGTTCTGGCCGTTCTCCAGCGCGATCCGGTACAGCGTGTCGCCCGGCTTCACGCGGTAGTAGCCCGGCGGGGGCGGTCCGAGCGGCACGGCCGGCTGCTGCGCGGCTTGCGTGCCGAGCGCGCCACTGCCGGAGCGGTCGACGACCGGCGCCTGATCGAGGCGGGTCGCACAAGCCGACATCAACAGGGACAAGGCGAGCACGCACACGCTACGCTGGGTTACGGTCATGGGGATATTCAGTCTGGTTCTTTGCATCGCGCGCAACATACTCATCGGTGTCAAATCACTCCGGATTTTAAGGGTACAAAGAAAACGCGATCAAGCCGCGACTCGCGCCACTGCGCGGGTCCGAGGCGTTCGACCAGAGTCAGCACCTGGTTCTGGCCTTCCTGCGAGCCGACTGGCGCGACCAGACGGCCGCCGATCGCGAGTTGTTCAAGCAATGCCTGCGGTACGTCAAGGCCGGCCGCGGCGATCACGATCGCATCGAACGGCGCCGCTAACGGCAGCCCGAGGCGGCCGTCGCCGTAGTGCAGCCGGATGTTCGGAATGCGCAGCGGACGCAAATTTGTCTTCGCGCGTTCGGACAGCGGCTTGATGCGTTCGATCGAATAAACGTCCCGCGCGACCTGACTCAGCACCGCCGCCTGATAGCCGCAACCGGTGCCGATTTCGAGCACGTTGTTCAACGCGCGGCCGGCGGCCGCCAGTTCGATCATCCGCGCGACCACGGAGGGCTTGGAAATCGTCTGGTGATGGCCGATAGGCAGTGCGGCGTCTTCATAGGCCTGGGCCGCGAGACCCGGGTCAACGAACATATGACGCGGCACGACCGACATCGCGTTCAACACGCGCTGATCGGTCACGCCGTTCGCACGCAGGCGTTCGACCATCCGTTCGCGAACGCGTTCCGAAGTCAGCGCCAAAGCGCCGTTCAACGCGACGTTCGGCACGGCGCTGCGCTCGCTGGGTTTGGCCGCGGGTTTGTTCACCGGCACCGGTTTTGGCGCGGCGCGCACAGCCGAAGCTTGCGCGACGGCTGTTGCGCGTGGCTTGGCTTGCGGCTTGGCCTGGGCGTTGGCCGGAGCCTTCATTGGCGCCTTCGCCTGCACCCTGGCATGCGGTTTTGCTTGCGACGTCGCCGGTGACTTAGCCGGGGTCTTCCCCGCAGAGCCGAGCGGCGCATTCTTCGCGGGTTGCTGGCGCGCATTCAGCGCCGCACTCGCGGCGAGTACCGCCGCGCGCACGTCGCCCGGACGCCCTTCAGGCCGGCGCGGTTCGCGCACCAGATCCTCGAGGCCGAGCGGGAAGCGCTTTGCGCGCTCGCTGCTCATGAAGTGCCGCTGCCGGCGCGCGCCCAGTCGCGCGCTGCGGGCAGCATTTGCGTATGGGTCAGGTCCAGCTGCAACGGCGTGATCGACACGTGCCCGTTGGCAACGGCATGGAAATCGGTACCTTCGCTCGCATCACGCGCGCTGCCGGACGGTCCAATCCAGTAGATCGGTTCGCCGCGCGGGTTGGTCTGGCGAATCACCGGCTGCGACGGATGCCGCTTGCCGAGACGCGTGATATGCCAACCGTCGAGTTGCTCGTACGGCAGGTTTGGAATATTGACGTTCAGAAGCGGATGCCCCGGCAGCGGTTGCTCGAGGTAGTGCGCGACGATCTCGGCGGCGACACGCGCAGCGTCTTCGAGATGCACCCAGTCTTTATCGACCAGCGAGAAGGCAATAGCCGGCACACCGAACATGATGCCTTCGGTGGCGGCGGCGACGGTGCCCGAATAGAGCGTGTCCTCGCCCATGTTCTGGCCGTTGTTGATGCCCGAGACGACGAGGTCCGGCGTGTGGTCCAGCATACCGGTCAGCGCGATGTGCACCGAGTCGGTCGGCGTGCCGTTGACGTAGTAGAAACCATTCGCCGAGCGCAGCACCGAAAGCGGACGCGACAGCGTCAAGGAATTGGACGCGCCGCTGCAGTTCTGCTCGGGGGCCATCACGGTGACGTCCGCGATCGGCTTGAGCGCTTCGTAAAGCGCGGCAAGCCCGGGCGCCAGATAGCCGTCGTCATTGCTGAGTAGGATTCGCATGCGGCGATTGTAACCGAGGAAAGAAGGCACGCGAACGACACGGCAGGCGGTGCATGCATCACATGCAAAGCGCACGCGCCGGGCCCCGCGCCGACGGGTATCGACCGCGCAAGCAGCCGGCTTCGAACAACAAAAACGCACGGTCGTGCGAATTGTTTTACACTCAGAATGGTTGCGACGCCCCGAAGGAAGTCCGCTTGGGGACCTTGATCGATATGGAGACACGATGCGCGCGATTCGCTGTAATCAATATGGGCCGCCGGAGAGCCTGGTCGTCGAAAATCTGCCGGACCTCGAGCCGCCGCCCGGCCACGTCGTGATCGACGTCAAAGCCGCGGCCGTCAATTTTCCCGACGTGCTGATCATCGAGAACAAATACCAGTTCAAACCACCTCTGCCCTTTACGCCTGGCTCGGAAGTCGCGGGCGTCGTGCGCGCGGTCGGTGCCGGTGTGACGCAGTTCAAGCCGGGCTCGCGGGTAGTCGCGTTCACCGGCTCGGGCGGGTTTGCCGAGCAGGCGCTGGCGCCGGTCGCGGCGTGCGTACCGCTGGCGGACGGCGTCGAATTCGAACTGGCCGCCGCGTTCACCCTCGCCTATGGCACTTCGCATCATGCGGTGGTCGATCGCGGCCAGTTGAAGGCCGGCGAGACAATGCTTGTTTTGGGCGCGGCAGGCGGCGTCGGACTCGCCGCGGTCGAGATCGGCAAGGCACTCGGCGCGCGCGTGATCGCCGCGGCGTCGAGCGACGAGAAGCTCGCCACCTGCGTGAAGCACGGCGCGGATGCCACTATCAACTACAACACCGAAGACCTGCGCGAACGCATCAGGGCGCTGACCGACGGCAAGGGTCCGGACGTGATCTACGATCCGGTCGGCGGTGTTTATGCGGAACCGGCGTTTCGCAGCATCGGCTGGCGCGGGCGCTATCTGGTGGTCGGTTTTGCGAACGGTGAAATCCCGAAGTTGCCGCTCAACCTGACGCTGCTCAAAGGCGCAAGCCTGGTGGGCGTGTTCTGGGGCGACTTTGCGAAACGCGAGCCGCAGCACAATCACGCCGCGTTCCAGCAGATGACCGGCTGGATCGGCGAGGGCAAGCTCAAGCCGTATGTGTCGGAACGCTATTCGCTCGAAGACACGGGCCGCGCGTTGCGCGATATGGCCGAGCGCCGGGTGATCGGGAAGGTGGTGATTACGCCTTAGGCGTTAGCCATCGCGCGCTCAACACACACTTCGTCGAGCAACAAAATAGGAACGGCGCGCGGTTTTGAAACCGCGCGCCGTTTTTTTTGGGCTTTCACTTGTTGGACTCAGCGTGTCGATCTCTACGCTGATTGAACCTTGCGTCCGCTACGTTTTTCGCCGGCTGCACTCTGCGCTCGCGTGACTACAGCTTTTCCGTTTCACCCGAATTCGGCTGCCACTTCATCAGCCGCCGCTCGCCAATTCCGACGATGGCATCGAGAATCAGCGCGAACGCCGTCAACACCAGAATCCCGGCGAACACGGTATTGATATCGAAGGTGCCTTCGGCTTGCAGAATCAGATAGCCGACGCCGCGCGCCGAGCCGAGATATTCCCCCACCACCGAGCCGACGAACGCCAGGCCCACCGAGGTATGCAGACTCGAAAACACCCAGCTCATCGCGCTTGGCAGGTACACGAAGCGCAGCAACTGCTTGCGGTTCGCGCCGAGCATGCGCGCGTTGGCGAGCACAACCGGGCTCACTTCCTTCACGCCCTGGTAGACGTTGAAGAACACGATAAAGAACACCAGCGTGACGCCTAGCGCCACCTTCGACCAGATGCCGAGGCCAAACCACACCCCGAAGATCGGCGCGAGAATCACGCGCGGCATCGAATTGGCGGCCTTGATGTACGGATCGAATAGCGCGCTCGCGAGCGGCGACAGCGCAAGCCACAGACCGACGCCGAGTCCGAGCGCGGTGCCGAGCGCGAACGCGAGGACCGTTTCGACCAGTGTGATCCACAGGTGCAGATAGATTTCGCCGCCAGTGAACCACTCCCAGATTCGCTGAAGCACCTTCTGCGGCTCGCCGAAGAAGAACGCGGCCTTGTTCGGGTCGTCGAAATAGAACGGCGGCAGCAGTGTCGGACTGGTCAGCACGTACCAGAGCACGAAACACAGCACGAGCAGCAGCCACTGCCAGATCACCAGGTTCGCCCGGTTCGGGCGCAACGTCTTCCACATGACTCGGTTTGCCTTAGACGATTGATCGACGCAACTTCTGACGCAACTAGCGAACGCAACAGCAAGACGCAAATGTGTCACTCAACTACGGGACCCAACTGTGCGCCGCGATTAAACGGCCGTGAGTTGCTGCTGATAGCCCTTGAGCACCTCATCGCGCAGCACACTCCAGATCTGTGCATGTAACTCGACGAAACGCGGGTGCGCACGAATCTCGGCAACATCGCGCGGCCGTGGCAGATCGATTGTGAATTCGCCGATCGGATGCGTGCCTGGACCCGCTGACAGCACCACCACGCGGTCGGACATCGAGATCGCTTCGTCGAGATCGTGCGTAATGAACAGCACCGCCTTGCGTTTCGCCGCCCACAGGTCGAGCAACTCGTTTTCCATCAGTTGACGCGTCTGGATATCGAGCGCGGAAAACGGCTCGTCCATCAGAATGATGTCGGGGTCGAGAATCAGCGTCTGTGCCATCGCGACGCGTTTGCGCATACCACCCGAAAGTTGATGCGGATAGCGGTCGCCGAAACCGCCCAGGCCGACGCGCTTCAACCACTCGTCGGCTTTGCTGCGCGCTTCGACCGGCGGCACGCCATGAAATGCGAGGCCGGCCATCACGTTGTCGATGGCCGAGCGCCACGGCATCAGTGCGTCGGCCTGGAACATGTAGCCGGCGCGCCGGTTGATCCCCTTGAGCGGCTCGCCGAACACACTGACCGTGCCCGACGACGGCCCCAACAAACCCGCACCGACGTGCAGCAAGGTGGATTTGCCGCAGCCGGTCGGGCCGACCACCGAGACGAATTCG
>NZ_DASRSY010000450.1:0-20156 GCF_035656215.1 Paraburkholderia sp.
ATCGCGATCATGGCGGTGATTGCCGTGCTGTCGTGGCGGGGGCTCGATCAGATCATTCGTGGCCGGCAGACGATTACGAGCGCGATGGAAGATGAGCGCGTCTTTGCGCAGCTATTCGACCAGATGCGGATCGATGCGCGGCAGGCCGCGTCGGATGATGAATCCGGACAGGCGGCGGTGTCGGTTTCAGGCAGCGTGCTGCAGATCGTGAGGGAGACGTTGTTGCCGGGGACGGCGCCGCGTTTGCAGGTGGTGAGATATCGCGTGTCCGATGGGCGGGTGGTTCGGTATGCGTCGCCGCCGTTGGGGAATGTGGGCGAGTTGCGGCGCGCGCTGCGCGGTGGCGAGGGAGATGGCTGGACGGCAGTGCCTTTGATGGGCGGGGTCGGTGCTATTTCTGCCCGTCTTTATGTGCCGAAGGTTGGCTGGACCACGCAGATGAAGGATGTGCAGAGTGCTATCACGGAGAACGATAATAATTTGAAGGTGCCCCAGTTGGGGAATGCGCCGCTGCCGCGGTCGGTGACTGGGCTGGAAGTGAGTGTTGGGGCGAAGTCGTTGGCGCGGCCTGTTACGCGGGTTTTTCTCGTCGGAGAATGAGTATGAAGTTCTCTTTTTTGTCTCCGCGACGCTCTGGGCTTTTAGTGTCTTTGTTGTCTCCGCGACGCTCTGTGGGTGGGCGCCTGCGGCGGTGCTTTTCCTTTGGTTCTTTGCCTGCTCAGCGTTCCTGTTTTTGTCTGCGCTCTTACGGCGTTGGCCTTTCCTTGTTTTCTTATCGGTCTATTTGCGTCGCCCCTGTGCGGGGCAGGCACCTACTTTTCTTTGCAGCCGCAAAGAAAAGTAGGCAAAAGAAAGCGGCTCAAACCGCTAATGCTAAGCGGGTCCCCCGCGCAGCTATCCGTAGTGGTGCATCTGGAATCGGTGCCCCCGCACACTCCGCGCTTGTGACAAGGCAGTCATCCGTTCCGGCGGCGCTGCGCGCGCCGAGCGGTACATCACGAAAAACAAGCGGTGCTTCTGATGCCTGCGTCCCTCACACACAAGCTACCGCCGGAAAATTGGTGGGGAATTTCGCCGAGGCAAAGCCGACGGCCCCCACTCACCTCAAACGAAGCCACTGGTTTTCCAGGCAGGCCCTTCCGGCGAGCGCGGAGCGCGAGGCGGGAGGTATGACTGCCTTGTCACTTCGGGTTGAGGATATGGGGGCACAGATTCCAGATGCACCACTGCCCCCTCCAAGCCAGGGGACCCATTTAAGAATTAGCGGTTTGAGCTGCTTTCTTTTGCCTACTTTTCTTTGCAGCAGGCAAAGAAAAGTAGGTGCCCCCCCGCACAGGGGGAAAGCAAATAAACCAATAACAAAACAAGGAAAGGCCAACGCCTTAGGCACACAGCCAGGAAAGCAGCCGCAGGCAAACCAAGGAAAGGCCAAAGCCGTAGGCACACAGCCGGGAAAGCAGCCGCGGGCAAACCAAGGAAAGGCCAACGCCATAGGCACACAGAAAAAACCAAACCCGCCGCAGGCAAAACAACAGGGCGTGGCAATCATCAGCGCCCTACTAGTAGTCGCGCTATCAGCGATATTAGTATCGGGCATGCTCTGGCGCCAGCAAGTCCAAATCCGCAGGATAGAAAACCAGCGCCTCCTATCCCAGGCGCAATGGGTCGCCCGCGGTGCGCTCGACTGGACGCGCCTGATCCTCCGCTCGGAGGGCGACACCTCAACAGGCATCACGTACCTGGGCGGCCTATGGGGCGTCCCCATCGTCAAAACACGCCTGTCGGATTTCCTTGGGCAAATAGGTGAAGTCAGAGCCGAGCAAGGCCAGGAAACCTACCTCTCAGGTTCAATCGAAGACGCCCAGGCGAAATTCAACCTCCGCAATCTGGTCTCGAGCCCAGCGCCGGGCGTCATGCAACTGAACACGGAACAGATCGGCGCCTATCAGCGCCTGCTGGTGTCCCTCGGCGTGAACAGCCAACTGGCAAAAAACACCGCCGTGCAGGTCCGCGCGAGCCTTTCTCAATCGGCGACACGCTTCCAGACAGTCACGTCCACCACCGGGACAACAGCGACCCCGACCCCGCAGGGCGGCGCCACCGGCGGCAGCTTCACCGACAAACCCGGTATGGAAGACGGCGACGACAACGCGGCGCTCGCGCCGCTGCAAATGATCAGCGTGGATTCGTTGCTCGACATCCCCGGCTATACGCCCGAAATGGTCGCGCGCTTGCGGCCGTTCGTCACCGTGCTGCCGACGGTATCGGCTGTCAACATGAATACGGCTTCCGCCGAAGTGATCGCGGCGATCGTGCCGGGAATGAACCTGTCGTCCGCGCAAGCCTTCGTCGCGCGCCGGCAGACGGTGTTTTTCCACAACGTGAGCGACGTGCAACTCGCCTTGACCGGCGCCGGCGTACAGTCGATCGCGATCGATCCAAATGCCATGGACGTCAACACGAATTACTTTCTGATCCACGGCCGGGTGCAGCACGAACGCGCGGAAGTAGACCGCACGACGCTCGTCTATCGCGACGCATTGACTCACACTACGCGTATCGTGCGGGTACAAGACCAACTATGAATAACGCCTTTCCCAGAGAGAGTGGCCTTTGAGCACGCTGATCGTTCTATTGCCGCCGCGTGATCCGGCGGTGCCGTCGCAGGAATGGCAATTGCCGGACCTGTCGTTCGTGCTGCTCGACAAGTCGGGCCGTACCCAACGCGCGGGCCGCTCGGCGCTCGCGCTGCTGCCGCGCGCTTCGTCGACGGTGCTGATGGTCGCCGCCCGCGACCTGCTGATGATGCCCGCCAAGCTGCCGCCATTGCGCGGCCCGCGGTTGCGTCAGGCGTTGCCGAATATCGTCGAGGATCAACTGATCCAGGACCCGCAAACCTGCCACATCGCCGTCGACCCGCAGCCGGTCGCAGGTGGCCGGCAATTGCTCGCGATCATCGACCGGGGCTGGTTCCGCTTCATCTGCGAGGGCTTTGCCGCAGCCGGCCACCGCAGCGTGCGCGCCGTGCCGGTCACGCGCTGCCTGCCGCTAGCAGTGGCGCTCGATACACCCGCCGAAGTCGCGGAAATGGTCAACGCGGGCGAGCCGGTCATGGCGGGCTCGGCTAGCGTGGCGACGTCGCTGCCGGGCGTGGCGCCGGTGGTCGCGCCTGGCGTCGCGTCGGCGGTGCCGATGGTGGCGGCCGTGCTCGGCGCAGTCGTCCAGACCGCGCCTGCATTGCTGCTCGAAGGCGCGATTGAAAGCGCGGTGGTCAGCGGTGCGCCGCGCGTCGAACTGGCTATCGCGCGCGGCGTGCAAGGCGAAGGGCTGGCGGTGCCGGCTAACGTCGTGAACGCGACGCTCGCCGCGCTGGCCGGCGCTGCGCGAGTCTCGCTGTACATGCTGACCGAAGTGCCTGGCAACGAGCCCAGTCTTGCTGCAACCGGCCCCGCCAGGCTCGCTGCCCATATCCATGGGGCCAGCCCACTGCCGTTCGAGCAACTCGCGCGGCGCGCGCTGGAGTGCCGCTTCGATCTGTGTCAGTTCGAGTTCGCCTCGCAGCCGTGGCGGCTCGACCGCGCGACGCTGCGGCGTCTGCGCCTGCCCGTCATGCTGGCGATCGGTGCGCTGGTGATCGCGATCATCGGCGCGAACGTGCAGTGGCTGATGCTCGCGCGCCAGCGCGACGCGATCAACACGCAAATGACCGAGCTGTTCCTCAACACCTTCCCCAAGACGACAGTCGTGCTCGATGCGCCCGATCAGATGTCGCGCCAGTTGCAGCAGTTGCGGGTGGCGGCGGGTGAGCTGTCGCCGGACGATTTTCTGTCGCTCGCCGATGGTCTCGCGCGTTCGTTGGCGCCGGTGCCGGTCAACGGCATCGCCGCGCTCGACTATCACGACCGGCGGCTCGATGTGACCTTCAAGCCCGAGGTGAAACTCGATGCCGATTTCGCCAAACGCCTCGCGCGCAACGGGTTGACCGGCGCGATCGATAGCAACACCGGCAAGTGGACCATCAGGAACGGACAATGAAAGCTGAACTCGCCCAAAGCTGGGCTGGATTCTGGGACCAGCGCACCGAGCGCGAAAAAACGCTGCTGGCATGGGGCGGTGGCGTGCTGGCCGTGGTGATCGCGTGGTCGGTGCTGTGGGCGCCGGCGCAGGATGGCCGGGCGCATCTGCGCGAGTCGCTGCCCACCTTGCAGCGTCAATTGGCACAGATGACCGCGCAGTCGAATGAAGCGCGCCAGCTCTCCGCCGCGGCTCAAGGCGTCGCGCCGACCGGCGCTGCGCTGAAGGACGCACTCACTGCCTCGCTTAGCGACCACGGCCTTGCCGCGACCCAGGTGCAGGTGATTGGCAACGCGGTGCAGATCCAGATGAAGAACGCGTCGTTTCCCGCCTGGACGAGCTGGGTCGACGATGCGCGCAAGCAGTTCAAGGTGCAGGTCGCCGAGGCGCATGTGACCGCGCTCAAGGAAGACGGCCAGGTGGATCTGACGGCATCGTTGCAGCCGTCTACCGCGAAATGACCGCGCCGCTACAGGATCTCGCATGAATTACTGGATGCGGCGCCTGCGCGTCGCGCTACCCTGGCTGGCGGTCGCGATACTGGCGAGCGCGGCCGTGATGCTCACGTTGTTGCCTGCCGCCTGGATCACGCCGCAGTTCGCCAAACAGACCCATGGCCACATCAATCTCGTCGACCCGGCCGGCTCGTTGTGGCACGGCTCGGCCACACTGATGCTCGCCGCCGGTTCCGACATGAGCGCGGCGACCCTGCTGCCGGGGCGGATCGAATGGCGCACGGCATTCTGGCCGCTCTTCACCGGCCGTGTGCGGATGATCATGCGGCACAGCGAAGCAATGCCCGACCCGATCACTGTCGACATCACCCCGCGCAGCGCCACCGTCACGCCGGGTGCGATGGCGGTACCGGCTTCGCTGCTGAGCGGCCTCGGCGCGCCTTTCAATACGCTCGATCTGCAAGGCGACGTGCGCCTCGCGTGGTCCGATTGGCGCAGCTTCAATCAGGAAGCGTTTGGCCAACTGACCGTGACCCTGAACGATGTCAGCTCGCGTGTCTCGCTGGTCAAGCCGCTGGGTTCCTACCGGTTGCTATTTCAGGCGCAGGGGGTGTCGTCCACGCTGGATCTGACGACCCTCAAAGGGCCGCTAATGCTGACCGGCAATGGCAGCGTGTCGCCAGCCTCGACGTCGTTTCATGGGACGGCCAGCGCCGCTCCGGAAGCGCGCGACAATCTCGCCG
This sequence comes from Paraburkholderia sp., assembly GCF_035656215.1. Taxonomy (GTDB): domain Bacteria; phylum Pseudomonadota; class Gammaproteobacteria; order Burkholderiales; family Burkholderiaceae; genus Paraburkholderia. The sequence continues at coordinate 5,273 of NZ_DASRSY010000450.1, forward strand.
GGCTGCTGAATCTGTTGGGACGGCCAAGCGGGCCGGATACGGTCGCGTTGACGTTCGTGCACTGAGGCGCGCCTAGTTGCTCTGCGCCGGTTGCGACGCGGCGCCGTTTTGTGCCACAGGCGTCGTCGTCGCCGGCAACGGCGCGGGCGCCGCCACATCGCCCGTTTCGCGATTCATTTGCGTTGCGTCCCAGCCGCCGCCGAGCGCCTTCACCAGACCCACCGACGACACCATCCGCTGCCCGGCGATGTTCTCCAGTTTCTGCTCCGCCGTGAAGGCGGTGGTCTGCGCGGTCAGCACGTTGACGTAGCCGACCGTACCCGCCTTGTACTCGTTCGTGACGATGGCCAGCGCCTGCCTGGCTGAATCCACCGCTTGCCGCTGCACGACGATTTCCTGTTCGAGAATGCGCTGCGAGGCGAGATTGTCCTCGACGTCCTGGAACGCCGCGAGAATCGTTTGACGGTATGTCGCGACGTCCTGATCGTAGGCAGCGCGAGCGGCTTCGGTCTTTGCCTGGCGCAAGCCGGCGTCGAAGATCGTTGCGGCAAGTTGCGGGCCGAGCGTCCAGAAGCGCGACGGCGCGGTCAGCAATTGCGAGAACACGGAATTCTCGAAGCCGCCAGTGGCCGACAGTGTCAGCGACGGGAAGAACGCGGCGATCGCAACGCCGATCTGTTCATTCGCTGCCGCGGCCTTGCGCTCAGCCGATGCGATATCCGGGCGCCGCTCGAGCAGCGCCGACGGCATCTGCGCGGGCACGGCGGGCGGCGTGGCGGTGAGCGGCATTGGCGGAATCGAGAAAATCGAGGCCGGTTCGCCGACAAGTACGGCGATCGCGTGCTCGTCCTGCGCGCGCTGAACACCATTGTCGATCGCGGCCGCTTGTGCCGATTGCAACTGTGTTTGTGCCTGAATCACGTCGGAGCGCGCGGCGACGCCTGCCGCGTACTGGTTCTGCGTGAGCTGCAGCGAGCGCTGATAGGCCGCGACAGTGTCGTCGAGCAGCTTCTGGGCGGAGTCGAGCGCGCGCAGCGAGAAATAGGTTTGCGCGAGCGTGGCCTGGGCGGACAAGCGCGCATTCGCCAGATCGGCGGCGGCGCCTTGCTGGCCGGCTTTCTGGGCATTCACTGAACGCGTGACCGAACCCCACAGATCTGGCTCCCAGCTTGCGTCGAGTTGCACATTGAAGCTGTTGTTGACACCGGAGCGGCTCGAAGCGGTGGTGGAGTTGCCGCTGGACGATGAACCGTTGCCGGAGCGCGTGGCGCCTGCCGATGCACCGACAGTTGGGAAATACGCCGCGCGCGCCTCGCCGACCAGCGCGCGTGCTTGCCGGTAGGCGGCGGCAAATTGGGCGATGGTCTGGTTGGACGCGTTCAGCTTGTCTTCGAGCGCGTTGAGTTGCGGGTCTTCGTAGATGGTCCACCAGTCGCCGCGGTCTTGCCGATCGGCCGGTTGGGCGACTTTCCAGCCGGGGGCGGCTTCCTTGTAGGAAGCGGGGATTTCGGCCCCGGGCCGTTTGTAGTCGGGGCCGACCGCACAGCCGGCCAGCAGGGTGGCGAGGGCCGCTGTAACCGCAATAGCCAGGGCGCGGGGCGTAATCGTCCGCGCGCGCGAGATTCGATCAAACTGCATGCAATGGATTCCTTCAGGACGCCGCAGTGCGGCCGTTGGCGGCACTGCCGGCCGAGATCATGGCTCTGCCGGGATGTTAGCGTATGGAGCCGCTCAGGCGCGGAATACTGAAAGGGTAATGCGGGGGAGAAGGAGGTGTGTTACTTAGGGTGTCGGGATGGTTACATGCTATTACCGGCTTCGCTGCCTTTGGCGGCGGCAAAAACGCCACGCAGACAACGAAGGACGACTTTGTCAGACAGGAATTAAACCCGCGCGTCCGTTGAAGTAGTCTGCCGGGCCAGCTTTCCAGCCGCAGCCCGACACGGCGCACCTAAGCGTGACTGGCAAGTGCCCGCAGAGTTTGTCGCAGCGCTCGTCGTCACAGCGGCACTCGCCACCGCGACTGACGACACCACCGATTCCTCAGGGGCGGCCTTAGCCCCCTTTCGTCCCCGCCGATGCTCCACCCACGCAAGCACCGCGACCCCCACCGATCCACCGGGCAGCACGAACAGCACAGCGAACAGCGCCAGTTTCCACCAGCGATGCGGCCCTTGAAAGGTGCTCAGCGCGGAATCGGTCAGGGAGCGGCTCAAGCCGCCAAGGGTGTTTTTGAGGTACAGCATCGGGAAAATCCTTTTCGCGCGGCGCCATCGCGGCGTGCAGACAATCGGTCAGAACATGGTCTCGGGTGGCGCGGATCGCGCGTAACTCGTTGCCTACAATAATATTGACTATGCAATTAAATTTCAAGATACTTTGCTCCGCACGCAGCGCGGTGTTGTTTTTTGCGCCGTTCGCACTGCGCGAAATGAAATTTGACTTGTCTGCTTAGGCAGCTAAAATCCGTTCTGTTTGACGATGTTCCCGGATACACGATGACCGATGGGCCCTACAACGCTGACGAGATTCACCTCGAATCGAGTCTTGGCTATTACCTGACGAAAGCGCGAAACGTGCTTGTCGAGCGGATGGACCGTGCGGTCAATCCGCTAGGACTGACCGCCCAGCAAATCGGCGTGATTCTGCTGTTGTCTGCGCAGCGCGCGAGCACGCCATTCGAGCTGTCGCGCGTCATGTCATACGACAGCGGATCGATGACGCGTTTGCTCGATCGCCTTGAAAAGAAAGGCTTTGTGGTGCGCTCGCGCAGTGACGCCGACCGCCGGATGGTCAAGCTGGAGTTGACGCCGCAGGGTCACGAAGCCGCGCGGCAATTACCCGCTCTGGGGGCCGCTGTGTTGAACGAGCAATTGCGCGGATTTTCCGCCGCTGACCACGCCGCCTTGGTTGACCTGCTCGGCCGTTTCATTGCGAACGGCATCGGCGAAGGAACAAGCGCGTGTTGCGGGCTCGGACCGTCGCAGGAATCGGTGGAAGACTCACCCGAAGAACCATTGCCAGATCACGGCGAGCAGTAACCAGGAGGCGTTTTTGTAAGCGCCATCGTTTGAAAATGTCTGTCTGGGCAGAGGGTGATGCAGCATGTAAGCGCGCCGTTCGGTGGGCGCGATAAAGCTGCCGCGACAAGCTTTCCCAGTTGAGGAGAAACACATGGCTGCTACGGCTCCCGCCGAAACCCTACCCGCCGCCGAACTCACCCCGCTCAAAGGTGGGGCGCTGGCGTTGCTCACCGTCGGTCTCGCGCTCGGCACGTTCATGGAAGTGCTCGACACGTCGATCGCGAACGTGGCTGTGCCGACCATTTCCGGCAGCCTTGGCGTGGCGACCAGTCAGGGCACCTGGGTCATCTCATCGTATTCCGTGGCCTCGGCGATCGCCGTGCCGCTGACCGGCTGGCTCGCGCGGCGCGTCGGCGAGGCGCGGCTGTTCACGCTGTCCGTTCTGCTTTTCACGATCGCCTCGGCGTTGTGCGGCTTCGCGCACAACTTTGAGTCGCTGATCGCATTCCGGCTCCTGCAAGGTCTCGTCTCCGGGCCGATGGTCCCGCTGTCGCAGACGATTCTCATGCGCACATACCCACCGGAAAAGCGCGGACTCGCGCTCGGCCTCTGGGCGATGACCGTGATTTGCGCACCGATTTTCGGGCCTGTAATGGGCGGCTACATCACTGACAACTACACATGGCCGTGGATCTTCTACATCAACGTGCCGATCGGGTTGTTCTCGGCGGTGTGCGCGTTCCTGTTGCTGCGCGGCCGCGAGACTAAGGTCACCAAACAGCGTATCGACGCGGTCGGACTCGCGTTGCTCGTGATCGGCGTGTCGTGTCTGCAGATGGTGCTCGATTTTGGCAAGGATCGCGACTGGTTCAACTCGACGTTTATCGTCACGCTGGCTATTATCGCGGTGGTGTCGATTGCGTTCCTGCTGGTGTGGGAGATGACGGACAAGGAACCCGTCGTCGATCTCTCGCTATTCAAGGATCGTAACTTCGCACTCGGCGTGGTGATTATTTCGTTCGGGTTTATGGCGTTCTTCGGGTCGGTGGTGATTTTCCCGCTCTGGTTGCAGACGGTGATGGGTTACACCGCCGGACTTGCCGGTTTAGCGACCGCCCCGGTCGGCATTCTTGCGCTGTTTTTGTCGCCGATGATCGGCAGGAATATGCATCGGCTGAACCTGCGCATGGTGGCGAGTTTTGCGTTCATCGTGTTTGCGTTCGTGTCGTTCTGGAACTCGACATTTACGCTCGATGTGCCGTTCAATCATGTGATCTGGCCACGGCTGGTGCAAGGCATTGGTGTCGCTTGCTTCTTCGTGCCGATGACTACGATTACGCTGTCTAGCGTGTCTGATGATCGGCTCGCTAGTGCTTCTGGTTTGTCGAACTTCTTTCGGACTTTGTCCGGGGCTATTGGGACGGCTGTCAGTACGACGTACTGGGAGAACGATACGATCTACCATCATGCGATGTTGACCGATTCGGTGAATGTTTATTCGGCCAATACGAATGCTTATACCAGTGCGTTGGGGAGTCTTGGGCTTTCTGGTGACGGCGTCACTGCGCAGTTGAATCAGATCGTTACGGCGCAGGCTTATATGATGGCGACTAATGATTTCTTTCGTATTTCTTGTGCGGGGTTTCTTGTGCTTGCTGTGCTGGTTTGGGTGACTAAACCTAAGAAGGGGGTTGGGCCTTCTATGGGGCATTGAGGGTTTTTTTTGCCTGTGCGGCGGTTGTTATTTGTATGCCTGCGGTGTTGGCCTTTTCTTGTTTTCTTCGTGGTCTATTAGCGTTCGCCCCTGTGCGGGGCAGGCACTTACTTTCTTTGCCGCCGCAAAGAAAGATAAGCAAAGAAAGCGGCTCACCCCGCTAATTCTTAAGCGGGTCCCTCGCACAGTTGCGGTAGTGGTGCATCTGGAATCTGTGTTCTCGCACACTCCGCGTTAGTGACAAGGCCGTCATACCTCCGGCGGCGCTGCGCGCGCCGAAGGGGACTTCTTGAACTGGCCGCCGCTTTTTGTGCGGCGGTTATTCAGCGCCACGCTCGCGTTTTATGCGTGGGCGCTTTCTCTTCGCTGACCGCGTTATCGGTTGGTCACCCTCACTGCGTTATCGCTTCCCCACTCGTTCCCGGGATCGATTGTCCTGATGCGTCCGGGTGCATAGCCGTTGGTGCAGGTTGCGAGGTTTTTTCGTCGCTCTGCGGCGCGGCTGTCGCGGTGCCTCGTACGTATTCCTTGAAGTCGGCGCCCGCTTCCCATGGGTTCGGTTTGCAGCCCAGGGAGCCGTCGCAATGCGCTGCAAACCCTATCGTCGCCGTGCCGTCCGGGTTCGGTGTGCGCGTGATCTGGTACGCCAAGGCGCGCTTGCCGCCGTCCGGGCCGGCAGTCTGGATCAGCGTGTCCGTCGCGGATTCGACCTTGTACTTCGAATGGCTCGTTACCCACGTTTGTGCACGTTGCCACCAGACATCACATTCGGTTTTGTTCGAACACGTCAACGGCGTTGTCGCGATCTGCATGACGTCCGGGTTGACCTGCCCCTGCGTCGAACATCCCGCCGTCGCCACCAGGCACAGCGCGGCCAACAGACCTTTTTTCATCACGTTGAAGCCTCCCTCTCTGGAGCGTGTCGTGTAAGTTGGACCGCATCCCCGGCGCGGTGTTTCATACGCATCCGTGAATCGTCAAACAAGCGGAGATTTTGCCGGTGTGGTCGGACATCCAGCACCGATTTGCGTAGACGTTACCTATGCGCAATAAAAAGCGGCCCTCAAGGCCGCCGTCTGATTCACAAATGAAAATGCCGTTCAGTGTTAACTGAACGGCATTGGACCACGGCCTACGTTCTGTCGTTTAGACGCTAAAGCGGTTCAGGGTGTACGCCCGGTATGCCGCGACAAACGCGTCGAATGAACCCACCTCTTCCTGTTCAAGTTTGGTCTGCTCGGCCAGCGATTGTGCAGCCAGATCGGTGAATTCTTTTGTCTGCGCGGCGTCCAGCGGACGTGAGCGGAAATATGCGGCGTGCGCTTCGCTTTGATCGAGGCTGAACGCGATGAAGCTCTGCCGCTTGTCGCGCATCGTCTGCAATACGCGCGCAGACGGCGTCAGCGATGCATCCGCCAGTTTCGCGCGCTGAACCGCCACGGCGCGCGTGTGCGCGTCGCCACCGTGCAATGCGTCCAGCGTTGCCGCGGCTGCGTCGATCTTCACGAGCAATTCGTTCGCCCAATCCGCCATCGCAACTGGCTGGCTGTCGCGCGTCAGTTCGAGGCCCGGCTTGCGGCCTTCCATCGTCACGCGGCCGAAGTTCTGATTCGCCTCCGCATACGCGTCAGGCGGCAGCGGCGCGCTGTCGTCGAGCGCGCAGACCAGCAGGTAAGCGTCGAGAAAACGCGACGTCTCCAACGAAATGCCGGTGGGCTCAAATGGATCGATGTCCATGCAGCGCACTTCGACATACTGCACGCCACGCGCAGCCAACGCATGCAGCGGACGTTCGCCCGGATAAGTAACGCGCTTCGGACGGATCGTCGAATAAAACTCGTTTTCGATCTGTAGCACGTTCGTGTTGATCTGGACCCACTCGCCGTCGCGCTGTGTGCCGATCGCCTCGTACGCAGGGTACGGCTGGCTCACGGCCTTCGCGAGCGCGTCGAGGTAGCCGGGCAGCGTGTCGTAGTCGGCGTGCAGCGCAGCCTGCGCGGTGGTGTTCGAGTAGCCGAGGTCGCTCATGCGCAAGCTGGTCGCATACGGGCGATACAACGTGTCGGCGTCGAATGTCTCGAGCGTGTGTTGGCGATCGCGGAGGAATCGGCGATCCAGTGCCGGCGACGCGCCGAACAGGTACATCAACAGCCAGTTGCTGCGGCGGAAATTGCGGATCAGCGCGAGGTAACGGTCGGACTGGAAATCGACGGCGGTTGCTGTGGATTGCTGGTCGGCATGCAATACCCGCCACACTTCTTCGTTCAGCGAATAGTTGTAGTGGATGCCCGCAATGCATTGCATGGTGCGGCCGTAACGGAGCGCCAGGCCAATGCGGTACACGTACTTCAGTTTGCCGATATTCGACGAGCCGTAGCGCGCGATCGGAATACCGTCGTCCGTTTCGGGCAGCAGGCCCGGCATGGAGTTGTTCCACAAGATTTCGTCGCCGAGTTCTGCGTAGACGAAACGATGCAGCGTATCGAGTTTCTCGAGCGTGATCGCGACGTCGTGTTCGGCCGGCGTGATCAGTTCGAGCAGCGCTTCGGAATAGTCGGTGGTGAGCGACGGATGCGTGAGTGCCGAACCGAGCACGCGCGGATGCGGCGTCATGGCGAGCTTGCCGTCGTGCGTCACGCGCAAGCTTTCCTTTTCGATGCCGCGCAAGCCGCGTACCAGCGCATCGCGCTGCGGGCCTGAGCTCAGCACGGACAGGCGGTGCGAGAACGCGTCGTTCGTGCGGGAGGATGTTGTATTTGGCATTGATGCGAGTCGGGCGTTGTCGGCCGCCATGTGCCGCTTCACTGCTTAGGTGCAGCACTGCGCGGTTGACAACGTTCGGCGGAATTTTCGGGTAGCGGGCACTTTAACATCTCGCCACGGCGGCTGCTTGAGGCCGCTTCGGCGGCCCCTCGGACCACGTAACTTCGCCTATTTTCAGGACGAATCGGCCTGCCCTGTACCTCGCCACGCTTCCCGTCGCGCACCTGAGACGCGATCCGCTCGTTCCCAACTGGCGTACGACCTCAGCCGCCGCGCGCGGCTCCCGCCCGATCCGCCATCTCATTCCACAGATGCATCGCCGCATACGCGCGCCATGGCCGCCACGCGTCGGTGCGGGTGCGTTGCTGTGTGGGCCGTACGAGCGACGGGTCACGCGCGCAGATCGACTGCATCAGCACGAGGTCCCATGCGGGCCAGGCGTCGGCGTCACGCCACGCGCGCATCGCCACATACTCGACAGTCCACGGACCGATGCCAGGCAGTGCGAGCAACGCAGCGCGCAGGCTGTTGGCATCGGCGACGCCGCTGTCGAGCGGTACGTCGCCTGAAGCGACCGCCTGCGCGAAGCCTTGCAACGCCGCTACGCGTTTACCCGGCATGCCGATCTTTTCCAGATCCACAGCCGCGAGCGCGGCGGACGTCGGAAAGCGCCACGCGGTGTTCTCGTGCGGATGACCTTCGATGCGTTCGCCAGCACGCTGCACTAGCCGTCCGATGATCGTGGTCGCCGCTTTCACGCTGACCTGCTGCCCGACAATGGCGCGCACCACCAGCTCGAAGCCCGACCACGCGCCCGGCACGCGCAAACCCGGCACGGCTTCGATCAGCGGCGCGAGCCATGGGTCGGCGGCCAGCTCGTTGCCGATCTTCTTCGGGTCGGCGTGCAGATCGAACATTCTAGCGATCGGCGCGGCGAGCGCGTCGGCATGACGGCTCGCGGGACCTTCGATGTTCGCAACGATGCAGCGCTTGCGCGGATGCAGGCGCACGGTCAGCGTGCCGCTGTCGTCAGCCCAATCGATCGCGCGGCGATAGGCGCCGTCTTCGACCGCTTCGACGCCGGGCGTTGCGCGTCCGCCGAAAAAGCGCAGCAGACGCGGCCAGTCGAAGGGTGGTTTGAACGGCAGTTCGAGTGTTGCGACTTCGTCAAGCGTACTCACGCGGCGTGGTCCAGGTTGGTGGTGGTTGCATTGGCTGCGTGCTCGCGGCGATCTGGTTTATCGGACGAAACGTTGCCTGCTTGCCGCGCTTCGTTGTCGAGCAGGGCGGCCTTGCGCGGCAGCCCCCAGCGATACCCCGCCAGCGCCCCGCCCTTCTGCACCACCCGATGACATGGAATCGCCAACGCGACCGGATTCGTCGCGCACGCGCTCGCCACCGCGCGCACGGCCCGCGGTGAGCCGACCGCTTCCGCGATCTGTGAATAACTGCGTGTCTCACCGTAAGGAATACGCCGTAGCGCGTCCCATACACGTTGCCGGAATGCGGTGGCGGCAATATCCAAAGGCAAATCGAAGTCCTGACGGCTACCGCGCAGATAGGCGTCGATCTGTGCGATGAACGGCGCGAGGCGGGCTGCGTCTTCGACCAGTTCGGCGTTCGCGAACTCGCCGCGCAGGTCTTCGGCGAGTATCGCGGCATCGTCGCCGAAACCGATCTTGCAGATGCCTTTGTCGGTTGCGGCTACCAGCACGAAGCCGAGCGAGGTCGACGCGCTGGCGTAACGCACGATGAGCCCCGCGCCTTTGCGGCGAAACGCGGACGGCGCCATACCCAATTCCGCCGAGGCGCTGTCGTACATCCGCGACGGCGAGCCGAAGCCGGCGTCGAGTGTGGCGCGTGTCACGTCCGAACCGCTCTGCAGCGCGTCGCGCAATGCGGCGCCGCGCTGCGCGGCCTGATACTGCCGCGGCGACACGCCTACCACGCGCTTGAACAGGCGCTGCAAATGGAACGGGCTGACATGCACCGTGTCGCTCAATTGTGCGAGCGTGAGGCGTTGCTGCGGATCGGCATCCAGCGCCGCGCAGGCGCGATTGACGATCTCCAGCTCGCGCGGCAGGCCGCCGGGCTGGCAACGCTTGCAATCGCGATAGCCCGCGGCGCGCGCGGCGTTGGCGTCGGTGAAGAAACTGACGTTTTCGCGGCGCGGCTGGCGCGACGCGCACGACGGGCGGCAGAACACGCCCGTCGTTCTGACGGCGTAGAAGAACGCGCCGTCGGCTTGCGGCTCGCGGCGGGTGACGGCCTCCCAACGCTCGGCGTCGGTGGCCCAACTGGTGGTGCCGGCGGCGGTTTCGGCGCCGGTATCGGTATGGTCGGTGCGGTTCATGATGGTCCCGGAAAGGCGGTGTCGATGCTCACCAATGTAAGCCGCATGCCGACACACTACGCCCCGGTTCTTGCTCTGTCATTGCGCTTCCTCGTAAGCCGGAAGCCCCGCCGGCGCCCGTCTCGCCTCAAACTGCGACAATTTGGCACGATATCGGGTTTTCCCTTAAAAAGTTATTGCGTCGCACCAACCCCATGTGTATATTAGTACTTGTCTCCTCCATGTCTCCTCCTGATATGGATTCAGCCCGCTCCACATAGAGCGGGCTTTTTTTCGTCTGGCCATTCCTGATCCGTCCCTTGTGACCGGTTCGCAGCCTGCTCTCGCTGTGCCGTCCTTTCTTCTAAACTGTGGTGGCTATTCATTCATTCTGCGAACCAGCCAAGGGGCGTTCGACATGAAAATCCACATTCGCGAGATCGACCACATCGTCATTCGGGCGTCGAACGTTCCTGAGATGAGGCGCTTTTATTGTGAGGTGCTCGGTTGCAGCGTCGAGAAGGAGCAGCCCGCTCTGGGCCTGACGCAGTTGCGCGCGGGGCGCTCGCTGATCGACCTGTTAAAGGTTGGCGCGAAGCTCGATCATCCCGAAAACGGCGTGCCTGGCGCGGGGCGGAATATGGACCACGTGTGTTTGCGCGTTGAACCGTTCGACGCCGAGGCGCTCAAGGCGCATCTGACCGAACACGGCGCGCGGCCTGGCGAGGCGGCTTTGCGCTACGGCGCGGATGGCTTTGGGCAGTCGCTGTATCTGTTCGACCCGGAAGGCAATATGGTCGAACTCAAAGGACCGCCGGAAGCGGCGCGCGTGACGTCGCTGTAATTACCAGGCGTTAGCGGGCGCCTTCAGCACCGTCCACTCGATCTTCACCGCATCGGCCTCGGCGCTGCCAAGCCATGCTTCGCCATCCTGCACAGTGCATTGCAGACGCATGGTCCGCTCGGCGAGCTTGCCGAGCGCGGCGGCGATGTCTTCGCCGAGCGTCCACACCGTCACATTGCGCATGCGTTCCACCTTCCCGCGCACCCCCTGCCACCAGATGTCCGATGTGCGGCCGCCATAGGCGATCACGATCACTTCGTTCGAGCGGCCACTCGCCTTGGCAATGCGTCGTTCGTCCGGCTGGCCGACCTCGATCCAGGTTTCGATCGCGCCGGTGAGGTCCTTCTGCCAGAGGTCCGGTTCGTCGACATCCGACAAACCTTTGCAGAATTCGAGGCGTTCCTGCGCAAACAGCGCGAACGCGGCGACGCGGACCATCATCCGTTCGTCGGTTTCCGAGGGGTGGCGGGCGATCGTCAGGGAATGGTCGGCGTAGTAGTGCCGGTCCATGTTGGCGATCTGGAGTTCCGCCTTGTAAATCGTCGATTTGAGAGCCATGCCGTTACTAAACCAGGCGCTCGCTCCACCGGAGCGAACAGAAAAAGAATCGTCGACGGCGCGTTGCCGTTTTCCGTGTTTGTTGTACATCGCGTGTTCCTCCCGAGCCGAACGTCGGCTGCAATTGCGGCTATTGCAACAGGAGAAGCATTTATCGCGCCACTGCCGGGTCGGAAGCGATGCCGTAGACCTCGGAAGCCGCTTCCCGCAAGGCTTCGAGCACGACAGAGGCCGCCGGCGAAAGCAGGTGCGACTGGCGCGTGATGATACCGAATGTATCCATTCTGCACGGTAAATCGATCGGTACCTGCTTGAGGACACCGTACTGTTGGTACTGACGCGCCACTTCATCAGGTAAAACCGCCAACATGTCGCTTTGAAGCAATAAGCTCGAAATCGCCAGAAAATTGTTGGTATTGACGACGTTTTGAGGCGGATTCAGCCCAATCTGCGAAAACATAAGATCAAAGCGATGGCGCAAAACACTGCCCGGCGGGTGCAAAACCCAGCTCGCGTTGACGATTCCACGCAGTGTCAAACCTGTTTCATTTTCGAGAGGATGGCCGGGACGCGCCACCACACACAGCGGTTCGTCGGCGAGCGGTTCGTAGCGGATTTCGGTCTTGAACTGGTTTTGCCGCTCCAGTACCCGGCCGATCATGATATCCAGTTCGCCTTCGGCGAGCCTCGGCAGCATAACGTCCGACGTTTCCACCTCCGCCCAGATTTGCAACTGCGGATAACGTTCTTTCACACTGGCGATGGCGCGCGGCACCATCGTCGCGGCGGCCGCGGCGATCACGCCGATGCGCACCTGGCCGGCCAGACCCGCGCGCAGCGCGGAGATTTCATCGTGCGCGTGGCTGAGATTCGAGAGCACCATGCGCGCGTGACGGATCATGACTTCGCCGTACAGGGTGGCGTGCATGCCGTGCGGCGTACGGTCAAACAGGCTCACCTCCAGCATGTCCTCGAGCTCTTTCAGGAGCCGCGACGCAGCGGGCTGGGTCATGCCGAGCACGTCGGCGGCACGCCGGACGTTGCCCTCCTCTTCCATCGCCGCGAGCAGCAGCAACTGGCGCGTTTTGAGTCGCGCCCGCACGAACCAGTTCGAATAGCTACGCGTCATGGCCTGTCTCCTATGCGGCTTGATGCCGTCTTTCGGACGATTTGCCGTCACCAGGTCTCCATCATGCCATATCGAAAATGATATCGGGATGGCCTAAAAAGGGATTGGAAAGTTATTGGGGCGGCTCATACCATTCGTGGACTTTGAGCTTCCTCATGTGGCGCCCCTCCCTTCGATGAATCGCGACCCACTCGTCCCGCTCGTTGCCAGTCCATTCCGCCATTACATCAATGGCGGTTGGGAGACGGGCGCGACCACGGGCGTGTCGTTCAATCCGTCGGATCTGGATGAACCGGTCGGCGAATACGTGCGGGCCGATGCAAGGCAGACCGATACCGCGATCGAAGCGGCGAGCGCGGCCTTTCGCGAATGGTCCCTGGGTTCGGCGCAGCGCCGCGCCGATGCGCTCGATGCGATCGGCAGCGAGATGCTCGCGCGTCGTGACGAACTGGGCCGGCTGCTGGCGCGAGAGGTCGGCAAGACGCTGCCGGAAGCCTTGGCCGAAGCAATGCGGGCCGGCCAGATCTTCAAGTTCTTCGCCGCCGAGGCAGTCCGCGCGTTTGCCGAGCCCGTGGCATCGGCGCGCGCCGGCGTCGAGATCGACGTGACGCGCGAACCGCTCGGCGTAATCGGCATCATCACGCCGTGGAGTGCGCCGCTGGCGATTGCCGCCGCGAAGATTGGCGCCGCCCTCGCCCACGGCAATTGCATCGTCTTCAAACCGGCCGAATCGGCGCCGGGTTGCGCGGCGGCGCTGGCGTCGATCGTCAGCCGCGCCGGTTTGCCGGCCGGCGTATTCAATCTCGTGCTGGGCAGCGGTCGGCAGGTCGGCGCGCGGATCGTTGCGCATCCGCTGGTGGCGGCGATTAGCTTCGCTGGCTCGGCGGAAACCGGCACGCGTGTTTTGCAAGCGGCGGCTGCGCGGCAAGCTCGCGTGCAATTGGAAATGGGTGGCAAGAATCCGTTCGTGGTGCTGGCCGATGCCGATCTCGACGGCGCGGTCGATGCAGCCCTTAGCTGCGCCTATAGCTTCGCCGGTCAACGCAGTACGGCCGCGTCGAGGTTGGTCGTCGAACGTGCGGTGTTCGAGCCGTTTGTCGACGCGTTGCAGACGAAGCTCGCCAGGCTCAGCGTCGATCATGCACTGAAGCACGGTACGGATATTGGTCCGGTCGCCAACGCCGCGCAGTTAGCGCGCAATCTTGACTACGTACGCGTTGGTCAAGAAGAAGGCGCGCAACTGCTGCACGGCGGCCGTCAACTTGAACGTGCGACGCGCGGCTATTTTTTCGAACCGGCTTTGTTTATCGGTGAACCCGAACACCGCATCGCGCGAGAAGAGATTTTCGGTCCGCTCGCTGTGGTGCTGAAAGCCGACGACTACGACCACGCACTGCATCTCGCGAACGACACCGCCTACGGCTTATGCGCCGGCATCTGCACGCGCTCGCTGAGCCGCGCGCGGCATTTTCGCCGCCACGTGCAATGCGGCCTCGTCACGATCAACCTGCCGACTACCGTTGTCGAGCATCACGCGCCTGGCGGTGGTCGCAAGACGTCAGCCCATGGCGCGACGGATGCGGGCTTCTGGACGGCCGTAAAAACGGCCTACGTCGCGGGTTGATGGCGATGAGACGTGCTCACTTGCCGCCGTGCATTCACGCTGCAAATAAACGAAATCAATGCAGCTTTTCAACCCCAGGAGACAGATATGACCAGCAAGCTTCGCCGTTTGACGCTATCCGCGATCGCCGCCGCGGCCCTCGCCGCGCCCTTTGCCGCACAATTCTCCGCGCACGCGGATACGCCGCTCAAAGTCGGCTTCCTTGTGAAGATGCCGGAACAGGCGTGGTTCATCAACGAACAGAAAGCCGCCACCGCGCTGGGTCAGAAGGACGGTTTCTCGGTGGTCAACATCGGCACGCCGGACGGTGAAAAGGTGCTGGCCGCGATCGATAACCTCGGCGCGCAAGGCGCCAAAGGTTTCGTGATCTGTGCGCCCGACGTGCGGCTCGGACCGGCGATCCAGGCGCGTGCGAAGCGCTACAACATGAAGTTCGTCACCGTCGACGATCAACTCGTCGACTCCACCGGCAAGCCGCTGCCGAACGTGCCGCATCTGGGCATGTCCGCGTTCAAGATCGGCAATCAGGTCGGCACCGCGATCGCTGAAGAGATGAAACGCCGCGGCTGGAAGCCGGAAGAAGTCGGCGCGCTGCGCATCACGAATTACGAACTGCCGACTGCCAAACTGCGCACGGACGGCGCGACGGAATCGCTGCTGGCCGGCGGCTTCAAGAAGGAAAACATCTTCGACGCGCCGCAAAAGACTACCGATGACGAAGGCGGTTTCAACGCGTCGTCGCCGGTGCTCGCGCAGCATCCGAATATCAAGAAGTGGGTGATCTTCGCGCTCAACGAGGAAAGCGTGCTGGGCGGCGTTCGCGCGACCGAACAACTGCACATTCCGGCGGCCGATGTGATCGGTGTCGGCATCAACGGTGCGGGCGAAGCGTTTGCC
>NZ_DASRSY010000451.1:0-13489 GCF_035656215.1 Paraburkholderia sp.
GGTACGTCGAACCGTCATGGTGCGAAGAGCGTCACGCAATTCGAACTGCTGCCGCAACCGCCGGAAGAAGAGAACAAGCCGCTCGTGTGGCCGTACTGGCCGATCAAGCTGCGCACGTCGTCGTCGCATGACGAAGGCTGCTCGCGTGATTGGGCGGTCGCGACCAAGCGCCTCGAAGGCAAGAACGGCAAGGTCGAGAAGCTGATCGCCGCGCGCGTCGAATGGAAGGACGGCAAGATGCAGGAAGTGCCGAACTCGGAATTCGAAATGAAGGCCGATCTGGTGCTGCTGGCCATGGGCTTCACGCAGCCGGTGTCGCCGGTGCTCGAAGCGTTCGGCGTCGACAAAGACAACCGCGGCAACGTGCGTGCGTCGACCGAAGGCGACAAGGCGTATTACACGTCGGTGGACAAGGTCTTCACCGCGGGCGATATGCGTCGTGGTCAGTCGCTGGTGGTGTGGGCAATTCGTGAAGGCCGTCAGTGCGCACGTTCGGTCGACGCGTTCCTGATGGGTCATTCGGAACTGCCGCGCTAACGTCTCAGGTTGGTTTGCGCCTGTTGGCGCAGAAACCAGCTAATACTTGCAGGACGAGGTGGAGACGACAAAGCGGTACATAAGC
Source organism: Paraburkholderia sp. (assembly GCF_035656215.1). Classification (GTDB taxonomy): domain Bacteria; phylum Pseudomonadota; class Gammaproteobacteria; order Burkholderiales; family Burkholderiaceae; genus Paraburkholderia. The sequence goes on from NZ_DASRSY010000451.1 coordinate 623, forward strand.
AGCACACCAGAGCGGTAGAAAACAAAGCCGGGCACCTGAAGGGTGACCCGGCTTTTTAACGTCCGCCCTCGGTCATTTCCGATAGCGCGCCAGCGTCAGTCCGTCGAGATCGATCTCCGGCTTGCGCTGCGTAATCAAATCCGCGACCACGCGGCCCGAACCCATCGACATTGCCCAACCCGTCGAACCGTGCCCGACGTTCAGCCAGAGATTGTCCACGCCAGACGGACCGAGCAACGGCGCGCCATCGGGCGTCATAGGACGGCGGCCGACCCAGAAATGCGCGGAAGTCGGATTGGCCGCGTGCGGAAACCAGTCGCTGAGCACTTTCATCAGCGTCTGCAAGGCCTGCTCGCGCAAGGTTGTCTGGCGATTGCCGAGTTCCGCCGTGCCGGCCACGCGCAGGTTGGTGCCGAAGCGCGTGATTGCCGTTTTCAGCGACTCGTCCATCAGAGCCGCATGCGGGGCTTTTTCTTCGTCGGTGATGGGCAATGTCGCCGAATAGCCTTTGACCGGGTAGAGCGGCACTTTCACACCGAGCGGCGCGAGCAGCGCCGCACTGTCGACGCCCAGCGCCACGACCACCGCATCCGCTTGCAACGTCTCACTGCCGCGTTCGCTCTCGACACGCACGCCGCGCACCGCACCGCCTTGCACATCGAGCGCCGCGACGCGTGTGTCGAAGCGAAACTGCACACCGTTGCGCTCGCAGATCGCACGAAGTTCGCGGGTGAAGCGGGCGCAATCGCCGGCTTCGTCGTCGGGGAGATAGAGACCCGAGAGCGGCGTCTGACGCGCCCAGCGCAAACCCGGTTCGATTTCGACGCACTGTGCCGCACTGACCTCCCGATACACGATGCCCGCGTCGCGCAGGATAGCCAACGCCGGTTGCGCAAGTTCGACGTCGTACTCGCTGCGAAACAATTGCAGATAGCCCTGGCTGCGACCATAGTCGAACGGATGACGGCCACGGAATTCGTGCAGACAGTCACGGCTGTAATAAGCGATGCGTTGCATGCGCTGCTTGTTGACGCGAAAGCGTTCGAGGTCGCATTCACGCAGCCAGCGCGCGATCCAGCGCCATTGGGCCGGATCGAAGGTGGGGCGGAAGATCAGCGGTGAGGCTGGCTTGAACAGGTATTTGAGGATTTTCGCCGGCATGCCGGGCGCGGCCCACGGCGTCACATAGCCCGGCGCAATCACACCGGCGTTGCCGAAGCTGGTGGAGAGCGCGACATCCGGCTCGCGTTCGATCACGGTAACGTGGCAGCCTTGCTGACGCAGATAAAAAGCGGTGGCGACGCCGATCACGCCGCCGCCCAGAACAATCGTTTTCATGTGTGTGTACAGCGATTTCAGGCGGCAGGGCTGGTCGCGCCAAGCACTTTGCCCTTGGTTTCCGGCAGACATATTGCGGCGACGATCACCAGCAGGTAGCCCGCGCCGGCGACAATGCCCATCGCCTTAACAAGCGTCATGGTTTGCGACAGTGTACCGACCAGGATCGGAAAGAACGACCCGAGGCCGCGGCCAAGGTTGTAGCAGAAGCCTTGCCCCGATCCGCGGATCGAATTCGGATACAACTCCGACAAATAGGCACCGACGCCCGCGAATATCCCTTGCACGACGATGCCGAGCGGGAAGCCGAGCGCGAGCATCATGCCGTTGGTGATCGGCAGCATCGTGTAGACCATGCCGAGCACGAACGAGCCAATCGCGAACAGCACGAACGACGCGCGCCGGCCAATCTTGTCGCACAGAATCGCCCCGACGATGTAGCCGGTGAACGAGCCGACGATCAGCACGATCAGATAGCCGCTGGTGTTGAAGACCGACAGATGGCGCACGGTTTTCAGATAGGTCGGCAGCCAGGTGGTGATCGCGTAATACCCGCCGAGCATGCCGGTGCAGAGCACGCTGCCTAACAGTGTCGTTTTGAGGTACGGGAAGGAGAATATCTGCAGGAAGTGCGAAGTATCGAAGCCGCTTTCGCGGGCGCGGCGCGTTTCGAGAAAGATTTCCGGGTCGCTGACATTGCGACGGATGTAGATGATCCACAGCGCGGGCAGCAGGCCGATCCAGAAGCAGGCGCGCCATGCGACCTGTTCCGGCAACAATGCGAAAAACGCCCAATAGATGATGGCCGCGGCTGCCCAGCCGAAGGACCAACTGCTTTGCACGGTGCCGACCGCTTTCGCGCGATGCTGAGGTGAACGGATGGTTTCGGCCATCATGATCGTCACGACCGACCATTCACCGCCGAAGCCGATGCCTTGCAGCGTGCGAGTGGTGAGCAGTTGCCAGAACGAGTGGGTGAAGCCCGACAGGCAGGTGAAGATCGCGAAGGTGGCAATGGTCCACTGGAGGACGCGCACCCGTCCGTAACGGTCGGCGAGGATACCGGCGAGCCAGCCGCCGATCGCCGACGAAATCAGCGAACTGGTCGCGATCATGCCGGCTTCGCTTTTGGTCATGCCCCACGTCGCGATCAGCGTCGGAATGAGGAATGAGTAGATCATGAAGTCGAAGGCGTCGACTGCGTAGCCGCCGAAGCCAGCGTAGAGGGTGCGGCGTTCGCGCTGGGTCAGTTCGGTGAACCATTGGAGAGAGGGCATGTTTTTTTGTGGTCTCCGGGAGGTTTTTGCCTGCCGGTGCCTTCCGGCGGCTTGATAGTAGGTTTTTGTATTCTAAGGGGACGAGGTGTTGTGCGGCCAGTTGTGGTCAAAAATGGCGACAAGTAAGGACTTTCGTTCCGGTTTCTTACCAACTACTACGATGTAACCCAAAAATTATTGACCACGGTTAAACTGCGCCCGCAGCACTCAAGCTGCGAAAATCCTCCTCACGCCCGCGCTCGCCACCCTTAATTCTCGTAACCGCAAAAACCTGCTCGCCATCCCGCCTTTCCGCGAGTACGCCTTTGCGGGCACACCAATCGCGCCGTGCGTTCCTGAAATCCTCGGCAAGCGTGCTCTTGCTCTCGGGCGTGTGTAGTTCGTTGCTCTCGGCTTGCGGGGGCGGAAATCTGGACACTAATGTGCCGGAAACGCCACGCCTGACGTCTGTGAACAACTTTCGCGATGTGGCGGGCGCGGCCGCCGGCTATCCCACTGTCGACGGTAAGCAGATGCGCCGTGGCGCCTTCTATCGCGCGAACGCGCTGACCCTCAGCGCCGCCGACACAACCGTCCTTGAGAAACTCGTCATTGCGTCGGTCTACGATCTGCGCACGCCGGGCGAAATCGCGCGTACCGCGGATATCCTGCCCGCCGGCTCCACGTCGCAAGCACTCGACGTCCTGGGTACCAGCGACTTCGTCGCGCCAACGTTCGATACGGCAGGCGCCGCCGTGGCGTTCATGGAAGCCCAGGCGCGTGCCTATGTCACCGGCGCCGCCCAGCGCATCGGCTATGGCGAGCTCCTCACGCGGCTCGCCAATGGCGCCGGCACTCAGCTGTTTCATTCCAACGCGGGTAAGGATCGCACTGGTTGGGTCGCGGCACTCCTGCTCAGCATTGCCAACGTGCCGCTCGACGTCATCATGCAGGACTATCTGCTCAGCAACGTCTATCTGGCCCAATCGATTGCGGCGCAGACCGAGACGCTGCGCGCGCAGGACGGCGACGCGGTCGCAACGATCGAGTCGCCGTTGTTCAACGTCCAGGAAAATTATCTGCAAGCGGGGTTCGATCAGGTGCAGGCGAGCTACGGCACGATGGCGAGCTATCTGACGCAAGGCCTCGGCATGTCTCAAGCGACGATCGACGCTTTGCGCGACCGCCTCGTCGCCTGACTGGCTTTCGTCTGCGGCTCGCCGCGCCCGGTGTTGCGCGGAACGCGTCGGCGGGTACAGACGAAAAAAAGTCCGCCCCAAATAACTGGGCGGACGGAGAAGGGCGGCATCGAGGTTGCCGGGGGCGACTATAAGGCCATAGCCATCGCGAACCCCCCTTCAGTAAGGGCGCGTAAGTGCCTGCGCTCAATGCTGCGTCCCCTTCTCGATCATCCTTACGTGCAGGCCAGTCAAGCCGGCAATTCGATCCGTACTTCCAGCCCGCCTTGCGCGTGATTGCGCACATCGCAGCGTCCGCCGCGATCGTGCGCGAGCCGCGCGACAATCGCGAGACCCAGCCCGCAGTGACCCTCGCCGCCACGTGCGGCGTCAAGTCGTACGAATGGTTTCATCGCAGCGGCGATACGGTCGTCGGGAATGCCCGGGCCGTGGTCGCGCACGCTGATCACCCAATGCCGGTCATTGCGCGCCGTGGCGATATCCACCGGCGGCGAGCCGTGCTCGAGCGCGTTGTCGACGAGGTTCGTGACCAGCCGGTCGAGCAAGGTGCGCGGCAGCGTGAACGACGAACCGGCGCGCAGATCGAGCGTGAACAGCGGCGTCTCCGTGCTGTCGCTGGCGGAAAACTGTTCCTGCAGGAATTCGTCGACTTCGACCGGCGGCCCCGCGTCGGCGGACTGGCCGGCAAACTCCAGAAACTGCTGGACGATGTTGGTCAGCGAATCGACGTCGCGGATCAGTCCGGCTCGTTCGTTTTCCGCGACCAGCACGCTTGCGCGCAACTTGAGGCGCGTGAGCGGCGCTTTCAGATCGTGTGCGACGCCGGCCAGCATTACCGCCTGGTCGTCGCCGGCCTCATTAATGCGTCGCATCATGTCGTTGAAGGAGCCGATCAGATCGCGCAGTTCACGCGGGCCCTGCACGGTCACGGACTCCGGCCGGCCGCCTGAACCGAACGCGCGGGCGGCGTCGGCCACGCGCGACAGAGGCCGCTGCATCTGCCAGACCGCGAACAGCGACAGGATCAGCGCAGCCAGCAGCATCGAGATGGATTCGACCAGGAAGCGCGGGCGCGGCGGAACGTCTACCGGCACAACGACCCAGTTCGACTTGCCGGGGAATAGCACCCATAACTGCGGCGGGCGCAGGTCGTCGACGGCGATTTGCGTGCCGGGCGGCAGGTTCTCACGCAACTGCCGGCTCAACTCGACCAACGGATGCATGGTCGGCGTGTGCAGATGAATGCTCGACGGCATGTTCCAGGTGGGCACGAGGTGCACCCGCATGGCGGGCGCGAGCGCGGCGCCCTTCATCGGTTCGCCGTTGATTGCCTGCAGCACCAGCAGAATGCCGCGCGCGAAGCCGTCGATTTCGTGGCGCGGCGGCTGCATCACCACCAGCACGAACCACCCAGCCTGAATCGCGAACAACACCGCCGTAGACAGCAACGCCATTCTGCCGAACAGCGTGTTCAGCGGATTTCTCATGCGCTTGAGGCAACCTCTTCGGCGAACGGCGTGCCGTCGGCGTCGGGCACGAACACGTAGCCTTTGCCGCGCACCGTCTGCACGTAGCAGGGATTGGACGGATCGTCTTCAATCACGCGGCGCAGGCGCCAGATCGGTACGTCGAGGCTACGGTCGCGAAAGGCGAGATTGTCGCGATGCACGAGGTCGTGAATCAGCACGCGCGACAGCACCTTGTACGGATTGTTGACGAAAATCTTTAGCAGCGCGAACTCACTGTCGCGTAACGGCAGCTTCGAATCGTCGCGCGACAACGAGCGCGTGGCGAAGTCGAGCTCGAACGGTCCGAAGCGGTACGGCTTGCGGGATTCCGGCGCGCTCGTCGTGGATGGCCCGCGGCGACGCAGCACCGTATGGATGCGCGCGAGCAGTTCGCGCGGATCGAACGGCTTGGTCAGGTAGTCGTCCGCGCCGAGCGAAAGCCCGACAATGCGGTCGGCCACCGTACCGCGCGCCGTCACGAAAATCACCGGAATGTCGTCGCCGGCGGCGCGCAACGCGGTGAGCGCGCGCAAGCCGTCGGTGTTCGGCATCATGATGTCGAGCACGACGACCGACGGCCGTTCACGTTCGAGCCGGCGTTGCAAATGGGTGCCGTCATGCAGCACCGACGCATCGAAGCCGTTCGTCTGCAGAAACTTGCAAAGCAGATCGCGTACGACCGGATCGTCGTCGACGATAAGGACCTGTGGATTCATGGCGAAATTCTAGACTGCCTCGCGCGACGCGCGACCGGGTGTTTTCTTACCAATACTTACGCAATGCCGCGCTGGCCCGGCCAATTCGAGCGTCGGGCCCGCTACCAAAGGCTCACACCCTATTTCACGGCCGCCATATTTGGCAACGTGTTGCCGACGTGCAGCACGGCGCGGCAGTCATTTTGCATCGCCTAAATTCCGCCGATGAAAGAATCTGCGCGAAATTGCTACTGTCGGCAATGGGTTGCAACGGGTCGTAAGAACCGCCGGAAAGCGCGCGTTCCTTCGTGCATCGCCATCGCGTGCGCGGCGAGATGATTCGTCGTGCAGCACGTTGCGTCGCAAGCCGAAAACCGAAAACAGCCTAACGCCTTGGGCCCACGGCAGGCGGCGTGAAATCGAAACCTAGCGCCACGCGAGGCTCATCCATGACCGTTCACAGCAATCTCACTTCAACCCGCTTTTCTTCGCTCGCGCCGACGCCGGCAGCGGAAAAGCCCGCAACTTCAAACAACGCGCCGGTTACGCCGCAGGCACGCGAGTCCGTTAGCGAGGCGCTGCCTTCGCTGCCGTCCGGGCTTGTCGGGCATAACGTCAACACGACTGCCTGACGCACCGAGGCCCGTGTGTCGACCTCGAGCATTCCTGAGCGTTTCATCCGAGTCGCTGCGTGGTTGACGCTCGGCGCGGCGCTGCTGCCCCTCGGCGGCTGCGCCGTCGCCGCGCTGCCGTGCCGGCTGACGTCGGCCACGCTGAAAATCATCCCGGTCGTCGGCCATGCCGCGGCCACACCGTTCGACATGTGTTCATCCGCCATCGACTGAAATCGACTGAATCATGACACCCAAACGGATTGCCTGCGTGCTGGCGCTGCTAGGCGGCGTGTTCTCGATGACCGCCCTGGCGCAGCCAGTCGCGCGCGAAGCGAGTGCGGCCAGCGCCGCGTCGAAGGGCGCTGCCGCTGAGGCACGTCGGCGTTCGCCGGACAAGCCGTTCGCGTTTCGCGGCATAGCGCTCGGCATCACGCTCGACGAGTTCCGCGCCGGCTCGAGCGTGCGAGCTACACCGCTCGGCAGTGTGCCCGTCTGCGAGACGGATGTGCAGGCGGGTGCGCTCGGTATGCGCCTGAAGTCGCAGGAGAGTCTGACGGTCGCGTGCCGCTGGGCGCATCGTGCGGACGACGGCTGGGCGGTGTCGCAAGCGGTCGTCGATGGTGTGCCGGCACAGGAGCATGTGCTGCGCTTTGCACGTGTCGACGGGCAAAGCGCGCTGCGTCTGTACGAGATTTCTTTTGTGATCGACGAGATCACTGCCGAAGACTTGCGCGACGCGCTCGCGGACCGTTATGGCGCGCCGCGTCTGGCGACGCAAAGCGTGTCGTCGGGCGCGATGCCGGTCTACGTGTGGGAAAACGCAGTGAGTTCGATCACGTTGTGTTTTCTGCCTGGGACCCGCAACGGCACGCTCACCTATCTGCTGAAGGGCTCGGATGCATGGGTGAAATCGGTCGTTCGGCAATGGCAGGCGAGCGGTGCCGAGGCGGGCTGATGTGCCGTCTCATCCATCGCTCTGTTTGCGGACTCGTGCGTGGCTTCGATTGCATCGTTGAGCGAAGCGTCGGCACTGTAACCGCAAAGTCCGTTTTCAATCCGGCCGATCGGGCCAAGGAGCATGTATGACTGCGCTACGTCTCACTGTCGCGCTAGGCGCGGCGGCCTGTCTTGCGGCTTGCTCGAGCAGCCAGCCGCCGTCAATCGTCGAAACGCCGATGTTGCCGCCGCTCACGTCGGCGCCGCTGAACGTCAATACGCAGGGTGCGATCTATCAGGCGGGTTCGCCCTTGCTGCTTTACGAAACGCCGCGTGCGCAGCATATCGGCGACGTGCTGACGATCCGCTTGTCGGAGTCGTACAGCGGCAACAATAGCGCGACCGCCGCCGCGAGCCGTTCGAGCAGTATCACCGCGACCGCCGCCGATCAATCGACCAACGCCGCCGCGCGGCTCGCGAGACTGTTCAATATCGGCTCGGCCAGTACCGACTACAAAGGGCAGGGCAGTCTCACCGATACGAGCGGCATGACGGGCACGCTGGCCGTGACCGTGATCGGGACCATGTCGACGGGCAATCTGGCGGTGTCGGGCGAGAAGATGATCGCGATGAGCGGCAACCGCGACCGCCTGCGCCTGTCGGGCATCGTCAATCCGAAGGATATCGAAGCAGGCAATTATGTGGCGTCGAGCAAGGTCGCGAATGCGCGCATCGAGCAGGCGGGCGTTGGGATGGTGTCCGACTCCACCACGATGGGCTGGCTGCAGAGAATGTTTCTGAGCGTGCTCACCTTTTAAATTCGACGCGATGTGCGCGGAGGTGCACGCGAAATGCGTGACACGCTGTGCACATTCTCTCGTGTTCTACGCAAGCGGCGGCGCGCTGCGTTCCGCCGCGCCGATTTCACCGTCCGGCACGAACACATAGCCGCGTCCCCAGACGGTTTGCACATAGCGAGGCTCGGACGGATCCACTTCGATCAGCCGCCGCAAACGCCAGATCGATACGTCAAGGCTGCGATTGCGATGCGCCTCGCTATTGCCGTGCAGCTTCTCCAGCAACTGCGCGCGCGTGAGTACGGTCATCGCGTGCGTGACGAACACCTTGAGCATCGCGAATTCGCTCGAACGCAGCGGGATGCGCTCGTTATCGTGGCGCAGTTCGCGCGCTGGAAAATTCACCTCGAAACGACCGAAACGATAGGGCGTGCGTTGCTCCGGCGCGCTCGGTGCAATCGAGCCGCGGCGGCGCAGGACCGTGCGAATCCGCGCGACCAGTTCGCTCGGTTCGAATGGCTTGCCGAGATAGTCGTCGGCGCCGAGTTCGAGGCCGATCACGCGGTCGATCGGATCGGCACGCGCAGTCAGCAGGATCACAGGAATATCGTCGCCGGCGACGCGCAAGGCGCGCAGCGCGCTGATGCCGTCGAGCTCCGGCATCATGATGTCGAGCACGATCAGCGCGGGACGCTCGTTCTGCAATGTGCGTTGCAGCGCCATACCGTGTTCGAGCGTGGACACTTTGAAGCCACGCCCTACCAGATATTCGCTGACGAGCTCGCGGACGACAGGGTCGTCATCGACGACCAGAATGGATTGGTTCATCCAGGTCATCTTAGTGATCCGCGCGAGCGGCGCAAAGCGCATAACACTTTCGAATCCTTTCTCGTGTAAGAGAAAGCAAGCAGGTTGGCGCGCTTAATTTGCCAATGATGTCTGGATGGTCTGCATCGGTTGCCGGGCCAGAGCGGTTTGATCGACCACCATCTTGTCGATCAAACCATTGAGCTTGGTCGATGCGGCAGAGAAACGGTCGGCGTTGAGACCGCCGGTCTGGTAACGCGCGGTGACGAGAATACGCCCGTGCTGGATCAGCGTCAGATCGATGATCGACAGATACTGGATCGTTTCGTCGCTAAACGAGCGGCGACCGTAGTCGATCGCGGCATTGTAGACGAGGCGCGCCTCGCATCCGGCGGGCGAAGTGCCCGGATTGTAGACGTCCGAACGAATGCCGTGCCGGTCGAGCGCAAGTTGCAGTGCCGGCACGAAATCGCCGACCGACACCATTTGATTCACTTCGATGCAGACGTTATGCACGTCCGCCGGCCGGCCGTTAACGAAAGTCGGCGATGAGTAATTCGCCGCGATTGCGTAGCCCGCCTGAATCACCGAGCCGGTTGCGTCGGCCGCTGAGATCAGCGTCCACGCGCAGCCGTTCAAACCGAATGCGAGGGTAGCCGTGGCGGCGAGCCACGCGCAAGGCCGCCGCAACATGACCCACGCGGCCAAAGAGGCCCACGTGGAAGCGTAAGCGCGCAAGCTTGGCATAGAGGTCATGATGCGGTGCCTGGTGGCGGTGAAGACGTGCGGCGAATAACAGCGAGTCGCAGCGGATCGCGGCGAGATAGTTGCAAAAACGAGCCACGCTCAGCGCGTGACGCGCAGGCGCAATTCGTTTTGCCCTTGCACGCTTGCCGTCACGTTCACGCGCCGATCGTCGGTGGTCACGATGAAATGCTGACGCGTCGGCGTGTTGACGTCGTGTACGACGTTCGGGAAGCAGGCGGCGATATCGGCACCGATTTCTTCGAGCGGATCGTTGACGACACCGTCAGCTTGCCAGTGCGCGCGCCAGTGGCAATCATAGGCATGCGTGTTCGCGCGGCAGTCATCCGCGGCCGACATACCCGGCAGTTGCGCGGCGGGTTGCGTGTGTAGCTGTTTGAAGTCGGGCGCGTCGACGATATGTTTGAGCGCGGGGCAAACGTCCGCCGGCTCGTTGGGCTGGGTGGCTTGCGCGGCGTATGCGGCGCTCGTGAGCAGCAGGGCTGCGCCAAGAGCAAGCGCTGCGCGCTGGGTCAAAAGATGGGAGCGGCGATCGAATGACATGTGCGGAGAGTCCAGTATCAGTGAGTGGCGAAGCGGGCCGGACGTGGCACGGCCCGCACGACTATCGTCGCTGCAACAAGGGCTTTTCAAAGCGGGGAACAGCTTGCCCGCTTCGCAAATGCTTTCGAACTCTTCTCGGGTGTTTCCGGATGTTGCGACGGCCGGGCTGACCGTGCGGGGGATGGGAATGCGCGGCGTGTCGGCTGGCGTCGCGCGGAACGTTGCGAGAATGTGTGCGCGTTTGCCTCGCGGCGCGGAGGATTGCGCTGATGAGCCACGTGCTGCCTAGCCGAGCGTGAGGCCGCCGTCGATATGAATCACCTGGCCGGTGATGTGACGCGCTTCATCAGAGAGCAGGAACGCGATCAGCGCCGCGATATCCGCAGGTTCGGCGACGTGGCCGAGCGGCGTCGCTTCGGCGGCGCGGGTCCACACCGATGCATTATCGGCACTTGGGCCGCGATCTTTACGGGTATAGCCGGGTGCCACGCAATTGACCGTCACGCCATGCGGCGCAAGTTCGGCGGCCGCGGTTTTCGCCAGCGATTCGAGCGCCGCTTTCGCCGCCGCCGTGGCGGCGAACGGTGTATCTGCGCGATAGCGATGCGCGACGAACGAACTGAGCGCGATCACGCGACCCCGCTTCGAGGTTTCCAAGGCGGGCGTCGCACGTTTGACGAGCGCGGCGAACGCGGCCGGCATGGCGGCGAAGGCGGCGCTGAACGCATCCGCGTCGAGTGCATTGAGCGTTTGCCGTTGCGCGTGGCCAGCGTTCGCGACCAGTTGATCGAGCGCGCCGAAGTTCGCGAGCGTTTGATGAACCACGTGTTCGGCGGCGCCGCGTTCGGCCAGATCGCCGAACACCGTCGCGCAGCGCGCGCCGTTCGCGCTGCAATCGGCGGCGACTTGCGCAAGACGCTGGCGCGATTCGTCGTCGGCGCCGCGTGCGTGCAGCATCAACGCGGTGCGCGGCGCGGCGATGCGTCGGGCCAGTGCCGCGCCGATGCCGGAGCCCGCACCGGTGATCAGGACGACGCGATCGAGCCCGGCGCCGCTCATGCCAGTCGTGCTGCTCGCGTCACCGGCGCTGCTCATGTCGCTCACGTTGTGCATGCTGTTCACGCGGCAATCGGTTCGCCCGAGCGCTCGACGTCGAGCGTGTCGCCATGGAACGCCGCCAGCGATTCGCGATGCGCGACGCTGACGATCGCGGCCTTCGGCAGCCGCTCGGTGAACAGGTGATAGAGACGTGCTTCGTTTTCCGAATCGAGCGCGCTGGTCGCTTCGTCGAGGAATAGATAGTCCGGCTTGTGCAGCAGCACGCGGGCGCCGGCGAGACGCTGTTGTTCGCCCGGCGAGAGAATGCGCGTCCAGTGTCCCGATTCCTGCAGACGGTCGGCGTACTCCGACAGGTGGCAGGTGATGAGCGCTTCGCGGCATTCGTCGTCGGTGTAGGTGTCTGCAGAAGAGGGATAGGTGAGCGCGGCTTTCAGCGTGCCGATCGGCATGTAGCTGACTTGCGGAATGAACATCATGCGCGCGTTGACCGGGGCGTCGATCGAGCCGTCGCCGAACGGCCACAAGCCGGCGAGCGCGCGCATCAGCGTGCTCTTGCCCGAGCCGGACGGACCACGCACCAGCCAGCGCGAGCCCGGTTTGATCGCGATATCACGGATGCGCGACAGCGGGTTGCCGTTCGGCAGCGCAAGCTGGAGGCCTTCGGTGGAGAGCTTGTCTTCGTCGACAAAATGCAGATTGATGCCGCCATGCGCGGTAGCGGGCGACACCGATTCCTTCAGACGCGGGGCATGCACAATGCGCTTGAATTCGCGCAACCGGTTCACGGTAGCGCGCCACTCGACGAGGGTGGCGTAACTGTTGATGAACCACGAAAACGAATCGCTGACGGTGCCGAACGCGCTCGAAATCTGCATTAGCACCCCGAACGTGAACGCGCCCGCGAAGTAGCGCGGCGCCGCCACCACCAGCGGAAAGATGATCGCGATCTGACCATAGAAGCTCAGCACAAAGGTGAGCCGCTTGGTGTATTTCATCACCAGCCACCAGTTGTCGCGGATGCGGCCGAACAGCGAGTGCGTGTTCTTTTTCTCGGTTTCCATGCCGTCGTAGAAAGCGATCTGCTCGGCGTTTTCACGCAGCCGGATCAGACCGAAACGGAAATCCGCCTCGACCTTCTGCGCCTGGTAATTGATCGACACGAGCGGATGGCCGACCTTCTGGATGATCAGCGAGCCGACCACGGCGTACAGCGCTGCGGCCCACACCATGTAGCCCGGAATCTGCACCGGCATGCCGCCGAGCGAAACGGTCAGCGCACCGGCCAGTGACCACAGGATCGTGATGAACGAGACCAGCGTGACGACCGTGGACAGCAGATCGAGCGTCAGC
>NZ_DASRSY010000452.1:0-7675 GCF_035656215.1 Paraburkholderia sp.
ATGCGCGTTATCCGTCACCGGTGCACCGTGGGTTGCCCAGCGTGTGTGCGCGACGCCCGTACCGCCCGCCAGACGCGTGTCGCGCGTCTGCGCGTCGAGATCCGCGACACGCGCCAGGCTTCGCGCGCGTTGCGGACCGCCGTCGCCTAGCACGGCAACACCGCACGAGTCGTAGCCGCGGTACTCGAGGCGCCGCAACCCTTCGATCAAAACCGGTACGATGTTACGTTGCGCTACTGCGCCGACAATGCCGCACATAAATTCGTTTTCCTACGCAAAATTGAATTGGGTAACACGAACTGCATCGAGGGTGACGCCACTCAGGCGAAACCAGCCGGATTCGCCGACTGCCAGCGCCAGTGGTCCGCGCACATACGCTCGATGCCGTACTGCGCCCGCCAGCCGAGCATCCTTTCGGCCGCAGCCGGATCGGCAAAGCACGACGCCACGTCACCCGGACGCCGCGCCACGATTTCAAAAGGCACGCACTTGCCAGATGCCTTTTCAAACGAGCGCACCACGTCCAGCACGCTGTAGCCCTGGCCGGTACCGAGATTGACAACAAAGCTCGCATCGCGTTTGACCAGCGCGTCCAGTGCGGCCAGGTGTCCGCGCGCCAGATCGACCACATGAATGTAGTCGCGCACACCGGTACCGTCCGGCGTGTCGTAATCGCCGCCGAATACGCGCAACTTTTCGAGTTTGCCGACCGCGACTTGTGCGACATACGGCATCAGGTTGTTGGGGATGCCGCCGGGGTCCTCGCCGATCAGCCCGCTTTCGTGCGCGCCGACCGGGTTGAAATAGCGCAGCGTGGCAATACGCCAGGCTGGATCCGATACTTCCAGATCGCGCAGTACCTGTTCGGCGATCAGCTTCGATTGACCGTATGGGTTGGTGGCGGACAGCGGAAACGATTCGTCGACGGGCGAAGTCTTCGGCACGCCGTAGACCGTGGCCGACGAACTGAACACGAACTGCTTCACATTGCGCGCGCGCATGACCACAAGCAGCGTCAACAAGCTGCCGATGTTGTTGTCGTAATACTCGATAGGCTTGGCGACCGACTCACCCACCGCCTTCAGCGCGGCGAAGTGAATCGCTCCGGTAATCGGGTGAGCGTCGAAAATGCGTTGCAATGCCGCTTCGTCGCGCGAATCCGTTTCGTAGAACGTCACCCGTTTGCCGGTGATCTGCTCAACGCGTTTGAGCGACTCGCGGTTACTGTTGACGAGATTGTCGACCACGACCACGTCGTAGCCGCCGTTCGACAATTCCACGCAGGTATGCGAGCCGATAAAGCCGGCGCCGCCCGTTACCAGAATCGTGCCCTTCGAGAGCATACATTTCCCCTTTTTATTGATTCATCCAACCGCAACGTTCGATCAACGCCGCCCGGTTGCCGGTGGAATGGCAATGTCCGTTCAATCGGACGGGCTGGCCGAGCCGACGCCAACCGTGGCGAGGTCGCCATCGGTGACATAAGGCACGAGACCCGCCTCGCTAATGCGGGCGGCGGTGGCCGGCCCGCACGCATCGTCGGCGGGTGGGCAATAGTCGATGGCCAGCACCGGTAGCCGGTATTTCTCGCGAATGATTGCCGCCTGCATCAGCAGCCAGTCGCGATCGGCCTGCGGTACTTCCGTATAACGCTGCTTCCCGGCATCCCAACCGCGATACAAGGATTCGAACGCGACCACATAGGCAAGATCGTGAACCTGCGGCAACACTTCGAAACCGCGGTTGAAGATCAACTTCGCCTGCGGATAACGTGCTTTGATCGCGCGGATGACGTTGACCAGCCCCATCTCCTGCGCGGCTCGCGCGGCGTCGGTCTTAGCGATGAGTTGATACGAGTCGAGCGTGTCGAGGAAGAAGCCGCGGTAGCCTCTTTTCCACAATGGCGCGATCACCTTGTCGACAAAAAATGCCGGCCAGCCCGGCGCGGTCTGGTCCACGACCTTGGATGCCCACGCCGCGTTCTCGCCCGACAGCCACGCGCCCGGCATCGCGCTGAAATACGACCGGTGCGCGTTCACTTCGCCGACGCTCACATACGCGAACCATGCCGGATGTGTTTTGGCGTGGGCGCGCGGGTCGAACTTCGCATCGGGTTCGACCACCACGACATCGAAAGCGGAGAGTTGCTCAACAGGCGGATTCGCACCGTAGAACAGCGCGACAGACGGTCCAGCAGGCGTGCCCGCCGCGCCCTGCGCGTGCGCAACCGAAGCCAGCGCGCCGACCGCAACCACGCGCGCGAGCCTGCTGAAGAGGCGCAGCACCGCGCGCAATGAAAACTGCCCGTCGTGATCTTGCTCAGCCAAAACCGGTTCCTTTTATACGTTGTTCAGGCGACGCCGCCCGCGTCAGCTTGCTATTTCTAACTGCCCGAAGGCAAGAACGGCCACCAGCAGATGCTGCTCAGCGACGCCGTCGCGATCAACGGACTGAAGGCCGCCTGTTGCGCGCTTGTCCATGCGCTTTGTGCCGCCGACGACGCCGTGCACGACGACGCATAGTCGAGCGTACCGACGAAGAAATTGCGACGCCCCAGGTTCTGCTCGGCGCTTTGCCATGCCTGCAACTGCTGCACCCCCGACGCGCTCACCGCCGGCAAATAGACCTGCTCCGACAACACGCCGTCGATCAGCCACGGGAACGAGACGCCGCCCGTCGCCCCCCCGATCGCCTGCACTGGCGCAGCATTCGGCACGAATGCCAGATTCGGAAACTGGTCGCGCAGTTGCTTGACGAGATCGAGGCCGCCTTGCGCGCAAACCGCATCACACGGACCGGCGGACGCATTGGCGCCATGTCCGACAATTTCGAAGTTATCCAGCATGAATCCGTCCACACCGGTTGCCGCGAGACGCGGCGCGATGTAGTTCACGATCAGATTCTGATAGTCGACGTTAGCGGGATTCATCCAGTACTCCTGGAATCCCGAATATTTGCCGAGTTGCGCCGCCGTATTCGCGCCACACGATACGAAACCGGGCGGCACAGTGTTCCAGTAGGTCCGCGCTTTCTCGCAGGCACCGAAATTCAGATAGCTCAGCACTTTCGCGCCATTCGCCTTCAATGCCGCGATCTGCGCCGCGGAGAAGGCGGGTGTGCCGTTGCCGGGATCCGCATCGATGACGATCAGCTTGAAAGTGGCCGCGACCTGGGCGATGTCGATCGCGCTGGCGCTCCCATAGTACGCGACCCACGCCGGAGAAGCGGGCAACGCCCGCGCCGCCGCGATCACGGGCGCCGGGCTCACAGTATTCGTACCGCCGGTCGGGTTCGAAACATTCGACGTGTTAGTCGCGGTGCCGCTCGAACCGCTGGAACCGCCTCCGCCGCCACACGCTGTCGTCAGGGCGGCAGCTGCGATGAGGCCCGCCGCGCCTATCCATCGCGCCGCCTGTGCGGCCCAGGAGGTCATGCCGGCAAGACGCGGGCGGCCGGCCTGCTGAAGCGGGACGAGGTTGTTCTGATGCATGGTGGAATCCGAAGTCGAAAGGTCAACTCCGCAACATATACGTTTCGTATTCCAAAGACATGAATTTTCTGTCGAGCACCTTCACGGATGCCACCACCACGACGAGGAGTGCCAGCGCAAAACCGTACCCGTAGAAATCCGGGCCGAGCTTGAGCGTAATGCCGGTGAACAGCCCATTCAGCACCACAAACGCACCAGTGAGCCGCAGCACCATGCGCCGCCCGTCCAGATAGAAGAACACATTGAGCAGCCCCAGCAACAACACCTGCAGACTCGCCGACACCACGTCCACGACGAGCAGCGGCAGATACAGCGGGGAAATGCCAAGTGAACCCAGCACGCGCTCGCCAAAGGCAATGATCAGCAACAGCACGACCGTCTGCACCTTGATGATTTCGAACAGGCCGGAGCGCACACTCCCCACCATCATGTCGCGCATTTCATTGATGTGGCGCAGCGTCGCGCCGCTGCGCACCGCGTCATAGAAAGCGTCGTAATACTCGACGAAATCCGCCTCGATACGTACGAGAAAGGTCGCCATGCCCGGCATCACGCAAACGTAGGCGATAAAGATCGGAATGTCGTAAATGACCGATGCATGCAGCGGACCGATGACCTTGCTGCCCGTGCCGGGCGCATACCAGAACATGAACTTATCGAGCCACACGCCGATATTGAACAGCAGCCCGACGAGCGCGAGGCTCGGGTAGGCGAAGCGCCGCTCGAACACTTCGAACGAAATGAAACGCTCGCTGCGGTAGTTTCGATAGATCAGCCCGGACAACCCGGCAAGCAGCACAATATGCCCCGCGACAAAGCCACCCAGCAATCCCACGAGGCCATACCCGTTCAACGCGAGTGCGAGCCACACCACGCACGCGTAGCCGACAAAGAACACCAGCAGGATCTGCCGGTACTGCTTGACGCTCGACAGGAAGATCACGGCGATCCAGATGTTGCTGACCACCACGAAGCCCGTGATCATCAACAGGCGATAGATCAAGGGCTCGCCGCGAAAGCCCACCAGCATCGCGATCACCGCCACCACGCTTGCCAGCACCGACGACACCAGCACCACGCCGTTGTAGTTCGACAGTACAAGGTCGTCACGCTTTTCGAACAGCCTGTCCGAAATGAAGCGCGTGAACGAGAGTTGCAGCGGTCCGGTCAGGATCAGGCTGAGCGCGATCAGATAGGTGACAGACACCTGGAACTGCACGATCGCAAACGTCGGTATCACCGACGTGAGGCTGATCAACCCGATGATCAGAATGCCGAAGATCGACAGAATCAGCGGTCCTGAGCTGATCAAGCCGGCATATGCGTAAGCACGCGCGACGCCCACCAGCGTCTCGCGACGCATGATCTTGCGTAATTCGAAGCCGATACCGGCCATCAGCGTGTCTCCTGCGGCTGAACGGGCTGCGCTGCACGCGCCTGAGATTTCGCCCCGTCCGGTTGAGTGCCATAGTCCATCGGGCAGCGGGCTGCGCCGGCACCCTGCCCGTTGCGTTCGCGATCCGGCATCGCGGCCAGCCGGTCATACAGCGTGCGATAACTGTCGATCATCTGCGTCTTCGTGTAATAGCGGCGTACACGCGCGAGACCCGCCTGCTGCGCGGCCAGCCACCGTGCGTCATCCGCCAGCAGCGACAGCACAGCCCGGGCAAACGCCGCCGGATCCGCAAGCTGGACCACCATGCCGGCTGAGCCGAGCGCGCGATCTGCCTCATCGGCACCTTCGATCAGTTGACGGCACGAGCCCACATCCGTCGTAATGGCCGGCACGCCCGCCGCGAAGCCCTCCAGCACCACCAGCGGCAACGCCTCGCTGATCGACGTCAGCGCGATCACGTCGACTTGCGGCAGCATCTCGTCGATGCGCTGGAAGCCGAGGAATTTCACATGCTGGCTGAGTCCGAGGCTCTCCACGAGTGCGCGGCATTCGAGCGCGTAGGCAGGGTCCTCTTCTTCCGGTCCGATGATCCAGCCTTCGAGATCCTGCAACGTGCGCGATGCAATGAAGATCGACCGGATGAAAGTCTTGATGTCCTTGATCGGCACTACGCGTCCGATCAGCGCCACCACACGATGTGAGCGCGGTTTGCGGCGCTCCACCAGCGGCGCCAGTCCGTCGACGTCAATACCGTTCGGAATGCACTGTGTGCGCTCCGCGCGCGCGCCGTCCGCGATCTGCCGCTGACGGTTCGTTTCGTACAGAGCGACAATGTCGTCCGCGGCATCATAGGCGAGCTTGCCGATCGCTTCGAAGAAACGCACCCACAGTTCGCGGAAATAGCTGACGCGCGAAATATCGCGCTCGAATACGCCGCGGTTATCGCGAATCCACTGGCTTTGCAACAAGTCGATCTTGCGTTCTTTCGTATAGATGCCGTGCTCGGAAATGAGCAGCGGCCGGCCGGTGCGGTAATGCATCAGCGCGCCGAGAAACCCGCCATAGCCGGTCGATACCGTGTGATAGACACGTGCGGGCAACAAGGTTTCGGCGACGCGCGCCAGTTGCCACAACGGCTTGTGCATGATCCGCACGGTCCAGAAATAATCCGTGAACGAAGGATCGGTACAGTACTTCTGATACTGATCGACGATCGTGTCCCACGCAGCACGGCTCGACAGAAACTGCGTTTCGTGCAGCGCGCCGTCTTTCCTGAGCATCGGAATCATGTCTGCCATCAGTGCGCCTGCGTCCGGGCCGTTGCGCGGATCGCGCAGCGCGTCATGCAACTGCTGCGAACGTGCAAATGCAGCGGCGTCGCCGCGGATGGCACGCGGTTGCGGAAAATCGGCTGCGCCCTGCTCGTACAGGTAGTGCGTTTCGATATGCACGACGTTGTCCGGCAACACGTAGGCGACGCCGTTGTAATCCTGCTCGCGGCTGCCGATGAAGACAATCGCGAAACGCGTCGCCGGATACGCCTTGATCATTTCATTGACCCAGCTCGATACGCCGCCGCGCACGAACGGGAACGTACCTTCCAGCAGAAGGCAGACATCGGCATCAGCGGCACGGCGGAACGGGAGTTCTTTCATCATGACCAGTAGTTCACAACCGGTTTGAGTGTGGGCAACGCAGCCGCATTGCCCAGTGACGCGAGAAGCTGCGACACGCGCGAATAATCGCCTCGCAGGAAGTCGGCTTCCGCCAGCCACGGAACCAGCCGTTCACGCGGGAAACCGAGTTCCAGTGCGCGCGAAATGTGACCTTGTGCGGCATCGGGCAGGCCGTTGGCCAACGCGAGACGGCCGCGAATCAGCCACAGCGCCGCGTCGCCCGGATCTGTTTCGAGCGCCGCCTGCGCGTAACGATCGGCCTGTTGCAGCGTGTGCCGGTAGACCTCGCCCTGCACCAGGTTCTGATACACGAGCTCGAAATAGAGTTCGGCCAGCAGACGATTGAGCGCATGGCGCTCGGTATCGCCACTGGTCGCTTCGAGTGCCTTACTGGTCTGGAAGATCTTCTGCATGATTTCGTTTTCGGCGTGATCCAGCGTGCCGTAAGCGATCAGGCGAATGTCTTCGAGCGGATCGGCGAGCAATTCACGCAGCAAGGTGCCGGTGGTGCGGGTCGGCATCCGCTGAATCGCAACCAGGGCGGACAGACGGTCGGTTGCCGACACCTGTGTATTCGCGAGCCGCGCCTGCAGCCGCGCGCCGCCGCCGTGCGAGACACGCGATACCAGATAGGTGACAAACTGCGGCCGCGGCACATCGGCGAGCTGATCGCTCTCAGTGCGGCCCGGAAAGAGCGCGGCCCAGACGCAACTGACCAGCACCACGAGGCCGCCGAACAGCGGCACAAACGTGCAGGCGACCCACAACAGCAGCAGCGACAGCGCGCGCGGCGCGCGATAACGCGGTGGCAGCCATAGACGGAACGCAACGGCTTCGGCGAGCCCTGCCAGCGCCTGCAGCGCGAGAAAGCGCAGCAATGGATCGATCGCGCCGAACGGTTGCATCAGGCTCACGATCGCGAGGTATTGCACGACCACGGCCACCAGCGCCGCCAACGCGCTCACGATGAGGGAAAGGGTCTTAGACATCGAGGCCGCTTCGTTTGAGAAGACGCAGCAGCGCCGCGCCCGGCTCGCCGCCCTCGAGGCGGAGCGTGTGAACGCCGACGCGCGCGTGTTCCAGGTCGGTGTTGAACTGCGCCGTGAGACTGGC
>NZ_DASRSY010000453.1:0-15150 GCF_035656215.1 Paraburkholderia sp.
TCCGCTCCAACCCCTCCGCACTCCGATCCGCAACCCCGGCCCACGCGCCCGCCGCCAATCCTAGCTGCGCGATCTCTTCCACCGTCAACGGCTGCAAGCGCGCGCACAAAGCATCAAGTTCATCCCACGCACCACACTCCAAGGCTTCGACCGCCGTCAGCAGCAACCCCAGCACACCCTGCCGATGCAGGATGCCCGCCTGAATCGGCCGCGACAACGTCAACACATTCAGCGTGCTCTCGAGCGAACCGCCGAACACCGCATCGACAAACGAAAACACGCCGGTCAGAAACGCCGCATCCGATTCGTCGCGCCCGGCTTCGGGCAAGCGCTCGATCGCCAGTTCCATGAAGCGCGCCCGGCTCGCCGCGAGTTGCAGCAGAGGATCGTCCTCGAGCGCGACCTTGCGGCCGTCCGCGTAGAGCAACAACTGCGTCCAGCGAGCGATCCGATTCGTGCCGGTCGCGTTGATCGCTTCCCGCAACGTCGTGACCTTGTGGCCAACGGCGAGGCCGCTTGAATTCGCAAGCTTCATCAGATGCATGACGAGCACCGGATTCAGTTTGAGTTCGGCTTCGAGTTGCGCGACGGTCGGCTCGCCTGACAACAACTGCAGCAGGTTCAGCAATGCGTGCCGCGGCGCGCTGACGCGCCGTGTCGTCGAAGTCTGCGCTCGCGCGAAGTAGTAGCCCTGGAAACGATCGAAGCCGAGACCATGCGCCGCATCGAAATCGGCCTGCGCATCGAGACCCAGCGCGATCAGTAGCTTGCCCGCCGACTTGAGCACGCTCGTCAGCTTGGGCAACAGCGCGCTCGGCGTCCGCGCAAAATCGATCTTGACGACATCCGCGTAAGGCAACAGCCTGGCGAACGTCTCGTCGGGCTGGGTCACTTCGTCGAGTACGAAGCGGTAGCGCCGGCCGTGCAATTGAACGATACGCGCGATCAGTGCGTCGTCCACCTCGATCGACGGCGACAATTCGAACATGAAGCGCTCGGTGGGCAACCGCTGGATCGAGTCGTCGAACAGCATCTCGCGACTGACATCGACGTAAGCGGGATGCCCAGTGAGCGCACCGCGCACATTGCTCTGCACCAGACCGCGAATCACGGCTCGCGCCACCCGTTGCGCCGGTTCGGGCGCGCGGCCCGGCAAGGCATCGACATCTGCACTCGAATCCGTGGCATGCCCCGCAACCGTGGCCGCGTCAGGGTCCGCGGCCGCAGGCAGAGCCGGCGCGCGCACCTTGATCTCATAGCCGCACAGCATGCCGTCCCGATTCAGAATCGGCTGACGCGCGAAGCTGGCTTTCAGTTGCGCATCGTCCACAGCACCCACGTGGCTCGGATTCTCGATTGCGATGGTGGTCATTCCATTCCCCCGCTAAGCGCCGCCCCGGCGCTCACTGCTGTATTTTGGTTTTGGCTGCACCGATAACGTGCGCCCAAGGCTCTGAGACCCGTGGCGTCTGCGATGCGCCCGGCGATTTTAGCTCAGGCCGCTGCGCGCGGACATGTCAACGCCGCAATATCTCGAAATAATTGGTTACCTGTCTCGCTGAAGGCCAGGAAAGAATCGACGATACTCTTGTGCAGTGCAGAAGCGTTCCACCACTCGTGCTACCCCGCCTTTAACCATCAAGGAAAATCATGGACGTCAAAAGCGTGCTGTCAAATGCCTTCGCGATGCCGATCACGAGCCCGGCGTTTCCGATGGGCCCGTATCGTTTCATCGACCGGGAATTCCTGATCATCACTTACCGCACCGACCCGGACAAACTGCGCGCCGTCGTGCCCGAGCCGCTCGAGATCGGTGAGCCGCTGGTGCATTACGAATTCATTCGCATGCCAGATTCGACCGGCTTCGGCGACTACACGGAAAGCGGTCAGGTGATCCCGGTGTCGTATAACGGCGTGGCAGGCGGCTACACCCTGGCCATGTATCTGGATGACCATCCGCCCATTGCCGGCGGCCGCGAATTGTGGGGATTTCCGAAGAAGCTCGCCTCGCCGGTACTGGAAGTGCACACCGACACACTCGTCGGCACGCTCGACTACGGCCCCGTGCGCATCGCCACCGGCACGATGGGCTACAAGCATCGGCAACTGGATCTCGCGCAACAACAGAAACGCCTGGAAACGCCGAACTTCCTGTTGAAGGTGATTCCGCACGTGGACGGCACGCCGCGCATTTGCGAACTGGTGCGCTACTACCTGCAAGACATCACCCTCAAAGGCGCATGGACGGGCCCGGCCTCGCTCGAACTGGCACACCATGCTCTGGCGCCGGTCGCGGAATTGCCGGTGCTCGAAATCGTGGAGGCGCGGCATCTGGTTGCCGATCTGACGCTCGGACTCGGTGAAGTGGTGTTCGATTATCTCGATCAGCCAGAAGCCAACGTTCGCTGATCGACTGTCACGGTGCAGCGTGCATCACGTGCACGAAACGCATGAAGCGCGCGGCACCATGCACTAGACATGTATCAGGCAGGCGATGCATCAAACGCCGGCTCAAAAGACAACCGGCCGCATCGAGCGGCCGGCTGTATCAAGCAAAATCATTCAGGCAAAACACCCAGCGCGTTACTTCAACACGACCTTCACGTCGAAGTACTTCGCCGCGAAGCGGTCGATCGTGCCGTCGGCCTTCAGTTCCTTGAGCGCCTGGTTCAACGCGTCCTTCAAGGCCTTGTCGCTCTTGCGCACGCCGTAGCCCACGCCCGCGCCGAGCAGCTTCTCGTCGGTGACGGCCGGGCCGGCGAATTCAAAGCCTGCGCCTTGCGGCTTCTTCAGGAAACCCTTCGAAGCGGCTTCCGCGTCCTGAAACGCGGCGTCCAGACGGCCCGATGCGAGGTCGGCGTAGATCTGGTCCTGCGTC
Source organism: Paraburkholderia sp. (assembly GCF_035656215.1). GTDB lineage: Bacteria > Pseudomonadota > Gammaproteobacteria > Burkholderiales > Burkholderiaceae > Paraburkholderia. The sequence goes on from NZ_DASRSY010000453.1 coordinate 2,879, forward strand.
TGATACGGCACGACCTCGACGCCAGCCGACGCCCAGCGCGCCTTCGCGTACGCTTCCTGAATCGTGCCTTGCAGCACGCCAACGTGCTTACCCTTCAGCGATGCCGGCGTGGGCAGCAGACCGCTGCCCTTCTTCGCGATCATCTGATTCGGGATCGTGTAGATCGGATCGGTGAAATCGATAGCCTGGCGGCGCTGTTCTGTGATCGTCATGTCCGAGTTGATCACGTTGAACTTGCGCGCTTCCAATGCGGGAATCAGGCCGTCGAACGAGTTCTCGACCCACACGCATTTCGCCTTCAGCTTCGCACACACGGCATTGCCGATGTCGATATCGAAACCTTGCAGCTCGCCCGTCGGCGACTTCGATTCGAACGGCGCATACGACGCCTCGACGCCGAAGCGCACTTCCTTGATATCCGTTGCTGACGCGGCAACCGCCGACGTGGTGCCAGCCGTTACCGTTGCCGCCGCGAACAGCGCGAGCGCGGCCATGTTTCGCCAATTCATCTTCATTACGGGTGTTCCTCTACGGTATTGAATAAGACGGAGCCGAATCCGGGCAAGCATGATTGCCGCGCCAAAAATGCGATTCAAACTCGTGCGGCCGGTGTGGTGCAGCGCAACAGCCGCGAGGGCGGGATTGTACAGGCTTCGCAAAGCACGCCTGACGGGTGCCGGCACCCGTCATCTTCTCGCGACCTCGAATCGATGCACGGCAAAGGTGCAAATTCGTGTCGCGTTCGGGCAAGAGATGGTCTGAAGGAGGTGGAATGCCGCGCAGCTAAACGAGCTTCGAGAGCGTTTCCTGGGTGGTCTCCACGACCAGCAGACCCGCGCGCAAACCCGGCTTGACGGTCGCGTTGGGAAACACGATGCGCTCTTCTTCATGACGCACGGTGTAGCGATACTCGCCATCGCGTGCCAACACCGTGTCCTTCACGAAGGGCGTGAAATTCGGCACATCCGCGGCAACCAGCAATTCGAATGCGTCGCTTTGCTTGGTGAGTTGATCGATCACCGTGAATACGCGCGGCATCGCCGCGGGCACGTTGCCGTTCTTTGTGCCGGCCAGAAGGTGGCGCAGCGCTTCGTCCGCACCCGCAAAACGCGTCAGATCGTTCTGTCCAAACGGGCGCACCTTGCCGAGTTCCAGCGTACACGCCTCGGCGCCGCATGCTTGCGCGGTGAAGTGCGAATAGGTATTGCCCTTGGTGGTGTGCAGCAAAACCGCGCTGATGCGCGCTTCGCCGAGCCACTCGAACATCGCGCGCGAAAACGGTGTGCCGGTATGCGGCAACAAGGCGAATTGCTCGAAAGCCGAGGGGCGGATCGCCGTGTGCATATCGATATGCCAACGCGCGCCCTGCTCTTGCGATGCAGCGGCAAAAAACTGCGTCGCCGCACGCTCCAGCGCCGCCGCGCGTGGCGCTTCGTGGCTGTGCGGCACCTGCGTATGACGTCCGCTGAAGAGGCGGTTCAGATCATCGTCGCGATAACGGCACGCGTCGCGCATTGCATCGACGTTGCCGAGAATCACCAGCAGGCGGCATGTCAACGCGGCGCTGCCTCGCGCGATATCGCGTACGAGGCGTGAAAGCAGTTCGATCGGCGCTGTTTCGTCGCCGTGCACGCCGGCGGAAGCGAGCACACTGCGAGCGTTCTTCTCGTGCGATATGGGCTCGATTTGCAGAACGCCGTCGTCGAGCCAGGACCAGCGCACGCTGTTGTTGGCACACGTACCCTGCATTTCCTGCGCGCCAGGTCGCGTCTCCACCAATGTGTAGGCGAGGAAATCATCGAGCATCGAAACCGGCATGCCGTGCTCAGCGCTGGAAGTCATACAGCGAGCCCAAGCCCAGAATCTGCGTCAGCTCGTCGAGCGCGGTGCGCGACTCGGCAAGCAGGTGCGGATCGGTCAGATCGGACGGCGCTAGACGATCGCGGTAGTGTTTTTCGATCCACGTATCGAGGCGGCCGAACAGGTTGTCGTTGATCCACACGCCAGGCGTCACCGCCGCGCGCTCCGCGTCGTTCAACGCCACGCGCAGACGCAGACATGCCGGACCGCCACCGTTTTTCATGCTTTCGCGCAGATCGAACACGAGCACGTCGTCGATCGGACCGGTGTGCGAGGTCAGATCGTCCAGATAGGCGCCCACACGCTCGTTCTCGCGGCATTCCTGCGGCACCACCAGCACCTGCTTGCCGTCCGGGCGCGTCAGCAACTGGCTATTAAACAGGTACGACGTGACCGCGTCGGACACGCTCACTTGCGCGTCCGGCACTTCGATCACGTTGAACTCGGCCTTCAGCCCGGAAAGCTTGGTGCGCAGTTCGTCGTACACCGCTTTCTGTTCGACAAACGCGAGTTGATGGCAGAACAGCGTAGTGCGATTGCCGACCGCGATCACGTCGTTATGGAACACACCCGCGTCGATCACATCCGGGTTCTGCTGTGCGTACACCGTGGCGGCTTCTTTCAGACCGTGACGATGCGCGACCGCGCGGCTCGCCTCGAACGTCTGACGTGCGGGAAAACGCTTCGGCTCCGGTCCGCGGCGATATTCGCTGCGACCGTACACGAAGAATTCGACGCCACGTGTGCCGTATTCCGAGCAAAAGCGCGTGTGGTTCGCGGCGCCTTCGTCGCCGAGTGCCGGGGTGCCGGTCAGTGCCTCATGCACCGCGAAACGATCGGTGTCGCTGAAGATCGCACGCAAGGTGCGGCGCGTCGATTCATGCTCGATCGCACGATGCAGCTTGCTGCACAGATTGGCCGGTGTGAAATGCACACGGCCGTCGTGCGTGTCGGCTGACGGACTCACCGTCGCCGCATTCGCGGTCCACATCGCCGAAGCCGAACTCGCCGCGGCCAGCAACTCAGGCGCGTCTTTAGCAACCCGCGCTATCACTGTTGCGTCGTCGCCCGAAAAGCCGAGTTCGCGCAAGAGGCGCATCGAAGGACGCTCCTGCGGCGGCAACACGCCTTGATGAAAACCAAGGTCGGCCAACTGCTTCATCTTGCGCAGGCCCTGTCTCGCAGCCGCTTTGGGATTGGCAACCGACTTCTCGTTGTTCTGCGACGCAACGTTGCCGAACGAGAGCCCCGCGTAATTGTGGGTCGGCCCGACGAGACCGTCGAAATTGGCTTCAGTGGCTTGCATCGTCGATCCTTAGAATTGAAGACCCGGCGAGACGCTCGCGGGCATTTGCAGTTGCGCGCTTTCGACGGAAGCCATCGGATACGCGCAGTAGTCGGCAGCGTAGTACGCGCTCGGCCGGTGATTGCCCGAACGCCCCGGGCCGCCGAACGGCGCGCCCGACGACGCCCCATTGGTCGGCCGGTTCCAGTTGACGATGCCGGCGCGGATGGTGCGCTGGAAATGCGTCCACAATGCTTCGTCGTCGGCGAGCAGGCCGGCGGAGAGGCCGAACTCGGTGTCGTTGGCTTTTTCGAGCGCTTCGTCGAAGGTGCCGTAGCGAATGATCTGCGCCAGCGGTCCGAAATGCTCTTCGTCCGGCAGATCCTTCACGGCGGTCACGTCGAGAATCGCAGGCGTGACAAAGCCAAGTGTCGGATCGCGCTGTTCCATCTTCAGCAGTGCTTTTGCGCCATCGGCCAGCAGACGCTCTTGTGCCGCGACGAGGCGCGAAGCCGCACGCGCGGAAATCACCGCGCCCATGAACGGCTGCGGATCGGCGTTGTATTCGCCGACACTGATGCGCGAAGTCACTTCGGTCAGGCGTTGTACAAAGCGGTCACCAAACGCGTCGTTCGGTACAAAAATACGGCGCGCACACGTGCAGCGCTGCCCTGCCGACAGGAACGCCGATTGAATCGTGTGATGCACGGCTGCATCGACATCCGCCACGGGCCCGATCACGAGCGGATTGTTGCCGCCCATCTCCAACGCCAGCACGATCTCCGGACGGCCGCCGAATTGTTTGTGCAGCAATGTTCCGGTATCCGAACTACCCGTGAAGAACAAACCGTCGATCTGCCGATGGTTCGCCAGCGCAATGCCCGTTTCTTTCTCGCCTTGCACAAGGTTCAGCACGCCCGCGGGCAAGCCCGCATCGCGCCAGATTTGCACCGTAACAGCGGCCACGCCCGGCGCGAGTTCTGACGGCTTGAACACAACGGCATTACCCGCGATCAGCGCTGGCACGATATGCCCGTTCGGCAAATGCCCCGGGAAGTTATACGGTCCGAACACCGCGACCACGCCATGCGGACGATGCCGCAGCACGGCCGTGCCGTCGGCCATCGGTGAACGCTTCTCACCGGTTCGCTCGTTATAGGCCTGAATCGAAATCTCGACCTTCGCCGCCATCGAAGCCGCTTCAGTGCGCGCTTCCCACAGCGGCTTGCCGGTTTCCCGGCCGATCGCTTCGGCGAGTGCTTCCTTGCGTTCCGTCACGAGCGCAGCGAAGCGGCGCACCACGCCGCAACGCTCGTCGAGGCTCAAGGCCGACCACGCCGCGAATGCACGGCGCGCGCTGCGTACCGCACGATCGACGTCGTCCGCCGATGCGCTGTTGCCTTCCCAAACAGTCGCGCCCGTACCCGGGTTACGCGACGCGAATGTGGGTCCTGTGCCGGCGGCCCATTCGCCGTCGATGAAAAGCTCACTCATGATCATCCTTGTTTGTGTTTCAGCGGCAGCACCCGCACCGGGTCGCCTGCCTTGACGTCGAGTGCGGCCGCCTCGGCGGCGCTCATGCGGAACACGCCGTCTTGCGGCACGCCCGCGGCCGCGCCCACCCGGAAATCGCCCAGCGATGTATTCGATACCAGCGAACGAGGCGCATCCTGAGGCGCGCCCGCCGGCACATCGGCGATCTCGACCGGCACCACCACGCTTTCGCGCACCGTGCGCAAGTCGGCGATATGGCATTCGAGCACCGGGCCCGCATCGAAGATATCGACGTGATTCTCGTAGCGCAGCCCCTCCGATTCGAGCATGCGGCGCGCCGGAATCGTGTCGCTATGCGTGAGGCCGACGCATTCCTGCGCTTCTTCCGGCAATAGTTCGACATACACCGGATAACGCGGCATCAGCTCGGCGAGAAACGCCTTGCGGCCATGCGAACTCAGATAGTCCGCCGCGTTGAAATCGATCTGGTAGAAATGCGATCCGACCGCACGCCAGAACGGCGACGTGCCTTCCGCATCGAAATGGCCGCGCAATTCCGCGCACAGACGCTGCGGAAAGCGCTCGCGGAACTGCGCGAGAAACATGAAGCGCGAACGCGACAACAAACCACCGACGCCGCTCGTGCGATAACGCGGGCTCAGAAACAGCGAACACACTTCGGCGTAACCCGTGAGGTCATGCGAGATGTTCAGCGCGCGCATGCGCGTCCAGATGCCGAGGTCCTGGCTCGCGTGCACGACCGTGCTCACGCGGTAGTTGTAGAACGGTTGCTGTAGGCCAACGGCGGTTTCGATACCACATACACCGGCCACGTCGCCGGTGTCGGTATCTTCCATCACGAAGAAGTACCCGGCTTCGTGCGGCTCGGCGTGGCCTTCCATCGTGCGGCGGGCACGTTCAACACGCGCCGCCAGTGCATCGCGATCCGGCTTGAAGGTGGTGAGGCCCGGGCCGGTCTCCTGCGCGAGCCGCATGAGCGCGTCCACATCACCTCGTTGCACAACGCGAACGACGATCATTGTGCGTCTCCCGTCAATTCTTCCTGGTGCGGCTCATGCAGTGGCACGCAGCGTACCGCGTCGCCCTCCTGCACGCCGAGTGCGGCGCGCGCCGCATGCGACAACGACGCGCCGTTTGCCTTACCGGCCGGCAATTCACCGAGTACGCAACGGAACTCGCCGTCCGTACCGTTATGCGCGATCAGATACGTCGAGCCGTCGGCAACCGCGCCGGCTTCGTGCACGACGCGCGTTTCGTTGCGTTTCACGCAGGCGCTGCGATCTACTTGCGCTGTCAACACCGGGCCTGCATCGAAAATGTCGATAAAGCGATCCGTCTCGAAGCCTTCTTCGAGGTGAATCTCGTATGCGAGCAGCGCCTTCGAATCCGGCTCGCCGAGCACGCGTTGCGCCGCTTCCGGCAACAACGGCACATAAATCGGATAGGTCGGCATCACTTCAGCGATAAAGGTGCGACTGCGGCCGCCCGATTCGATTTCGATGTCGGCGAAGTTACGACCAAAGAACTTGCGCCCCACCGCTTCCCAGAACGGCGACACGCCCGAATCATCGGTCACGCCGAGCAGCAGCGAGAACACTTCAGGCGTAAAACGCTTGCGATTGGCGGAGATGTACATCATCCGTGCCCGCGACATCAGATGCGCGGCCGCATCGCCGCGCAGCGACGGATCGATGTAGTAGCCCGCTAGCCGGCTCTTGCCGGTCAATTCATGCGACATGGTCAGCGCATGAATCTTGCGATTCACGTGCAACTCACGCGACGCATGAATCAGCGCGTCGTTGCGGAACGCGTAGAACGGGTCCGAATAGCCGGCTGCGGCGACGATGCTCGCCGTGCCCATCAGCTTGCCGCTCTCTGCATCCTCGAGCACGAACAGATAGAACTCCTCGCCCGGAAAATCGACCTCCGCGCGAAACGAGTCTTCCGACAGTGCGACGCGCGCTTCGAGCGCATGGCGGTCGTGCGGCAGCGAATGCAGCACCGGTTGCGCGGTGCGCGCCATATGTTCGAGCGCATCGAGATCGGCGAGGCGGCCGGGGCGTACGAAGAGCATCATCGTTCCTGTTGAATGTGACGCATGATCAAAGCAGCAAGTCAGTGCCGGCGATCAATGCGACGCTGTTTCGGCTTTCGCGCCGACAATCTCTTCGATGGCCTTCGCCAGACGCGCGAAGCCTTCGTACATATCGTCGAGCGGCATGATCAGCGACGGCACAAAACGCAGCACGTCCGGACCCGCCATCAACATGATCACACCGTGCTGACCCGCAGCGGTGACGAAATCCTTTGCGCGGCCCTTAAATGCATCGGTCAATTCAGCACCGATCAGCAGCCCCTTGCCACGCACTTCCTTGAACAGGCCAAAGCGTTCGTTAAGCTTCGCGAGTTGGCCCTTCAATGCTTCGCTGCGAGTACGCACGCCTTCGAGCAGCTTCGGATCGCTGACCAGCTCGACCACCTTCTCCGCGATCGCCGCGCCCAGCGGATTGCCGCCGTAGGTCGTGCCATGCACGCCGACCTTGAAATGCGCGGCCAGTTCGTTGGTGGTCAGCATCGCGCCGATCGGGAAGCCGTTGCCGAGCGCCTTCGCGGTGGTCAGGATGTCCGGCGTCACGCCCGTGTCCTGGTACGCGTAGAAATAGCCGCTGCGGCCCACGCCCGTTTGTACCTCGTCAAAAATCAGCAGTGCGCCGTGCTCATCGCAGGCTTCGCGCAGCGTCTTCAGGAACGCCGGATCGGCCGGGATCACACCGCCCTCGCCCTGGATCGGCTCGACGATCACCGCACAGGTCTTCGCGCCGATCGCTTTCTTCGCCGCCTCGATATCGTTGTACGGCAAGTGGATGATGCCGGCTGGCACCGGGCCGAAACCTTCCGAGTACTTCGGCTGGCCGCCGACGCTCACGGTGAAGAACGTGCGGCCATGGAACGACTGCGTGAACGAAATGATTTCGATTTTATCGGCGCCATGACGCTCGAACGCGACGCGGCGCGCCAGCTTCAACGCGGCTTCGTTCGCTTCAGCGCCCGAATTGGCGAAGAACGCGCGGTCGGCGAAGGTCAGGTCTTCGAGGCGCCTGGCGAGGCGCAGCACCGGCTCGTTGGTGTAGCCGTTACCGATGTGCCACAGCTTGCCGCCCTGGTCGTGCAGGACTTTCAGCAGTTCAGGATGGGCATGACCGAGCGCGGTCACGGCGATACCGCCGGCGAAGTCGATATAGTCGCGGCCTTGCGTATCCCAGACGCGTGAGCCGAGACCGCGACCCGGCACGAAGGCAGCGGGCGAAAACACCGGCACCATTACTTCGTCGAAGGTCTGGCGTGTCACAGTCAGGTCGTTCATGGCAAATCCTCGTTACAGGTGAGAGGTAATACACGTAGTGTAGGAAACCGCACGGGATACGTCTTGCGCATACGCGACGCTTTCTATGAGCTTCCAGGCGGATATGTCGCGGGTAGGTTGCCGGAGGGTCGCAAACAGCGCGCTTTCCGGCCGTTTATTTCGCTTATTCCGCCTGCTTGTTCGACTTGCGTGCTCGACTTGCCTATTCCGCCTGATCGGGCCGTTCGATCAACGCAGCCGGTCGCGGCTCACTGGCCGCGGCGCCGGTCGCGCCGGTCTGCTTGTCGATCCAGTTACGACGATCCTCGCGTGGTGTGACGCCAAAGCGTTCGCGATAAGCATTCGAAAAGTGTGCCGCCGACGAAAATCCGCAAGCAAGACTGATCTGCACCACCGATTTGCTGGTGCGCTGCAGCTGCGTGCGCGCTTTCGAAAGCCGCAGGCCAAGATAGTATTTGGACGGCATCGAGCCGAGATACTGACGAAACAGGCGCTCCAGCTGACGCCGCGAGACACCGACGAGACCGGCGATTTCATCGGTGGTCAGCGGGTCTTCGATATTCGCTTCCATCAGCATCAGTGCATCGTTCAGGCGCGGATGCCGTTCGCCCGGCGCGGTCACGAATGGAATGCGCTGCCGCTCTTCACCGGCGCGCAGCACGCCGACGCCGAGCGTATCGGCAATCCGGTCCGCCAACTCCGGGCCATGGTCGCGGCCGATCATGGCCAGCATGAAGTCGACAGTTGCCTGACCGCCCGCGCAGGTTGCGCGATCGCGGTCGATTTCGAAAATTTGCTGGGTGACGATCGAGCGCTCGAACTGCTCGGAGAACTGCTGGTAGGTTTCCCAGTTGACGCTCACGCGATAGCCGGACAATTGCCCCGCCATCGCCAGCCACCAGACACCGTGATGAATGCCGGTGACGAGCGGCGTGCGCTGCCCGACGCGCGAAAGACTCGCGAGAAACAGGCGGTAATCTGCGAATTGCTGGAACCGTTCGCTGACGATGATCAGCCAGTCGCACGAAATCGCATCGCCAAAGGCGGCATCGGCCGGCCATTGCGCGCCACCCGACAAGGGCACCGCGCGGCCGTCCCACGAACATACCTGCACGCGGTAGAGCGCACGGCCATCGATTTCGTTGGCAAGATTGAGCGCGTCGACAATCGGCCCGACGCCCGTCATCGACACCGGCGGCAGGGCGACGATTGCGACCTGCGTGGTGCGAGCCGGGTTGGACGTGCGAGCCATCACTGATGAGTAAAACGCGAACCGCGCGTTACTTCAGACTGCCGGACAGGAACTGCTTGAGCCGTTCGCTGCGCGGCGTGGTCAGCACTTCAGCGGGCAAACCCTCTTCTTCGGTGCGGCCCTGGTGCAGGAACATCACGTGGTTCGACACATTGCGCGCGAAACCCATTTCGTGCGTGACGACGATCATCGTGCGGCCTTCTTCGGCGAGCTTCTGCATCACCTTCAGCACTTCGCCGACCAGTTCGGGATCGAGCGCGGAGGTGGGCTCGTCGAACAGCATCACGTCGGGGTTCATCGCCAGCGCACGCGCAATGGCCACGCGCTGTTGCTGACCGCCCGACAGATGCGACGGATACTGCTTTTCCAGGCGCGGCGCGAGCCCCACTTTCTCGAGGTATTCGCGCGCCCGCTCTTCGGCTTCGCGACGCGACATGCCGAGCACGTGAATCGGCGCTTCGACGATGTTCTCGATCACGTTCATGTGCGCCCACAAGTTGAAGTGCTGGAACACCATCGCGAGTTTCGTGCGGATGCGTTGCAGTTGCTTGTGATCGGCCACTTCCAGATTGCCGGCGCGGTCAGCTTTGGTTTTAACCATTTCGCCGTCGACAACGATCTGCCCCGCGTTCGGCCGCTCCAGAAAATTGATGCAACGCAGGAAGGTGCTTTTACCCGACCCGCTCGCGCCGATGATGCTGATCACGTCGCCCTTGTTCGCGTTCAACGATACGCCCTTGAGCACTTCGTTGTCGCCGTAGCGCTTGTGGATGTCCTGAACGGCGAGCTTGCAAGCTTCGGTTTGAGTCGTGTGGAGCAAGATGCTCTCCCTTTGAAAATACGGATCAAATCAATCTACGTGACGGCGCGAACCAACCGCGCCGCTGCATCGAAACACGCCTGCTCAGTGCGTACGCACCGCCAGGTAACCCAGCCAATGACGCTCGGCACGGCGGAACAGGGCCACCAGCGCGAACGACACCACGAGGTAAATCAGCGCCGCGAGACCGAACGCATCGAACGACTGATAGGTGGCGGAATTCGCGTCGCGGGCCACCTTCAGGATGTCCGGCACCGTGGCGGTAAACGCGACCGTGGTGGCGTGCAGCATCAGGATTACTTCGTTACTGTACAACGGCAGCGCCCGGCGCAGCGCGGACGGTATCACAATGCGGCGGTACATCGTGAACCAGCTCATGCCGTAAGCACGGGCCGCTTCCACTTCACCGTGCGAGGTCGAGCGGATCGCGCCGGCGAAAATCTCGGTGGTGTACGCGCAGGTGTTCAGAGCGAAGGCAAGAATCGCGCAGTGAAAACCGCTACGGAAAAACGCGTCGAGCAGTTGATGCGAGCGCACGAATTCGAGGCTGTACATGCCGGTGTAGATCAGCAGCAGTTGCACGTACAACGGCGTGCCGCGAAACACGTATGTATAGAGACGCACCGGCGTCGACAGCCAGCGCTTCTTCGATACGCGCGCCACCGCAAGTGGAATGGACACGAAAAAGCCGATCCCGATCGACGCCACCAGCAGCCACAGCGTGACGGCCAGACCGGACATACGCTGACCGTCCCAGTACAGGAACGCGCGCCAGAATTGATTGAGAATGTCGATCATGGTCGATTAGAGCTCCGCGTGGCGCACGCCGATCGAATAGCGCTTTTCCAGCCAGATCAGCACGAGATTCGACGCGGTGGTGATCGCCAGATAGATCAACGCGGCGATCAGGATGAAGAAGAACATGTTGAAGGTGCTCTTGCCGGCGTCCTGCGCGGCTTTGACGACATCGGCAAGACCGATGATCGACACCAGCGCCGTGGCCTTGACCAGCACTTGCCAGTTGTTGCCGATGCCCGGCAGCGCGAAACGCATCATCTGCGGAAACAGGATGCGCGTGAACACGCGTGCGCCGCTCATGCCGTACGCACTGCCCGCTTCGAGCTGGCCGCGCGGCACGGCGAGAAACGCGCCGCGGAAGGTTTCGGTGAAGTACGCGCCGTAGATGAAGCCGAGCGTCAGCACCCCGGCCACGAACGGATCGATATCGAACTGCGGCAGATTGAGCGCGTCGGTGAGATTGTTGACCGCGATCTGGATGCTGTAGAACAGCAGCAGCATCAGCACGAGGTCGGGCACTGAGCGGATCAGCGTCGTATAGCCGGTTGCGATCATCCGCAGCGGCCGGTTAAACGAGAGTTTCGCCGCCGCGCCCGCGAGGCCGAGCAGCACCGAAGCTGCCAGCGACAGGACGGACAGCTCGATCGTCTGGATCGTGCCGGCCAGCAACACCGGACCAAAGCCGTAAAGGAACACGCGTGTCTCCATCCAGGATTTATTGAGGATGTCATGGATGGCGTCGGGTCATGCCTGCCCGACTCATCCGGCATGGCGCGGAGTCTCGCAAGCGAAAATTAAATTCTCAAAGGGGACGGGGGCGCGTGCTGCGATGCAGCAATGGGCCACCTGGCGCGGCTGGGTGCTTGCAGCGCTTGGTTTTGTGGGGGATATGGTTTTGTAAGGTGGCAAGTGCGCCGTGGGCGCTGCCGCGATTTAGCAAGTTTTGGGTCGCTTTTTTGATAGAACCTATTCCATCCCTAATCGAGCCCGAATAGCCGGCAACATATATTCCACCGCCGCGCGCCCCTCTGCCATCGCCGGGCCAGCCCGATGAAAATCAAAAATCCCCATCCCGCCCAGCCGTGGCTGAATCAGAATATCCGCCGGCTCACCGGCCAGGCGACTCCGCGAAATCCGCACCTGCATGATGTCGATGCTCTGCGCGATCGAACTCAGCATCGACGGCACGCGCGCACTGGGCGCCGGCGGTACACGCACATCATCGGAAGCGCGCCCTTCTGCTGGTGCAAGCCAGCGCGGCCAAGGCTTGCCGTTCCGACGCAGCGCGACCGGCGGCGGCGCATCCGGATCGAGCGCCGGCGTGTCGACCGCGGCCCCGCCGAAATCGCGGCCATTCAGAATATCGTTGTTTAGATCG
>NZ_DASRSY010000454.1:0-9915 GCF_035656215.1 Paraburkholderia sp.
TCGGCGCTTCGGCCGATTGGGTCAGGTCGGTCGTATTGAGCGTCGGGTGGCCGCATGTGGCGGCTTCGCGTGTCGGGTCGTAGCCCATGTCGCCTTCATAGCCCTTCCAGGTGTAGCCAGCGGCCTTCAGCTGGTCTGGCAACGTCTTGATGCTGGTCGGATACACGCAGCCCGAACCGATCGCCTGACCGTCCGCCGTCATACCCGTGAGCTTGAAGTCTTGGTAGATCGGACAATCGTTGTCCGTTTCGGGCGTCGGCGCCTGACCGCTAATCATCGAGATGTAGTTGTCGAGGCTCACGTGCCCCGTGCCGTAGTACTGCTGCACCAGCGCGCCTTGCGAAGCCAGCGTCTGCGACAGATACGGCGCCTTGCTGTTCGCGCCGAAGGTGGTCGCGTAGTTTTCGTTTTCGAGCGTAATGACGAAGACGTGCTTGATCTGCTGCTGCCCGGTCACATTAAGCGACGAGGACGACGAGCCGCACGCGACGACGATAACGCCTACGAGGACAGCAGAAATGGCAGCGAAAAGTGTGCGCATCCAGGTGCGTTTTGACATTCCCTTCCCTTTTATTTGTGTTTTCCCAATCTGATCGAGTCGTCACACTTCCCGATTATTTTGCATGCCGAACAAATTCAGATTGAGTCGATTGGCATGCAATTTCCCGTGCTACCCGTTGGCAAAAAAACCGGCACATCCCGAGACTGGGACCGCCGTTTTGATGCAAAGCGAGGCTAACATGCGAGGTTTAACGGCACGTAGTCCGTCTCGACTAGGGGGAAACGCGACGACTGCCGGGTGCGGGAGGTCTCAGGCAATCAGATACCGCTCGACGCGCCGCACCCGATAGCAGCCGTCGGCACGCAAACTGTTTCTTCTCTATCGCGACAGCATGGTGTTGACCGCGCCCGCCGAATACTTCGTGCGTTGTATCGAAGCGGTGGTTTGACGATCAGGTAACGCTCCATCCGGACGAACTCAAACGCACTCCAATCTCGATCCCCTCGTTTCCTCAGATCAAGCCCGAAATCGCGCCTTGACACGTAGACATCATGACGTCATGATGTCTACAATGAACACCGCCCGCAACAACCAACTCCCTCTCTACGCGCAGGTCGAAGCAATACTCGCCGCGCGGATCGCAGACGGCACGTATCCGCCAGGCACGCAGTTGCCCAATGAAGCGAGCCTGCTGGCAAGCTTCAACATCAGCCGAACCACGCTGCAAAAAACGGTGCAGAACCTGATTACGCGCGGCTTGATCGAAATCCGCCGTGGCAAAGGCACCTTCGTGACCCAGCCGCGCCTCACTCAGCCGCTCACCGAACTGAGCGGCTTTGTCGAGGATATGCGTGCGCACGGTCGCCATCCCACCGCCCGGCTGCTGGCGAGACAGATCGAAAATGCGAGCGATGCCGTCGCCGGCAAACTGGCGCTCGAACCGGGTACGCCCGTCGTCCATATTCAGCGCGTGCGCATCGCCGACGGCACACCGCTTTCGTTCGACGAAACCTGGCTGCCGAAAGACATCGGCGAAAAAATCATCGAAAACGATCTGGAGGCGGAGCCGATCTTTACGCTGCTCGAAGAGAAGTACGGCATTCCGCTGATCGAAGCTGAATACCGGCTCGAGGCGATCGCCGCGGACGAAGCCGTTGCGCAGGCCCTGGAGGTCGACGCGGGCAGCCCGATTTTCCTGATCGAGCGAACCTCGTATTGCGACGAAAACCGGCCGGTCGACTATGAAAAGCTGTACTACCGCGGCGATCAGATCCAGTTCGTCACCCGTCTCGCCCGGCGCAAGCCGAACGGCCAATGAGCGGCGCGGCGGCTGTAATGGATCTGAACTACACGCTGTGGCTCTTCGCGGTGTCGGTCGGGGCAAGCGCGTCAGGCGGCATGCTCGGCATGGCCAGCGGCATTTTTATCGTGCCCATCCTGACCATGTTCGGCCACCTCGATATTCACGTCGCAATTGGCGCCAGCATCGTTTCGGTGATCGCCTGTTCGTGCGGCGGCGCAGCGCCCTTCCTGCGCGGTCGCTTGACCAATATTCGTCTCGCCGTGGTTCTGGAAACCGCCACCACGCTGGGCGCATTGTCCGGCGTGCTGCTGAGCGGGCTCATCCCCGTGCCCGTGCTGTTTTTCATTTTCGCGGTCATTCTGCTGCTCTCTGCCCAGCAAATGCTCGCACGGCGTGCCGACCCGATCGCCAGCTATAACGCTAACGCGCCGGGCGCACATTCGTGGGGCGCTTCGTTGCAACTGGATTCGAGCTATCCGGATCGCGCGCTCGGACGCGATGTCGACTATCGCGTGCAACGCGTGCCGCTGGGTTTGTCCCTGATGTACGGAGCAGGATTGATTTCAGCGTTGCTTGGCATCGGCAGCGGCGTCCTCAAGATTCCGGCGATGGACACGGCGCTGCGCCTGCCGATCAAGGTCTCGTCCGCCACGTCCAATTTCATGATCGGCGTGACGGCGGCGGCCAGCGCGGGGGCTTACTTCCTGCGCGGCGAGATCGTGGCCGCGATCGCCGGCCCTGTGGCATTGGGCTCGGTTGTCGGCGCCGTGCTCGGCGCGCGCGTTCTCACGCGCGTATCGGGCGAGAAGTTGCGTGTGCTCTTTGTTGTGGTGCTTGCGCTGCTCGCCGTGCAGATGCTGCTCGAAGCATTCGGCGTCCAACTATTCGGAGCGTCAGCATGAGCGGCATCGCGTCGACCGTGGGACGGCTCGAATACTGGCTAGCGAAGCTCCTGCACTACGGCACATGGGTGGCAACGGGCACGATTGCGACGGGCCTTGCAATTAGCCTTCTAAGCCACGCCGAAAGCGCTTTTGAAAACAGCGTTGGAAACGCACTACCCGGCCTGCGGATTCACCCCGGCTTCCTTTCAACGCCGACAGGCATGCATATTGTGACCGTCGGCATCGCGCTTTTCATCCTGCTGCCGATAATGCGGCTTATATTGATGCTAGGGATGTTCCTGCATCAACGCGACTACCGGTTCAGCGCGATTGCCGCCCTCGTGCTGGTGATCGTCGCCGCGGGATTGCTGGCTGGCGCAGCTTGATCTGCGCGGCACGAACGACCCCGGGTATGATGCCAATCGCGCACCGGCTGGCGTTCGGCTCACCGCTGCGCTTTGTAGTGCACGCTTTGTAATGCATTTTGTCGTAGCGTTTTGTAACGCGTTTTGAAGTTGCATTGGCAGCCGCGTTTTGCGCGGCACTTCTTCCAGTCACGAGAACCATCATGCCCGCCCAACACGACGACGTCCCCACCGCCAGCACCAAGCCGGACAAGGCAAAGCGCAAGGATCTGTCCATCGTGGCGCGCAATCTTATGATGGTTGCGGTCGGCGTCGTGGTCTTCGCGATCGTTGCGACGGTTGTGCTCTACGGTCCGATTACATACGGCGACGAGATTCCCAACTTTGGCATCATTCTCATGTTGACCGTGCCGGTTATCGCGGGCGTGGCATTCCGGGTGGGGTTGGACGCGTGGCTGGATCGAAAGTGAGCGGCAACACCACCCACACCTCCAACCCGCCGCCCTCGCGCGCATGAAACTGCAGGCTGCCGCCGTGCAGCCGCGCGATCCGCTCGACAATCGCAAGCCCCAACCCGGTGCCGCCACTATGCGTGCGAGCATTGCGGCCACGCTGAAACGGCGCTTTCAGTTGTTCTAACTCCGCCGCCGAAAGCCCTTTGCCACGATCGCCGACCGAGACATACACGGCTTCGCTTGTGGCCCAACTCCGTACAGCGAGTCCGGTCCCGCCATATACGATTGCGTTCTGCATGAGGTTCATCAGGAGCCGCATCATGCTGATCGGCCGGTACGCAATCGCGGGCAATGCAGCGAGCAACAACTCGAACTCATGCCCCAGCCCCGCGAAATCGCCGGCTAGCCGTTCGATCAGCGCATTCAGATCGCCGGGCTCGGCGGCCTCGCGCTCGCCGCTGCCCGCGTAATCCATGAACTGCTGCAAGATCGTCTCGATCTGATCGAGGTAAGACTCGGCAGCGACCACGAAGCTGCTGTCGCTGCCGTCCGGCATCGCCATAGCCATCGAAAGACGCAGTTTGGTCAGCGGCGTGCGGATATCGTGCGAGATGCCCGCCAGCATCAGCGCGCGCGTTGCTTCGGCTTGCTGCAACGCATGCGTCATCTGATTGAATGCGCTGCTTACCGTGGCAATCTCGGCAGGACCGTCGGTCGGCAACGGCGCGGGCGTTTCACCGGCGCTCACGCGGCGCGCCGCCCGCGTCAACTCCTGAAGTGGCTGGTTGAGGTGGCGCTGGATCACGTAGCCAGTCAGCGCCGCCAGCGCGCCCAAACCGAGCGACAGCAGGATCGCCGCGTCGAGTCCGGCGCCTTGCGCGTCCTCGGGAATCGGCAGCGCGATCCAGTACGGCGTGTGCGGCGCATCGGCCGGCGCGCGCATGCGAATCCACAACCGTTGACCGCCTTCGGATTGCCAGCGCGCCGGCATGTCGGCGGGCAGATGCGCGCGCAAGCTCTCGAGAAACACGTCGCGTTGATACGTGCGATAGGCGTGCATCAGACCAGGCGGCGGTTTAACAGCAGCTTCGGCTGGAAGTTGCGCGCGAGCGTCGAGGCGTGCGGTCAAATCGGCACGCGCGCCAGGTGGTGTGGCTTGAAGCAGATTGTCGAGCGTCGTCACGTAGGTGGCGAACACCGTGGCGGCCCGTTCGACGCGGGGCCGCTGCACATAGTGCAGCAAGACGCCGAGCACGCAGATCTGGCTCAGCATCACCAGCACGATCAGCAAGAGGATATTGCGCGCCAGCAGCGTTTTCGGCAGCGCCCTCTGCAACAGCGAGCGCGTCATGAGTCGATATCCGCGATCAGCATGTAACCGACGCCCCACACGGTCTTGATGAAGCGCGGCTTCGACGGGTCGTCCTCAATGATCTGCCGCAGCCGCAGTACCTGCACGTCGATGCTGCGATCGAGCGCATCGTGCTCACGGCCACGGGCGCGCGCCAGCAGATTGTCACGACTCACAGGCCGGTTCGGCGACGAGGCCAGCGCGACCAGCAACAGCATCTGCGCCGAATGAAGCTCCAGCAGTTCGCCAGCACGCGACAACTGCTGCTTGCCGACGTCGACACTGAAATCGCCGAAGCGCACGCTCTGCGAGGTCACGGTGACATCGCCCGAGGCCATCTTCTGGCGGCGCAGCAGCGCATTGATCCGCGCCACCAGTTCACGCGGGAGGAACGGTTTGGCGAGATAGTCGTCGGCGCCGGTTTCAAGGCCGACCACCTTGTCGAGCGGATCGCCCTTCGCGGTCAGCATCAGGATCGGCAGCGTCTGCCCTTGTGCGCGCAAACGGGCGCAGATGGCGAGGCCGTCCTCTTCGCCGATCATCAGGTCGAGCACGAGCAGATCGAATGGCTCGCGCTCCAGATAACGGTCGAGCCGTTTGCCGTCTTCCGCGATCCGTACGTCGAAGCCGTGGCCGCGCAGGAAGCGCTGCAGCATGTTGCGCAGTTCGGCTTCGTCGTCGAGCACGATGATTTTGGCGGGGCGATCCATACGAAAGCTCCTCGGTTAGGCGTCAGGCGGCGCACAGGGCGACAGGACGTGGCAGAGTTCTTCGCGCGTTGGAGCCTCAAAGATTCTACGATCCCGCCGATACCCGCGCGGCTCAGTGCGCTGCGCCGCGTTCCTGCATGAATGCCGCGATCTGCGGCAGCGTGATGTAGCCCGTTTTCTGCGTGTCGATTTCATCGAAATGCTTCGCGACCATCGGCATGCCCGCGGCGGCCTGGTCCCTCGTCAACTTGCCGTCGTGCGTGGTGTTGGCATTCGAAAACCGCGTTTGCAGCTGCTGCGCCATGCGTTCCATGCGCTGAGGATTGCCGCCCTGCGGCGCGGCGGTTTGGGCAAACGTAACGGTGGATGCGCAGGACAGCAGCACAACGGCGATCAACTTCTTCATGACTGACTCCTTCGATTGGACTCATCGTGCGTCGCCTGCAAAACTGCCGCGATCCGTTCGATGACAGGCCGCATTCTTGTGCAAGCGCCGCCGGAAGGCAATTTCAGAATCGTGTCGCCATATGTCATGGTGTTGAGTGACATTGGTATGGCAGGCACACGCGGCGCTGTCGTCGTAATCCAGCATGTGTTCCCGACACCTGCGCGCATATGTCGTCATGGTCCTCTCTCGCGCGACATGGAATGAAATAAGTTCGCGCTGCCGTTTCGAAGGCGGTTTGCGTATCTTTCGTCTGCTGGCGCCACAAGTGCCATAAGCACAACCAGCACCACAAGCGCCATACGCGCCTCAACAATTCGGCAGAACTCTCAAGCAATCCGAACCAGCCGGCCTGCATCTTCACTGGAAGACGCGCCGCTCAACGTCTCAGGAGTATCAAGTGAGTATTCGTCTCGTCTGTGCCTCTACCTTCACCGCCATCGGTCTGGCCTGTTCGTCGACGGCGTTCGCCCGGGTGGTCGTCTATATGCCCGCTGCCGTGGTCTATGCGCCGCCGCCACGCCCTGTCTACTACTACGCGCCAGTCAAACCAGTCTATGTGGTCGCGCCGCCGGCTTCGATTCCTGTTGCTGTAGCGGTCGGCACGCCCGTGCCGCCGCCTGCAATTCCCCTCGCCTCATACGCGACCGTCGTGGTGCCCGCGCCGGCCAACTATGCGATCGTGCCGGCGCCCGCCGTCACCTACACGCAACCCTTGATGGCGATGCCGCGCTAAAGATGCCGAAGCGGTTCATCAGACAACTTCGGGCGCGGCATGGTCACCGATTGGTAACTCATGTTCTACGACACGATTCTTACAGGCAGAAACGCGGGATGGGCTCGCTTCTTCAGCGTTCCGCTACACGTTGCGTGAATTAAAACAGATGGAATGCATGTCTCCTCCGCTGGCCGCCCTGACTGGGCGGCATCGATACATCAGACAAATACAAGGCGTTTAAAAGCTTGATGTCAACTCGACATCGCGTCCCGCGGTACGGTCCTTGCTAAATTCTGTTCTAGCACCCGAGCGTGTCAATGAGTTGGACGTATCTGTCCAATTGCCGCCGTACCGCTTGCCCGTTTCACTGCCCATCCACCTCTTCTTCCGGAACGTTAGATGAGCTATCAGGATATAGATAAAGAGATCGCCCACCTCGAACGCGTATTCGGGCTGATATCCACCAATGACCGCATCCCGCTGTCGTATTGGCGCACCCGCCTGCGCATGCTCCCCAAAACCTTGCTGATGCCGACGCAACGGGCGCGCCTCGCGCGGCTCGACGCCGCCCTGCGATCGCTCGAACAGTCCGCGAAAATGCTGCTGGCCGAGCCACCGATGCGTTCGACCGGTACGCTGCGATGATGAAGAAGCATGGGAAAGTGACTGACCGCCCTCGCGCCGGAAATCAGCGGTAATCGACGAGTGGGCATGGATAGCACGCGAAGGCGTCAAGGCCACCGCCGCATGCTCTCCACTCAGCCGATCAGAATCCGCGCGGCGAGCGCCAGCGCGAGGGCCGGCAGCATCACCACCACGCCCACTTTCAAGAACTTCAGGAAGCTCACGTCTTCGCCTTCACGGCGAATTGCGTTGAGCCAGAGGATCGTTGCAAGCGAGCCGGTAATCGACAGATTCGGACCCAGATCGACGCCGATCAGGAGCGCATCGATCACACGCTCGGGACTATGCGCCTGCATCACGGTCGAGCTGGCAATCAGACCCGCCGGCAAGTTGTTCATCAGATTGCTGCCGATCGCGATGAGGGTGCCGGCCCAGCCGGCCGTCGTCATCTCGCTGTGCTGGGTCGCGCTTTGCACCTGTGCGACGAGTGCCTTGATGACACCCGTGTGATCAAGCATTTCGACCAGCACGAACAGCGCCGCGACGAGCGGCAGCACGCTCCACGAGATTTCCCTGATCATCGGCAGCGGCGACTTGCGCTCCTGGATCAGCACGACCACGGCGGTCAGCGCGCCGAGTATCGCGGTGGGCAGGCCAAGCGGGACATCGAAGGCGGAAACCGTCAGCAACACCACGGCCGTCACCGCAATCCCCGCGAGCGCAACGCGCCCACTCGACGACAACTCGAGCGGTTCGAGATCGGCCTCGCAGGTACCGGCAAGCGCTTCGCGCTGGGTCCAGCGCAATAGCACATAGGTCGCGACGATCGACAGCACCGAAGGCAGCGTGAAGCGCATCAGCCAGGCGCCGAGCGCTGGGGTGTGATTGCCGTACAGCACGATGTTGGCCGGATTCGAGATCGGCAGCACGAAGCTCGCGGCATTCGCGATGAACGCGCAGACGAAGAGCAAAGGCAACGGATGCGTCTTCGCTTTTTTGGCGGCGGCAAAAACGGCCGGCGTAAGGACGACCGCGGTGGCGTCATTGGAAAGGAAGGCCGTGATGACCACGCCGACCAGATAGACCAGCAGAAAGAGCTTTCTCGGCGAGCCTTTGGCGTGGTTGACCGCGAGTACGGCGACCCAGTCGAACAGACCTTCGCGGCGCCCAACTTCCGATAGCAGCATCATGCCGAACAGGAAGAGATAGACGTCCGTGCCTTTGCCGACGGCCTCGATTGCCAGATCGACGGGCAGCAGGCCCAGTGACACCAGTAATAGCGCACCGGCGACGGCCCATATGGCCTCGGGCCATTTGAATGGCCGGGTAATGACGCCGGCCGTGGCGGCTATGGCTATACCCCAAGACAGGAAGACGGAATTCACCAGACAGGTCCCTGGATTCTGATTGTGCGCGAGCGCGGGAGTGGAGCGCAGCATAACCCATGACCGGGATGCCGCACGGGTTGGGCACAAGTTGTGTGCCCACACAATTCAGGCTGCCACGCGAGTTTATTCCATCCACATTAGCGTCACGGCTGGAACAATCTGTTCTCTTCTCCCTGGCTAGTCAGTTTTCATTGGCGTCCCTACTATCCGCATTCACACGCGAAACGCCGCATACCGCACCTCGGCATCGTGCCGCTGCCCACCCTCATCGGCCCGGACCAGGCACTCAAGGCCAGCCTGCGCACGGTCCACGTGCTGCTCAACTACACTTTGCTGGCACTCGTTGCCATGCATGTACTCGCGGCGCTCAAGCATCAATTCGTCGAGCGCGACGGATTACTCGCGCGGATGATTCCGTTCCTCAGATAACACATAAGTAACAGGCGTGAAGCACGCCTGAAGCAGGCGGGTAGCAGACGATTGGCTACAGCCTGTTGGCAATCTAATTCCCAGCGGTGTGCAATCACAGCGCGTGGGTTCGATAGGATGCGTACCACGATGAAATCAAACTTGTACCACTCCATTCTGGCCGGCGTCGCCGCTTTCTCTTTCTTCGGCGCAGGCCTCGCGCACGCCGATGTCGATACGAGCAAAAGCAGCGTCATGGCCACGACGAAGCAGATGAACGTGCCGGTGGACGGCAAATTCAAAAAGTTCTCGGCGCAGTTGAATTTCGATCCGGCCAAGCCGGCCGCCGGCAGCGCCAACGTGTCGATCGACACGGGCAGCTACGACCTCGGCGCGGACGACTACAACAAGCAGGCCCAAGGCAAGGAGTGGTTCGATAGCGCGACCTATCCGGCCGCGACGTTCGTCTCGAGCGCGATCGCGCCGGCCGGCGGCAATCAGTACAAGATCACCGGCAAGCTCACTATCAAAGGCAAATCGCAGACCGTCGTGGTGCCGGTCACGATTGCGAGCCAGAGCAACACGCAAACTTTCGACGGCACCTTGCCGATCAAACGCTCGCAGTTCGACGTGGGTACGGGCGAATGGAAAGACACGTCGGTTGTCGCCGACGAAGTCGTTATTAAGTTTCACATCGTCGCTTTGAAAAAGTAACTAGACACCGAAGCGTCACAGCACTTTCTGAAATCTGGAGAATCTCTT
>NZ_DASRSY010000455.1:0-2194 GCF_035656215.1 Paraburkholderia sp.
GCTCCCCGAATGCATGGGTGGCGGCCTCGTC
The DNA here is from genome assembly GCF_035656215.1 of Paraburkholderia sp. GTDB lineage: Bacteria > Pseudomonadota > Gammaproteobacteria > Burkholderiales > Burkholderiaceae > Paraburkholderia. Next base: position 32 of record NZ_DASRSY010000455.1, read on the forward strand.
CGCGAGCGCAAAGGTGCGTTCGAGCAGGATATCGGCGGGCGGTTGGATCGCGAAATCAGGGTTGACAGGCATTCTCGTAAAATGGCGTGATGAACCGAAGTCCGGAGTCCCCTGTTTCCTGCGCGCCTGCGTCTAACGACGATGTGCGTGCCGAGCGTCATTTCGATGAAACGGCGCTGAATGCGCTCGCGCTCAACATCAAAACGTGGGGCCGTGAACTGGGTTTCGGGGCAATCGGTATCAGCGACACCGATCTCTCCGCTGCCGAAGCACCGCTTGCAGCATGGCTGGACGCGGGTTGCCACGGCGAGATGGATTATATGGCGAAACACGGCATGAAACGCGCGCGGCCCGCCGAGCTTGTGGCCGGAACGCGACGTGTGATTACCGCGCGCATCGACTATTTGCCCGCTCAGACATTGAGTGGAAAGGGGCACGAAAGCGCTTTGCAGGACTCGCCGCTCGCGCCGCTTGACTGGCGCGCAGCCGAGCATGCACGGCTTGCGGACCCGTCGGCGGCGGTGGTGTCGATCTATGCGCGGGGTCGCGATTATCACAAGGTGATGCGTAACCGTCTGCAACATCTGGCCGAGAGAATCGAGGCGGAGATCGGTGCATTTGGCTACCGCGTATTTACCGATTCGGCGCCGGTGCTCGAAGTAGAACTTGCCCAGAAGGCCGGGATCGGTTGGCGCGGCAAGCACACGCTGCTGCTGCAACGCGATGCTGGTTCGCTGTTTTTCCTCGGCGAAATCTACGTCGATGTGCCGTTGCCGACCGATGCCGAGACGTCGCCCGACGACGCGCCCGAAACGCCGGGCTCGCATTGCGGCAGTTGTACGCGTTGCATCGGCGCATGCCCGACGGGAGCGATCGTGGCGCCCTATAAGGTCGATGCACGTCTCTGCATCTCATACCTGACGATCGAGTTGAAGGGCAATATTCCCCTGGAAATGCGGCCGTTAATCGGTAATCGTGTGTACGGCTGCGACGATTGCCAGCTCGTCTGTCCCTGGAACAAATTTGCGCAAGCCGCGCCGGTCGCCGATTTCGACGTGCGGCACGGGCTCGATCGCGCGACGCTGGTCGAATTGTTTGCATGGTCCGCCGACGAGTTCGATACGCGCATGCAGGGAAGTGCGATTCGCCGCATCGGCTATGAGAGCTGGCTGCGCAATCTGGCGGTGGGGATGGGTAATGCGCTGCGTGCGTCTTCGGAAAGTTTGAGCGCGGATGCGCGCGAGGCGATTGTTCACGCGCTGAGGTTACGAACCGAAGACCCCTCCGCGGTGGTGCGCGAGCATGTGGAATGGGCGTTGGAAGCGGCGTAAAGTAGCGGCAATCACGGAGCAAGCAACCATGTTCAACGCAGTGATCGATGCACCGTTCGGCAAGGTCGGCATCCGCCTCGAAGGCGAGGCCGTGCGCGAGATTGTCTATCTTCCGGAGTCGGTGCAGAACGTCGTACCGGACACGCTTCTGGCAAAGCAGGCCGTGGAGCAGATCGAGCGTTATTTCGAGCGTGCGTCCGCGAAGTTCGAATTGCCGCTGGCCGCGGTCGGCACCCCGTTTCAGCGACGCGTGTGGCAAGCAATCAGCGACATCCCGCCGGGCGTCGTACTGACCTATGGACAATTGGCAAGGCAGCTAGGAAGTGTTCCGCGCGCGGTCGGCCAGGCGTGCGGTTCCAATTACTTTCCGATCGTGATTCCGTGTCACCGGGTGGTCAGTGCGAGCGGCATAGGCGGATTCGCGCATCACGCCGGAGATGGCTTCTTTCGCAACGTCAAGCGCTGGCTTCTGGCGCATGAAGGCATTCCCTACGCATGAGCGACACCGTGACTGAAGACGCGCCGACCGCGTCACCTTTGTTTGTGGCGAGTTCGGCCTCGATCGACGCGTTCTGCGACGCGTTGTGGCTCGAGCACGGTTTGTCGCGCAACACGCTCGATGCGTACCGGCGCGATCTGCGACTGTTCTGCGAATGGCTCGCGCAAACCCGCAACACGTCGCTCGACACCGCCAGCGAGGCCGATCTCAACGCCTATAGCGCGGTGCGTCAGAAAGACAAATCCACCTCGGCGAACCGGCGGCTCTCGGTGTTTCGCCGCTACTACGGCTGGGCGGTGCGCGAACATCGCGCGAAGGTCGATCCGACGGTGC
>NZ_DASRSY010000456.1:0-23279 GCF_035656215.1 Paraburkholderia sp.
CGAAGCGTTGATTCCGTACGAAAGCGACGAGGTCACACGTCTCGTGATCGACGATCATTCGCCGCAAGCGTTCGCCGAGATCTCGCATCTCACGGTCGGCGATTTCCGTAACTGGCTGCTGAGCAGCACGACCGACGCCGATGCGCTCACGCGTATCACCACTGGCCTCACACCGGAGATGGTTGCGGCGGTCTCCAAGCTGATGCGCAATCAGGATCTGATCGCGGCGGCGCGTAAACGTCCGGTGATTACGCGGTTTCGTAATACGGTCGGTTTGCCTGGTCGCATGTCGGTGCGTCTGCAGCCGAATCATCCGACCGACGATGTCAAAGGCATCGCCGCGTCGATGCTCGACGGCCTGATGTATGGCTGCGGCGACGCGATGATTGGCATCAACCCCGCCAGTGACAATCTCGCCGCGATCACCAAGCTGTTGCTGATGATCGATGACTTCCGCCAGCGCTATCAGGTGCCGACGCAATCGTGCGTGCTGACCCACGTTACCAACACGATCGCCGCGATCGAAAAAGGCGCGCCGGTCGATCTGGTGTTTCAGTCGATTGCAGGTACGGAGAAGGCGAACGCGGGTTTCGGCATTTCGCTCGCGCTGTTGCAGGAAGCGTATGAAGCGGGGTTGTCGCTGAAACGCGGCACTGTCGGCAATAACCTGATGTATTTCGAAACCGGGCAGGGCAGCGCATTGTCGGCCGATGCGCATTTCGGCGTCGATCAGCAGACATGCGAAGTGCGCGCCTACGCCGTCGCACGTAAATTCAATCCGTTTCTGGTGAACACGGTGGTCGGTTTCATCGGTCCTGAATACCTGTACGACGGCAAGCAGATCACCCGTGCGGGTCTTGAAGATCATTTCTGCGGCAAGCTGCTTGGCGTGCCGATGGGTTGCGACATCTGCTATACGAATCACGCCGAAGCCGATCAGGATGACATGGACAACCTGCTCACGCTACTCGGCGTGGCGGGCATCAATTTCATCATGGGCATTCCGGGCGCTGACGACGTGATGCTCAACTATCAAAGCACCTCGTTTCACGATGCACTGTATGTGCGCGACGTGCTCGGCCTGCGCCGTGCACCGGAATTCGAAGAGTGGCTGGAGTCGATGCAGATCACCGACGCGCACGGCGCACTGCTAAGTGCGTCGACACAACAACCGCTGCTGGAAGGCGCAAGTGACTGGATGGGCATTGCATGAGCGACTTCCTCGAAAAGAATCCATGGAACGCGCTGCGGCAGTTCACCAATGCGCGCATCGCGTTGGGTCGCGCGGGCAACAGTTTGCCGACGGCACCATTGCTGGCGTTCAACCTGTCGCATGCGCAGGCGCGCGACGCGGTGCATCATCCGCTCGACACGGACGTGCTGCACGAACAACTGCGCGCACAAAGTTTCAGCACACTGGATGTGCATAGTGCCGCGCCTGATCGCGAGCATTATTTGCGACGTCCTGATCTCGGCAGGCGATTAAGCGACGAGAGCCGCGCCGCGCTTGGACAACTCAAGGACGAATCACCCGAAGTGGTCTTCGTCATCGCCGACGGTCTTTCTGCATTCGCTGCGTCGAAGCAATCGATTCCACTACTGCAAGCAGTTTGCGCAAAACTCACAGACTGGAAGATCGGCCCGATAGTCGTCGCGCGTCAGGCCCGCGTCGCACTCGGTGACGAGATCGGCGAATTGCTCAATGCCAAACTGGTTGTGATGCTGATCGGCGAGCGACCAGGTTTGAGTTCGCCCGATAGTCTCGGCATCTACCTGACTTACGCGCCAAAAGTGGGATGCAGCGATGCGCAACGCAACTGCATTTCCAACGTGCGTCCTGAAGGTCTGGACTACGAGTCAGCCGCACACAAGTTGCACTATCTGCTGACGCACGCAAAGCGCCTGGGTCTCACGGGCGTTGGCCTGAAGGACGATAGCGACGCCATGCTGGCGAGTACGCCGACAACTCCCGCGGTCGGTGACGATTCAAACTAGACGCACGCTGCTAGTGAAAGCGCGGGCAAAACTTGCAGTCGGCCGCGATTCAAATTAGCGACGCGGTGCTAACGAGCACGCCTGCAGTCAGCGACAATTCAAACTCAGGCGCGACGTAGAAACGCTATTTAAGCATCCACTCGTTCAACCGGATGCGTTTCCAACCACGCGTTTTCATCGTCCGCGAACAGCCGCGAGCGTGTGAGAAAACGCAAGCCGCTCGGCCGCTCCAAAGAAAACATCCCGCCATTGCCCGGCACCACGTCAATGATCAGCTGCGTGTGCTGCCAGTATTCGAACTGCGATTCACTCATGTAGAACGGCACACCGGCAATCGTGCCGAGTTTCACATCGGATGAGCCGACCATGAACTCATTCTGAGGAAACATCATCGGCGCGCTGCCGTCGCAGCATCCACCGGATTGGTGAAACAGCACAGCCCCGTGTTCGGCGCGTAACGTGTCGATCAAATCGACCGCGGCAGGCGTAGCGATCACGCGGGCCACTTCCTTCTCATCAGCCATCACACGCCCTTGCTGAAAAAGAGCGAGCCGCACAATGCGGCCCGCACGAACAGGGTTTTTGAGCTTAGAAGAAACCGAGCGGCTTATCGCTATAGCTGACGAGCAGGTTCTTGGTCTGCTGATAGTGATCGAGCATCATCTTGTGATTCTCACGGCCGATGCCCGATTGCTTGTAGCCACCGAACGCAGCGTGCGCCGGATACGCGTGATAGCAGTTGGTCCACACACGGCCCGCCTGGATTTGCCGGCCGAAGCGATAGGCGCGCGTACCGTCGCGTGTCCATACCCCGGCGCCCAGACCGTAGAGCGTATCGTTGGCGATTTCGAGTGCCTCGTCTTCGTTCTTGAAGGTCGTCACGGAAACAACCGGCCCGAAGATTTCTTCCTGGAAGATGCGCATCTTGTTGTGGCCGCGGAATACGGTCGGCTTCACATAGTAGCCCTTGCTCAGTTCGCCGCCGAGCGCATTGCGTTCACCGCCGATCAGACATTCGGCGCCTTCCTGCTTGCCGAGGTCGACGTACGAGAGAATCTTTTCCAGTTGTTCCTGCGAGGCTTGTGCGCCGATCATCGTCTTAGTGTCGAGCGGATGGCCTTGTGTGATGGCAGCCACACGCTTCAATGCGCGTTCCATGAAGCGGTCGTAAATCTTTTCGTCGATCAGCACACGCGACGGACACGTGCACACTTCGCCCTGATTCAGCGCGAACATCGTGAAGCCTTCGAGCGCCTTGTCGAAATAGCTGTCGTCCTCGTTCATCACGTCGGCGAAGAAAATATTCGGGCTCTTGCCACCGAGTTCGAGTGTGACGGGAATGATGTTCTGGCTCGCGTACTGCATGATCAGGCGGCCCGTCGTCGTCTCGCCAGTAAAGGCAATCTTCGCGATGCGCTTGCTCGATGCGAGCGGCTTGCCGGCTTCGAGCCCGAAGCCGTTCACCACGTTCAGCACGCCCGGCGGCAGCAAATCATGGATCAGTTCGAGCAATACGAGAATCGAAGCGGGCGTTTGCTCGGCCGGCTTGAGCACGACGCAATTGCCGGCGGCCAATGCAGGCGCGAGCTTCCATACTGCCATCAGGATCGGGAAATTCCACGGAATGATCTGGCCGACCACGCCGAGCGGTTCGTGAAAGTGATACGCGACGGTGTCGTGGTCGATCTCGGAGATCCCACCTTCCTGCGCACGCACGGCGCCGGCGAAATAACGGAAATGATCGATGGCTAGCGGGATATCGGCGGCCATCGTTTCGCGCAGCGGCTTGCCGTTGTCGATCGTTTCAGCCACGGCGATGCGTTGCAAATTCGCTTCCATCCGGTCGGCGATACGGTTCAGGATGTTCGCGCGATCGGCGGCGGACGTCTTGCCCCACGCTGCCTTGGCACGATGCGCGGCGTCGAGCGCGAGTTCGATATCGGCTTCGCGTGAACGCGGGATCGACGTGAACGCCTCACCGGTGATCGGCGACACGTTGTCGAAGTACTCGCCGCCCACGGGTTTTACCCATTCGCCGCCGATGAAATTCGCATACTGCTTTTTGTACGGGAATTCGGTGGTCAGAAACTGCATCTCTGCGTGATTCATCTGTGTGCTCCTCACATGTTTGAATGGGCTATATTCGGCGCGATATTTCGCTTGGCCGCGAGAGGCTAGAGCCAGAACCGTGCCAATGCACTGCGCTGGTGAGTCGCGCACGCGCAGCGGGCACTCTGTGAAGCAAGGTGCGTGGCACTGTTCACCTTGCCGCGAGATGACCGTTTCGTTTCTGACCAGGGTGCGCAGCGATGTTCAGGAATTGAACAGGGCGTGCGCACCTGCCTGTGAAATCAAAGCGAAGTAAGCGAAGAATCCGTTCGGCATGGGAATTGCCTTCCTTTTCCTCTTCGATATTCCGTTTTCGCAAATCCGGTATGACGATTGAATTCCGAAACGACAGCCTGACAGTAGCGACGCACGCACAACAGCCGAGCTTTTGCGTGCAGACCTGCGTCGCCTACGACGCCGACGAGCAGGCGCGCAATCTCCATGGCTGGCACCAGACCTACGACCAACTGACCGCGGGCCGTTTCGTCGGTGGCCTGACGGAGTTGTGCCTCGATCATATGCAGGTGTTCGTCGAAACGACCAGCCACACGCTGCGGCAGACCTGCGAAGTGCAGAAGGATGCCTACTGGTTCGGTATTCCGACTTGTCGTGAAGGTTCGGGACGTATCGATGCGCAGGTGATCGCTGGCGATGCGCTCGCATTTCGTCCGGGCGGGATCGAATTCGAATTGCTGACCTCGGCGGGCTACGAGATTTTCGGCGTGGTGGTGAAGGGTGAAGTGCTGCGCCGTTACGCCGCTGAAGTGGAACGCGTCGGTCTGGCCGATCATCTGCCGAACACGGAAGTCGTATCGATCGGCATGGCGCGCAAAGAGCGCTTGTGCGCATCGCTGCGCCAGCTTCTCGACGACGGTGCGGCGAACGGCGCGCCGCTGTCCTCGTTCGCACGCAACAATCTGCAGGCGTCGGTACTGGCGTCGCTATTCGACGTGGGCGCTTTGCCCGCTGCGGAACAGGTGGCGATGCCTGCGCGTGGGCGCCGTCAATCGATCGTGTCGGAAGCGCGCGAGTATGTGCTGGCCAATCGCGACCGTGCGATCAACGTGCCGGAGTTGTGCGAGCGCTTGCATGTGAGCCGGCGCACGTTGCAATACTGCTTCCAGGACGTGCTGGGGATGGCGCCTGCCACCTATCTGCGCGCGATCCGCCTGAATGGCGCGCGACGCGATCTGTGCAATGCGTCGCACGAAACACGCTCGGTTCAGGACGTCGCGGCGGCGTGGGGCTTCTGGCATTTGAGCCAGTTTGCGACCGACTACCGGAAGCTGTTCGGCATGCGGCCTTCCGATAGCCTGAATGCCGCGAACAACGGCCTTGCGCGAAGCGAAGGCCATTGGTTCGCGCGTTAAACGTGTCGGCACATAACGGCGCGTTGCCGCGAATCGCCTTAGAAAGCGTCATCCGCCGTGTGTTTCTTTAGAAGCCTGATGCAAATCAGTGCGAATCGAAAACCGTTTTCGCTTATTCGGCCTTGGTCTATCCAACATCTCCTTTCTGGGCGCACGATTAACGAAACCTTAAGTTTCGCATTCGCGTGCCGATATTAACGGTGTGCGAAGCGGTATCGAGCGGTTTTCGAATCAGATAGAAACGAAAAAACCTTTGATTGATAAAGACAATTCGCCTCTGACGGAACGCGATTAATCCGCAATGCATAAAGACGAGCAGACTGGAATGCGGCCGCCTGGAGCGCGCGCATCGAAGTCCGCCGGGGCCAACATAACAAAGCAAATCGGGGAAAATGAAGAAACGTACCTTAAGTGCCGTGACGCTCGTCGTGGCGATGACCGGTTGCGCGACGGTATCCGATCAACCGGCCAAGGTTGAAGCAGCGCAGCCGCGTGTCCAGCAGGCCGCCGCTCAAGAGGCGCAAGCCGCGCCCGCGCTGAAGACCTTCAAACGAAAGATCGCGATCGGCCGCTTCTCGAACGAGACGCGCTATGGCCGCACCTTCGTCACCGACTCGAGTCTCGACCCGCTCGGCAAACAGGCGAGCGATATCCTGGCCGCGCGTCTGGTCGAGTCGAAGCAGTTCATGGTGTTCGAGCGTCCGGACCTGAGCAAGATCGCCGCGGAGCAAGGCTTGAACAAGGACGGCAAGATGATCGGCGTCGATACGCTGATCCTCGGTTCGGTGACGGAGTTCGGCCGCGGGACGACCGGCAACGCGGGATTCCTCAGCTCGACCAAGGTGCAGACGGCGCACGCGAAGGTCGAACTTCGTCTTGTCGACGTGAAGACCGGTTACGTGTTCTTCTCCGCGCAGGGCAGTGGCGAGGCGAGCACCGAGTCGGGCGAGATCGCCGGCTTCGGCAGCCGCGCCGACTACGACGGCACGCTCAACGACAAGGCCATCTCCGCCGCGATCTCCGATGTGATCGGCGCGATGATGACCAAGCTCAACGAGCGCCAATGGCGCACCGACATTCTCAAGGTCGACGGTAGCACGGTGTTCATCACCGGCGGTCCGCGCCAGGGCATCCAGCCGGGCGCCACGTTGCGCGTGTACAAACCGGGCGAATCGGTGCAAAGCGGCCAGACCGGCTTCCAGATCGCGTTGCCGGCCACGCCGGTCGCGACCCTGCGCGTGCTCAGTTCGTTCGGCGACAACGAAACCAATGAAGGGTCGGTTGCGCAGGTCACGAGCGGCATGCTTGCCGCGAAGAGCGCGGTCACCTACTACGTCGCGGAGTAAGCCATGCTCATAAGCCAAATGGAGTGCCGTTTCGGCGCGCTGGGAATGTCGTGCACGCTCGCCGTGACGCTGTTGGGCGGCTGTGCGATGCCCCAATCGAAAGTGGAAACCGGCGGCACGCGGCCCACGCTCGCCCTGATCGGCGCGCCTGCCGACGCGACGCTCGTGATCGACGGCACGGTGATCGGCCAGGCCTCCCTATACGACGGCGTGCACCGTGTGCTGACCGTCGAAGAAGGCGCGCACACGGTCGAAGTGAAGCGCAATGAAAGCATTGTGCTCAGCAAGAAGGTCTTCGCGTCGTCCAGAGAGACGATCAAGGTCGATGTAGCAAATGGTGTGAACGGGGAAAAACAACCATGATGAGAGCCTGGATAAAGGGCGGCTGCGCGGCCGCATTGGTGGCATTGGCAAGCGGCTGCGTGCAACAGCCGGTGGGGAAGTACAACTGGGGCGACTACGAGTCGGCGATGTACAGCTACTACCAGACGCCGGCCGACAGCCACGCGTTTGCGGAGAAGCTGCTGGCCGCGATTCAGGCGTCGGAATCGGCGAACAAGAAAGTGCCGCCGGGCATGTACGCCGAGTACGGCGAGCTGCTGTTCGAAGCCGGCGACCACGCGAACGCGACCAAATACTTCGAAAAAGAAAAGGCAACGTGGCCGGAGTCGTCGGTGTTGATGACGAACATGATCCGCCTCGCGTCCACTAACCCGACTCAAAAGCCATGATGCGCATTCATTCCTTACTCCGTACGGCCTGTGCTGCCGTGGTGGTGGTCGCACTGGCCGCTTGCGCGCCGGTCAAGACCGCGCAGAAACACGCTGACTACACCGCGTTCCGCGCTCAGGCGCCGCACTCGATTCTGGTGGTGCCGGTGGTCAACGAAAGCGTCGACGTGACGGCGCCGGACTTCTTCCTGTCGACCATCTCGCGTCCGATTGCCGAGCGCGGCTACTACGTGTTCCCGGTCAATCTGACCAAGAAAGTCATGGCCGACGATGGGCTGTCCGATGCCAACATGGTTCACTCCAGCGATCCGGCCGTGCTCGGCAAGATGTTCGGCGCCGATGCGATCATGTACATCCGCATCAAGCATTGGGAATCGAAATACGTGGTGCTGCAAACCACCACGACTGTCGAGCTTGACTATTCGCTGAAGAGCGGCATCACGGGCGAAGAGTTGTGGAAGAACCATGAGGTGCTGAATTATTCGCCGCAGGTGAATTCGAGCGGCGGCTTGATCGGCGTGTTGATTTCGGCGGCGGTCGCGGCGGCAATCGAAAAGGCGAAGCCGGACTACATTCCGCTCGCACGTCAGGCGAATTTCCGCGCCGTGGGTGTGTACGGCACGGGTTTACCGGCGGGACCGTACGACAAGGCCTATGGCACGGATACAGCGGCATTCTGATGCTCTGGACGTGATGCGATAAAAAAGGGCGACCTGCGGGTCACCCTTTTTTTCACTCCTCGTTGTTCTGCGAATGCGCGCTAGTTGCGCAACAGCCGCAAGCCATTTGCCACCACTAGCAGGCTCGCGCCCACATCGGCGAAGACGGCCATCCACATCGTGCCCAAGCCCATCAGTGCCAGCACGAGGAAAACGCTCTTGATGCCCAGCGCCAGCGTGATGTTCTGCACCAGCACCGAATGCGTCGCCTTCGACAGACGGATGAACTGCGGAATCTTGCGCAGATCGTCATCCATCAACGCGACGTCGGCGGTTTCGATCGCGGTGTCGGTGCCCATCGCGCCCATCGCAAAGCCAATGTCGGCACGCGCCAGCGCGGGGGCGTCGTTGATGCCGTCGCCAACCATGCCCACCGTCGCCCCTTCCTGCGACCACTGCGCCACGGCGTTCAGCTTGTCTTCGGGCAACTGATTGCCGCGCGCTTCGTCGATGCCGACCTGCTGCGCGATCGCCGCAGCCGTGTGCGGGTTGTCGCCGGTAAGCATGGCGGCACGCACCCCGAGGCGCTGCAAATCGGCGATGGCGGCGCGGCTCGTGTCCTTCACCGTATCGGCGACGGCGAACAGCGCAAGCACGCGTTCGGCATCCACCAGCATCACGACGGTTTTGCCTTGCCCTTCGAGCGCATCCAGCCGCGCCTCGAGTGACGTCGAGCAACGGCCGAGCTCTTCGACCAGCCGATGATTGCCGAGCCAAAACGGCGAGCCGTCGATTTCTCCGCGCACGCCGCGTCCCGGCAACGCTTCGAATGCATCGACCGTGGCGTTCGACATGCCTTCGGCTTGAGCGGCGGCCGCAATCGCCATCGACACAGGATGATCCGAGCGACCCGCAAGGCTCGCCGCGATTGTCCTGCAACGAACGACGTCGACATCGGCCAGTATTTCGAACTCGGTTTGCACCGGCTTGCCGTGTGTGATCGTGCCGGTCTTGTCGAGCGCGAGCCAGCTCAGCTTGCGACCCAGCTCGAGGTAGGCGCCGCCTTTGATCAGGATGCCCTTGCGAGCGGCAGCAGCGACGCCGCTGACGATTGTCACCGGCGTCGAGATCACCAACGCACACGGGCACGCGATCACCAGCATCACGAGCGCCTTGTAGACCCATTCGTGCCACTGTCCACCAAAGAGCAGCGGCGGCAACACTGCCACGGCGAGTGCGGCAGCGAACACGATCGGCGTATAGACACGCGCGAACTGATCGACGAAACGCTGCGTCGGCGCTTTGGTGCCCTGCGCTTCTTCGACCGCGTGAATGATGCGCGCGAGCGTCGTATTGCTGGCCGCTGCGGTGACGCGATAGTCGAACGAACCGGCCTGGTTGATCGTGCCGGCGAACACCGCGTCGCCTACGGTCTTGTCGACCGGCAGGCTTTCGCCCGTGATCGGTGCCTGGTCGACGCTCGAGCGGCCCGCGACGATTTCGCCGTCGAGCGCGATCCGCTCACCAGGCTTCACACGCACCACGGCGCCGAGCGCGATCGCCTTGAGGTCAGTGGGCCGCCAGCTACCGTCGGCTTGCTGCACGCTGGCCTGTTCGGGCGTGAGTTGCATCAGCCCCTGGATGGCATTGCGAGCGCGGTCGAGCGACTTCGCTTCGATCAATTCGGCGATCGTGAAGAGCACCATCACCATCGCGGCTTCCGGCCACTGCTGCAGGATCAGCGCGCCGGTTACCGCAATGCTCATCAGGGCATTGATGTTCAGGTTGCCGTTGCGGATTGCAACCCAACCCTTTCTGTACGTCGTGAGGCCGCAGGAGGCGATCGCCAGGATCGCCAGACCCGCTGCCAGCCAGACGGGGGCGCCAAGCCAGCCGGCGGCCTCTGAGCCCACCGCAGCAATGCCGGCGAGCGCCAGCGGCCACCACGGCTTGGGCGGTGCTTCAGGGGCGGCTGCTGCCGTCGCCGGGTTCGCGTCCGCCAGTTCAGGCGTGAAGTCGAGCGAACGGATCGCGGCGAGGATCGAATCGAGGGCGTTCGGTGCGTGGACGACGGTTAGCACGCGCTGCATCAGATTGAAATCCATGCCGCGCACGGACGGCATGCGGCTGAATTTCTTGCGGATCAGCGCTTCTTCGGTCGGACAGTCCATTTGCATGATGCGGATCGCGGTGCGCACGTCACTGCCGACGGCTTCCGATTGCGGGAGCGTGACCGGCGCGGCTGCCGCGTGCGCCGTTTCGCAGCAGCCTGCCTCGGCGTGGCGGTGGGCGTGTGCTTCGTGGTCGTGACCACAGGATTCGCTATGACCGTGACCATCGGCGTTTTCATCGGCATGCTTGTGGGCATGCCCTTCGTGCCCGTGGGCACAGGCTTTGGCCTGTTCCGGACGGTCCGCTTCGGCAAGGTTGGCGTGAGGCATGGGTGGCTTCCTGGTTCGATTTGTGGTCTAGTAAACACCTTGAAGCCACTACAAGGTCAAGGCCGCAATCCGGAGGGACCATGAAAATCGGCGAACTGGCGAAAATCGCCCATTGCACGACCGAAACCATCCGTTTCTACGAAAAAGAGGGCCTGTTGCCCGAAGCGGAGCGCACTGAGGCCAATTACCGCAGCTATTCGACGAGGCACGTTGAACGCCTGCGCTTCATCCGCAATTGCCGTGCACTCGATATGACCCACGACGAAATCCGTGCGTTGCTGCGTCTGACGGACGCACCGGCGGACGGTTGCGGCGGCATCAATGCCCTGATCGACGAGCACATTGCGCACGTCGACACGCGTATCGACGAATTGAAGCAACTGAAAGTGCAACTCACCACGCTGCGCGAGCAATGCCACGGCGAACAGGCCGTTGAAGACTGCGGCATCGTCCAGGGCCTCACCGAAATGGACGTCGGCGCAGCGCGTGCGCGGCATACGCATCTGGGTTGAAGCGTTCCGCCCGTATAGATGACGGCGCTGACCACGGCAGTGACAGCATTCACGGCTGGGCCATTTATCCGGCTCACCCAATAAACAATCGAATCCAGTTGGAGAATCAACGTGTTTACCTGTAGAAACCAGCCCTGCGGCGAGCAGTGGGAAATGTCGGACGTCGTGATCAAGAATGAAGGGCAGGGGCTTCTGTTCCGTTGCCCGATGTGCGGCGCGCGCAATTACGTCGAACGTTTCGACGGGGAAGATGGCTCGGTGCTGTACGAGCAGATCGAAGGTCGTCCCGCAACCGGCCCCATGGCCGATTAGTTCCTGGTCTTCAGTCTCTTCAGCCCCTCCCTTCAGTCGATAGCGAGCCACCATCTCTATGAACAGTCCCACACCAGCCGGCGCGCCGTTTAGCCAGCTACCGCTACCCCCCGCGACGCTCGCCAATCTGACGCAGCTTGGCTATGTCGAGATGACGCCGATTCAGGCCGCGAGTCTGCCAATCGCTTTGGCCGGCAACGATCTGATCGCTCAGGCGAAAACCGGCAGCGGCAAGACCGCGGCGTTTTCGCTGGCGCTGCTCAACCGCCTCGACGTGCGCAACTTCGCCGTGCAGGCGATGGTGCTCTGCCCGACGCGCGAACTCGCCGACCAGGTCACGCAGGAAATCCGCCGTCTGGCGCGTGCCGAAGAAAACATCAAGGTGTTGACGCTGTGCGGCGGCACGCCGATGCGTCCGCAAACCGCCAGCCTCGAACACGGTGCGCACATCGTGGTCGGCACGCCGGGCCGGATCATGGATCACCTCGAGCGTGGCAGCCTGCCGTTGCAGGCGCTCAACACGCTGGTGCTCGACGAAGCCGACCGCATGCTCGACATGGGTTTCTTCGACGATATCGCGACCGTCGTGAAGCAATGTCCGAAAGAGCGGCAAACGTTGCTGTTCTCGGCGACGTACCCTGAAGGCATCGTCAAACTCAGCCAGCAATTCCTGCGTAATCCGAAGGAAGTGAAGCTCGCCGAGCGGCACGACAACACCAAGATTCGTCAGCGCTTCTATGAAGTGACCGAAGACCAGCGTCTGCATGCTGTCGGTCTGTTGCTGAACCACTATCGTCCGGTGAGTACGCTGGCGTTCTGCAACACCAAGCAGCAATGCCGCGATCTGCTCGACGTGCTCCGCGCACAGGGTTTTCATGCGCTCGCGCTGCACGGCGAACTCGATCAGCGTGAACGCGATCAGGTGCTGATCCAGTTCGCGAACCGTAGTTGCTCGGTGCTGGTTGCCACCGACGTCGCCTCGCGCGGTCTGGACATCGCAGAGCTCGAAGCGGTGATCAACGTCGACGTGACGCCGGATCCGGAAGTGCACGTGCACCGCATTGGCCGCACAGGCCGCGCCGATCAGGAAGGCTGGGCGCTCAGTCTTGCCAGCATGAACGAGATGGGCCGCGTGGGCAGTCTCGAACAGGCGCAGAAGCGTGAAGTCGAGTGGCACAAGCTGGCCGATCTCAAGCCGGCAAGCAACGAGCGGCTGCTGCCGCCGATGGAAACGCTGCAGATTCTCGGCGGCCGCAAGGAAAAGATCCGTCCGGGCGATGTGCTCGGCGCGCTGACGGGGGAAGCAGGTTTCGCCGGTTCGCAGATCGGCAAGATCAACGTGACCGAAATGTCGACCTATGTGGCCGTGGAGCGCAGCATCGCGCGCGAGGCAATGCGCAAGCTCAGCGGCGGCAAGGTGAAGGGCAAGAAGGTCAAAGTCCGCATGATGGACGACGCCTGAGATCACTGACTAGTTTGCTTTTGACGGCTGCGACCGCCTGGTCGCAGCCTGGTTGGCCTGCAACACCACTGCGCATTCCAGCTTCGCATCACCGCCGCGCATCACATTACGTCATACCTCGGCTGTTTTCCGCGCTCCCCGCGCGGCTGCCTTTCTCCCGCTAAACGCCCGATTTCATTGCCTTGGCCTGCTCCAGCATGGCATTGCGCGAGCCATGACGTAAACGCATGCCGCGCATGACAAAGTTTCGATTGTGACCGTTCTTTGGCTGATGCCTAATCATCGAACCGGATGGGACCGCCGCGCAGTGGGCAGTCCGCGAATCCGCTGCCGGATGGAGAAAGGGAGATAGCCTTATGCAGAGCGCCATGCAAGCCCGCTCGAAACTGCCTGACGTAGGCACAACGATTTTTACCGTGATCGGTCAACTGGCCGCACAACATGACGCGCTGAACCTGTCGCAAGGTGCGCCGAATTTCGCGCCCGACGCGAAGCTGATCGACGGTGTCGCGCAAGCCATGCGCGCCGGTCATAACCAGTACGCGCCGATGGCCGGCATCGCCGCCTTGCGCGTAGCGCTCGCCGACAAGGTCGAGACGCTGTACGGCGTGCGCTACGACCCGTCGAGCGAAGTCACTGTGATCGCCAGCGCCAGCGAAGGCCTGTATTCGACGATCAGCGCGTTGGTACACCCGGGCGATGAGGTGATCTACTTCGAACCGTCATTCGACAGCTACGGCCCGATTGTTCGCCTGCAAGGCGCAACGCCGATCCCGATCAAGCTGTCGCTGACCGATTTCCGCGTGAACTGGGATGAGGTCGCCGCCGCGATCACGCCGAAGACGCGCATGATCATCATCAACACGCCGCACAATCCGACCGCGACCGTGTTCAGCGAGGCGGATATCGCGCGCCTGAAGGCCGTGACGCGTAACACCGACATCGTGATTCTCGCCGACGAAGTCTACGAACACGTCGTGTTCGACGGTGCCAAACATCAAAGCATGGCGTGCGATTCCGAACTCGCGGAGCGCAGCGTGATCGTGTCGTCGTTCGGCAAGTCGTATCACGTGACCGGTTGGCGCATCGGCTATTGCCTCGCACCCGCCGCGCTAATGGACGAGATTCGCAAAGTCCATCAGTTCATGGTGTTTTCCGCCGATACGCCGATGCAGTACGCGTTTGTCGATGCGTTGGCCAATCGCGAGAGTTATCTCGGCCTGTCCGCGTTCTATC
Organism: Paraburkholderia sp.; assembly: GCF_035656215.1. GTDB lineage: Bacteria > Pseudomonadota > Gammaproteobacteria > Burkholderiales > Burkholderiaceae > Paraburkholderia. The sequence continues at coordinate 14,174 of NZ_DASRSY010000456.1, forward strand.
AGAAAAAGCGTGATCTGCTCGCCCATGCGCTGCGCGATTCGCGCTTCGAGTTGTTGCCGAGCGAAGGCAGCTTCTTCATGCTCGCGCGTTTTCGCGGGTTCTCCGAGGAAAGCGATAGCGATTTCGTGCTGCGCCTGATTCGCGATGCGCGCGTCGCGACGATTCCGCTGTCGGCGTTTTATACCGACGGCACGGATTCCGGCTTGATTCGCCTGAGCTTTTCGAAGGACGACGCAACCTTGATCGAAGGCGCGCGGCGTTTGTGCGAAATCTGATTCGCCGGTTGTGCGAGTTTTTCCTGGTGAGCGCATGAAGACCTGACCTGATCGCAGAGGGACGCGATCAGATCAACGGTAGCGCGACCCGGCAGCATTTTTGATCGCAGTATGATCGTCGCGTCGTTACGTCGTACGTCGTCGTTATGTATCGGTGCGCTGCATGCTGCGTTACAACAATATCGAAGGAAAAGGGACCTGTTATGAAGTTGCTCAAGCCTCTATTGGCGCTGGCCTGCGCATTCGCGTCGATTGCCGCATCGTCTGCCGCGATCGCCGCTGAACCCGCGACGCTGCGTTTTGGACTCGAGGCGCAGTATCCGCCGTTCGAATCGAAAGGGCCGAACGGTGAACTGCAAGGTCTCGACATCGACGTCGGCAATGCTGTTTGCGTCGCCGCGCATATGACGTGCAAATGGATTGAAACCTCGTTCGACGGCTTGATTCCCGCGCTGCAGGGTCGTAAGTTCGACGCGATCAATTCGGCGATGAACGCCACCGAACAGCGTCGTCAGGCGATCGATTTCACGACCGTCGTGTATCGCGTGCCGACGCAGTTGATCGCGAAGCGCGACAGCGGATTGCTGCCGACGCCGGCATCGTTGAAGGGCAAACGCGTCGGTGTGTTGCAGGCGTCGATTCAGGAAACCTTTGCAAAGGCGCATTGGGAACCGGCGGGCGTCACCGTCGTGCCGTATCAGGACCAGAACCAGGTTTATACGGATCTCGTCGCGGGTCGACTCGATGCAACGCTCGTTCTCGCGCCGGCGGGACAAACGGGTTTTCTGTCAAAGCCTAGTGGCAAGGACTACGCGTTCGTCGGTCAGCCGGTGCGCGATGACAAGATCCTCGGCAGCGGCATCGCGTACGGGATTCGCAAGGGCGACACCGCGCTGCGTGATCAATTGAACGCGGCGATTGCGAAGGTTCAGGCCGACGGTACGGTGAAGACGCTGGCGGCGAAGTATCTCGGCAATATCGATGTGACGGCGAAGTAACTTATTGATCAGGTTACTGGCCGTGCTCCGCGGGCGCCGCTTTGCGATAGGATAAGGCGCACGACCGAGGAGCACGCGATGAGCGGGACGAATGACTGGAGTGATTCAGCGGTGACGGCTGCGGCGCCGAAGTTCTGGCGTAATGAAGCGTTGCCGTTCATCGAGGCGCGTTCTATCGAAGACGGCCGCGAGGTCTGCTATGCGAAGCACTCGCACGAGACGTTTTCGATCGGCGCCGTTACCGGTGGACATAGCGTGTATGTGAATCGCCACGCGAGTGAATGGATCGGCGCCGGTGCGGTCGTGATGATGAATCCGGACGACGTGCACGCGTGCAATCCGGTCGCCGACGAGCGCTGGTCGTATCGGATGCTGCATGTGGATGTTGATTGGCTCACGGGTCTGCAACACGACCTGGGTTTTAGCGAGAACCACGCGTTTCGCGCTTTCTCGCAGACCATGACGGTGGACCCGGCGCTGTTCGACGGTTTGAACCGTCTTTACTCGGTCCTCGTCGATGACGACAGCGAGCTCATGCGCAAGGAAAGCGCTGCGCTCACTTTCTTCTCCGAAGTACAACAGAAGTTGAATCCGGCGCCCATGCAGGATGATGACGCGAGCGACCAACTCGCGCGGGCCGCGGAATTCATCGCTGAAAATTGCACCCGTCCGCTGAAGCTGGAGGATGTCTGCAAGGCGGCTGAGCTGTCCGCCTCGCACCTGATCCGCGCGTTCAAACAGCGTTATGGCATGACGCCGCATGCGTATCTGATCAATCGGCGCATCCAGTACAGCCGTGCACAACTCCGGCGCGGCCACCCGATAGCAGATGTTGCGCTCGATGCGGGCTTTGCCGATCAGGCGCATTTGCAGCGGACCTTCAAGCGGCTGGTCGCGGCGACGCCGGGGCAGTATCGCAGTTGAATTGCGTAGGTGCGTTCTGCGCACCGCATCACGCTATTAGCAGATACAACGCGCTGGCCGCGAGCAAAGCCGCCATCACACGATTGAAAAACCTCACGCGCTTCGGCTCCTGCAAGTATCGACGCAGGAACGTGCCGGCATACGCCCAGCTGGCAATCGACAGATAGCAGACCACGAAATACACGATGGTGAATTGCCAGACGAGCCGGCCGTCGCCATCTGCTGCGTAAGCGCCCATGCCGGCCAGTGACGCGAGCCATGCTTTGGGATTGAGCCATTGCATCGCTGCGCCGTATGCGAATGATGGCCCTCGAGTGGGTTTGTCCGCGCCGAGCTTGCCGTCATCGACGGCGAGTTTGAAGGCCATGTAAAACAGAAACCCGACGCCGGCCCATTTGACGATGGTGATCAGATTGGGGAAATGCGCGAGCAACTCATGCAGACCCAGACCGATGAGCAACAGCAGCAGCGTGAAACCGACGGTCGCGCCGGTCACATGCCGCATGCTCGCGGTGAATCCATGTTGTGCGCCGGCGCTCAGCGCGACGACATTGACCGGCCCGGGAGAAATCGACGAGGCCAGCGCAAAGGCGGCCATGGAGAGTAAGACGGTCATCTGATGCCTCGATACGTGAGTGCGCAGGATTTGCGACGCTCAACGGTATCGGGCAGCAGGGTGGGGCGTATTGAAGGAAATTGCTTTCAGTGAAGCGTATCTGCAGCGCCGCAGCACTTCTTGAATTTCTTGCCGCTGCCGCAAGGACACGGATCGTTGCGGCCGACTTTAGGTTCGGTGCGCTGGGTTGTGGCGGCGAGCTTTCGCTCACTGACGGCCTGGCGGTGGGGAAGCCAGAAACGATAGATCGCGGCTATGCTGGCGGGAATCTGTTTGGTGAGGGCTTCGTCCTGTTGCGGCGTACCGATCAATTTCTCCTCTTCCCGCGTGAGATCCCGTGCGCCCATCAGACGTATCGGATTCAGCCGTTCCCGGCCCTGCTCGCTGTCGAACAGTGCTTGCCAATCCGCCCGAACGAGCATGAGACCTTGCATGAAGCCCACTGCCCACGCTTCGCCGTCGATGTATTCGCGATTGCTGTCGTCGATTTGGCAGAAGCCAAATACTGGTTCGAACCCATCGGGGTCATTTTCCAGATTGGCAATGATGCCGTTCATGTGCCGCAAAATCAGGCCAAGAATGTGCTGCGCCTGATCCATTGTGTCAAATGCAGGAGCGTCATCCTCGTTGGGACCCCATACGCCCGGCAGCCAGTAGCTGGGCGGTACGGTAGTCGGCCCGATCGCCATCGCGGTCAGATAACCGTCGAGTCCCTCGATCGTCAGCGTCTCGTCCGAGGTCAGGGCGGAAATCAGAAACTCATCGAGTTCGTCGAACTCTTTTTCTGAGAGCGGGGTGGCCAGATTGGCGGGGTCGAGTTTTGATTTGGACATGGGAGGCTCCGGCGCTTCGAATCGTAGATCCCGATCGATGGCATGTCGGGGAATGCGGAGTCGGCTTGCTCATACGGCACCGGCGCCGCAAAGCAAAAAGCCCAGTCGCAAGGACCGGGCTTTTTTACTGAATCTTTGGTGGGGCGTGACAGATTCGAACTGTCGACCTACGGATTAAGAGTCCGCTGCTCTACCAGCTGAGCTAACGCCCCCAACAGAAGCGAAATTATGCCGAAACTTTCCGAGATTGCCAACCCCCTTTAACAGATTTCTTAAAAAATCCGAGGAGGGAGGCGACCCAATGCCCGCGCTGCCTGCCGTCAGGCGCCGGAAAGGCGCGCGGCTCACCGTCCCGGTATCATGTCGCGGACACCTGCCGCGCGAAGCGTCGCGCGGCTTTCGACCGGGGACCGCCATGGATGACAAAGAAATTATCGAGCTACTCGACCGCATCCTCGCGCCTTGGGTCCGCGCGCTCACGCTGACCCCAGTCAAGGTCGACGAAGAGAGTGCGACTTTGCGCCTGCCGTTTTCCGGCGGGCTGCGCCACTCGGGCGGCGTGATCTGCGGACAGGTCTTTATGGCGGCCGCCGACACGGCAATGATCGTCGCGATTTCGGCCGCGCTCGGCGGCTTCAAGCCGATGAGCACGGTGTCGCTCAACATCAGTTTCATGCGCGCGGTCCGCAACGGCGACGTGCTGATCACCGCGCGCGTGCTGCGCATGGGCCGCAATCTCGTGTTCGGCGAAGTCGAATTATTCGACGAAGCCGGCAACATGGCCGTCCATGCCACCACGACCTACGCGCTGCTCGACTGAAACCCGAGCCTGAAGCTGGCCCGCAGGCCGCAATAGAGGAAAAAGCCCAAGATGTTCGATCAGGTCGTATTCGCCGGCGGCGGCAATCGCTGCTGGTGGCAGGCGGGATTCTGGGACGTGGCGCAGCCGGCGCTAAATATCCGGCCGCGCGTCATCACCAGCATTTCGGCCGGCGCCGCCACCGCGTGCATGCTCTACACGCGCGATTCCGACTGGGTCATGCGTTATTACGAAGAAGCACTGCGCCACAACACCCGTAACGCGTACTGGGGCAATCTGCTGCGCGGCGAATCGGTGTTTCCGCATTACCGGATCTACCGGAAGGCGCTGCTCGACATCTACGGTGACAAGTTCTCGACGCTCGCCGACGCGCCCGAAATCCGCATCGGCGTATCGCACCTGCCGCGCTGGCTTGGCGCGCGAAGCGCCGTCGCCGCGGGCCTGATTGCGTACAACATCGAGAAATACGTGCGCAAGACGCTGCATCCCACGCTTGGTCAAACGCTCGGTTTTCATCCGGAATTCGTGCGCGCGCAGGATTGCGCGACGGTTGAGGATCTCGCGGATCTGATTCTGCAATCGTCGAGTACGCCGCCGTTCACGCCGGTTTTGCGGCGCAATGGCCGACCGGTGCTGGACGGCGGAATGGTCGACAACGTGCCGGTCGGCGCGCTCGACGCGGATGCACCCGGCAACGTGCTGGTGATGGTCACGCGTCTTTATCCGCGGCCGCAGATGTTCGTCGTGCCGCACGGCGTGCAGCAACGGCTCTATGTGCAGCCGTCGCGCAAGGTGCCGATTTCGAGTTGGGATTACACGAGCCCGTCGCAGATGGTGCACGCGTACAACCTCGGCCGCGCCGATGGCGAGGTCTTTCTGGAACGCATGCCTGATCTGCTGGAAGCCGGCGCGCACGAAGCGCGCTGAGGTGATGGTGATTACCGCCGCCGCCCGCCCTGCAACGCTTCCGGATTCGCCACGCTGGAGCTATCGCCAGCGTCGAAAGCCAGGATGTTCTGGAATGCCGCGGTGAAATACAACTCGTAGCTCTCGCGCTCCACGTAGCCGATGTGCGGCGTGCAGATCACATTCTCCATGCGCAGCAGGCTGTAGCCTTGCAGAATCGGCTCGCTCTCGTAGACATCGATCGCGACCATCCCCGGGCGGTTGTGCGACAGCGCGTTGACCAGGGCGTTTTCGTCTAGCAGTTCGGCCCGGCTCGTGTTCACGAGCAAGGCGGTCGGCTTCATCCGCATCAGGTCTTCCTGCTTGACGATGCCGCGCGTATCGTCATGCAGACGCAGGTGCAACGACAACACGTCGCTCTGCTCGAACAGCGCCTCGCGGCTCTCGGCCACGCCATAGCCGTCCGCCCGTGCAGCTTCGCGCGAATGCTCGCGGCCCCAGATCAGCACGTTCATGCCGAACGCCTTGCCGTATCCGGCAAGCAGCCGTCCGATCTTGCCGTAACCCCAGATTCCCAGCGTCTGACCGCGCAACACCTGGCCCAAACCGAAGTTCGGCGGCAGTGCAGACGTCTTCAAACCGGACTGTTGCCAGGCCCCTTGCTTAAGGTTTGCTACGTATTGCGGAATCCGCCGCTGAGCCGCCATGATGAGGGCCCAGGTCAATTCGGCCGGTGCGGTCGGCGAGCCGCTGCCTTCCAGCACGGCGATGCCGCGCTCGGTACAGGCGGGCAGATCGATATGGCTGGAGACTTTGCCGGTCTGACTGATCATGCGCAAATGCGGCAACTTGTCTAGCAGTTGCGAGCTGATGCGGGTGCGTTCGCGAATCAGGACGAGAGCGTCGACTTCGGAAAGACGGCTCGCCAGTTGCCCGAGACCGCGGACAGTGTTGTTGAAAACCTTGACCTCATGGTCGGCCAGCAGGTGAAAGCAATCAAGCTTGCGGACAGCGTCCTGGTAATCGTCGAGGATGGCAATCTTCATGGTATGTGTCTTGCGACGCACCATAGCGGTGCGGAACGGAGTGTTATGCTGACTGTCCCACCATGTGACCCAGGTCACATGCCGGTATGACTGAATGCCTTAACGTAGAAGCTGCCGCATAGAACGGCAGCGCCACTGCAAGGCCGATTGACATCGTTTTTAACAGTTTGTTGCGTGTTGAGGCAAGCCGCTTTACAGACGGTTGCAGACGACCGCTGCGGATGCCTCCGCGCAACACGCTGTGTGGCCCGTGATGACCTGCACAATTGTGCGTCGGCTTGTAGGAATGTCGTCGCGATGAATTGAACGCCTCTCGCATGCAGCGTCGCCGGGCTTGTACCGTTTTTCTATTGCTTTCAAAACGGAGACAGGTCGATGAATCATCCCTCATTCGAAGGACAGCCCTCCATCGAGGCGTCTGCAGGAGCGCCGGCGTGGGTCAAAAACCGGAAACTGGTCGACTGGGTCCAGCGCGTGGCCGCCATGACCAAGCCCGATCGGATCGTCTGGTGCGACGGCTCACAGGAGGAGTACGACCGCCTATGCGCTCAGATGGTCGACGCCGGCACCCTCAAGAAACTCAATCCCGCCAAACGTCCAAATTCTTATCTGGCATGGTCAGATCCGTCGGACGTGGCGCGTGTCGAAGACCGCACGTTTATCTGCTCAAAGCGCCGTGAAGATGCCGGCCCGACCAACAACTGGATCGAACCGGCTGAGATGCGCTCGAAGCTCGACGGCCTGTTCGATGGCGCCATGCGTGGCCGCACTATGTACGTGGTGCCATTCTCGATGGGGCCGCTCGGTTCGCCGATCGCGCACATCGGCGTCGAGTTGAGCGACAGCCCGTACGTGGTGACTAACATGCGCATCATGACGCGCATGGGTCGCAAGGTGTACGAGGTACTGGGCGAAGACGGTGAATTCGTGCCGTGCGTGCATTCGGTCGGCGCGCCGCTCGCGGCCGGCGCGAAAGACGTGCCGTGGCCGTGCAACGACACCAAATACATTGTCCATTTCCCCGAATCGCGCGAAATCTGGAGCTATGGCTCGGGATACGGCGGCAATGCGTTGCTCGGCAAAAAGTGCTTCGCGCTACGCATCGCCTCCACCATGGGTCGCGACGAAGGCTGGCTCGCCGAGCACATGCTGGTTCTCGGCGTGACGTCGCCGCAAGGGCACAAGCATCACGTCGCGGCGGCGTTTCCGTCGGCTTGCGGCAAGACCAACTTCGCGATGCTGATTCCACCGGAAGGCCTGAACGGCTGGAAAATCTCCACGATCGGCGACGATATTGCGTGGATCAAGCCGGGTAAGGACGGCCGTCTGTACGCGATCAACCCGGAAGCGGGCTATTTCGGCGTCGCGCCGGGCACGAGCGAAAAGACCAACTTCAACGCGATGGCTACGTTGAATGAAAACGTCATCTTCACGAACGTCGCGCTGACGGACGACGGCGACGTCTGGTGGGAGGGCATGACCGACGCACCGCCCGCGCATCTGATCGACTGGCAGGGCAAGGACTGGACGCCGGAGATCGCGAAGGAGAGTGGGCGCAAGGCCGCGCACCCGAACGCGCGCTTCACGGCGCCGGCTTCGCAATGTCCTTCGATCGATGCCGACTGGGAGAACCCGGCGGGCGTCGCGATCGACGCGTTCATTTTCGGTGGCCGCCGTTCGACCACCGTGCCGCTCGTCACAGAAGCGCGCAACTGGGTCGAAGGCGTCTACATGGCCGCGACCATGGGCTCGGAAACGACGGCGGCGGCCGCGGGGCAGCAGGGCGTCGTGCGCCGTGACCCGTTCGCGATGCTGCCGTTCTGCGGCTACAACATGAGCGACTACTTCGGGCACTGGCTGAACACCGGCGAACGTCTCGAGAAACTGAACGCGAAGCTGCCGAAAATCTTCTGCGTCAACTGGTTCCGTAAGGGCGCGGACGGCAAGTTCGTCTGGCCGGGCTTCGGCGAGAATATGCGCGTGTTGAGCTGGATGGTCGGGCGTATCGAAGGCCGGGCGCAAGGTGAAGAACACGCGTTCGGCGTGTCGCCGCACTACGAAGACATCGACTGGAGTGGCCTGAATTTCAGCCGCGAGCAATTCCAGCAGGTGATTTCCGTCGACGATGCGGCATGGCGCGACGAACTCGCGCTGCATGCCGAGTTGTTTGACACATTGCAGCAAGGTCTGCCGCCGGCTTTGAAACAGACCAAACTCGCGCTCGAAGGAAAACTCGCTGCCTGATTAGGTGAGTGTTCACTTCGCATGAAAGCCGCCTTCGGGCGGTTTTTTCGTTCCCGGCCCCACTCCGCGCTGCGATTTTCTCTGGTTTCGCAATGCCGGCAGACCTTTGCATCTGTTCGAACAAAAAAGACAGTGCAAGCTGCGGTGCAGCAGATTGTTGCTTTAGTCGGAACAATCTACGTACGTGCCCCACACTGGGGAGCACAGTGACACAAATATCGACAATATTTCGGCTTTCGCGGGCAACTTCTGCACGATTTCGCGAGTCGTAGGAGAATTCCAAGTTCGCTTCACTGGTTTTCACTAATTGTCAGGAAGCTGTAACACGGCAGGAGTTGTCCTATGGATCATTTGCAGTCGATGCGAGTTTTCGTCAAAGTGGCGGATCTCGGCAGTTTTGCCCGCGCTGCGAGCGCGATGGATATTTCCAACGCAGTTGCCACC
>NZ_DASRSY010000457.1:0-5048 GCF_035656215.1 Paraburkholderia sp.
CATCACGTGGTCTTTCAACTGCATCAGCTTCTTGAAACCCGGTTCGATGTTCTGTTGCGAGCCGCCGTTCATCTTCGCGGCGATGATCGCGAGGTCCACGGCTTCGGCCCATTCGGGCGGCGGCAGGAACAGACGTCCGGCGTACTTCGGGTCCCACAATGCTTCGTACGTGGTCGGTGCGGTCTTGACCGTCGACGTGTTGTAGATCAACCCGTCCGACCACAGCAGATAACCGACGCCGAAGCCGTTCGCGCCGGTGCGGTATTGCGGCGCGACGTCCTTGAGATTAGGCAGCTTGTCGAGATCGGGCTTCATCAGCAGACCCGCGTCACCGAGGCCCGCCGCGCCGACGCCGGCCAGCGTGATGACGTCGTAAGTGGGGCGATCGCCCGCGGCCTTGACCTTGGCGACCATGCCGGAGGTGCCGTCGGCGCGATCGGCGATGACCTTCGCACCGGTCTTCGCCATGAACGTGGCGGCGATGTTGCGCAAGGCTGCTGCGCCTGTGTCGTCCGACCAGGTCAGCAAGCGTAGCGTCTTGCCGGAGAAGTTGTGCTCCTGTGCGCGCAGATTGATGAACGGCATCGGCAAGGTGGATGCCGCGAGTGCTGCGCCGATCGTCTTGATGGCCTGCCTTCTACCCCGTTTGATCTCTTGCATGGCGGTCTCCCTGTGTTGAACGCCTGTTGCCTGGTGATATTCGCTCTGACCGCTGCCGCTGCATCGCCCATGTGCGCTGCCTGTGTAACCCAACCGCACGCGATACCGGATGCGTTGCGTGTGGATGCACTCTAGGTTTGCCAAAATCCCCCAACAAACGAAATATGCGCATGGAGCGCATGACGGAACCTCATGGGCCGGCTGTTGCGCGATGCTAGCGAAGGCTTTGCTGCGATCCGTTGGAACGCCGGGACAGTGGCGTATCGGGGTTAACGTCCATGATTTTTTTGCACTGAAGAGTGTGGGGGAGGTATGAGGAAAGCTCGGTTCTGGTGCGGTGTCCGACAGGATTTGCCCTAAGTCTGTGCAAACGACGGCACCCAGGCGGGAATAAATGGCTAGGCCATGAGTGAAATGCATGCGCGTTTGCCCGCGCGCAACGCGTGCAGGACATTCTGATCGCGTATCCTGTGGGCTCAATGGGTATGACGGCACGTAACGCCGCCTACCCGAGCAATGACTTTTTCTGATCCCGGACTGGACTACCCCGATGCGACGTCTCCCGCCGCTCAACGCGCTGCAGATTTTCGAAACCGTCGCGCGGCATCGCAGCTTCACGCGCGCCGCTGATCACCTATGCCTGACGCAAGGCGCAGTGAGCCGGCAAATCATCGCGCTCGAGGATTACTACAAGTTTCCGCTCTTCAAACGCCATGCAAAAGGTCTGACGCTCACCGCCGAAGGCGAATTACTGCTGCCTGCCGTGAAGGAAAGCTTCGCGCGTATCGAAGAGATATCGCTGCGCCTCACGCGTCAACGCACTGATCTCGCACTGAAAGTGCCGACTTGCGTAATGCGCTGGATGTTGCCGAAGATCATGCGCTTCCAGGCCGAGTACCCCGACCTGCACGTTCAGATCACCACGACCTGGCAGCACGACGTCGACTTCCAGCTCGAGCCGTTCGATGCGGCGATCATCTACGGCTCGTCACCGGGGGCGGACGTGCAGGCGGTGCCCTTGTTCGAGGAGCGTCTGACGCCGGTGTGCGCGCCCGATTTGCTGAAAGACAAACCGCTGGACGAGGTCGCGGATCTGGTGCGCCACACGCTGCTGCATCCGACACGTGATCATCGCGACTGGAAGATGTGGCTCGCCAAGGTCGCCGAAGTGGATGCGCCGAATACACAAGGTATCGACGCCGAGCATGGCCCGAGCTTCGACACGCTCGACATGGCGACCAACGCTGCGTTGCAGGGCTTCGGCGTCGCCATCAGCGACCTTGCCTTGATCGACGAAGATGTCGCGGCCAAGCGTCTCGTGCGGCCGTTCGATACGGTGCTTAAGACCGGCTGGCGCTATTACTTTGTGTATCCGGATTCAGTCGCGCATCAACAGAAGCTGAATCTGTTTCGCGACTGGATCGCGGAGCATTGGGAAGAGTAAGAAGAAGGAGTCCGTTGTTCCGGTAAAGCGCGGGCCCCGCGCTTATCTTCAGGGCGCGAAGGACAGAAACAGATACGCCGCGAACAATGACAGATGCACGGCGCCTTGCAGAATTGTCGTGCGTCCGCTGCTGAGCGTCAGGGTGCCGACAACCAGCGTGAGCATCAGCAGCACGGTTTCCTTGCCGTCGATACCCAGTATGAGCGGCTGACCGGTCCATAAAAACACCGCGGCGACCGTTGGAATGGTCAGCCCGATACTGGCCAGCGCCGAGCCGAGCGCGAGATTCAGGCTGTTCTGCAAGCGATCGGCGCGCGCCGCACGCACAGCAGCGAGTCCTTCGGGTAACAGCACCAGCGCGGCAATGATGATGCCGACCACCGCCGGCGGCGCGCCTGCGTTCTTCACCGCCGTTTCGACCACCGGTGAGAGCACCTTTGCCAGCAACACGACGGCAACCAGGCACACCACAAGCAGGCCGCCGCTTGCCAGCGCGACGCCGATACTCGGCGGGGCAGCATGAACGTCCTCGTCGGGGACGCCGGCAAGAAAGTAATCGCGATGCCGCACGGTCTGGACGAACACGAACACGCCATACAACACCAGCGACGACACCCCCGCGAACGCCAGTTGCGACGACGACAAAAGCGGGCCGGCACTGGTCGTCGTGTAATTCGGCATGACCAGCGTCAACACGGACAACGACGCGAGCACCGCCAGCGCCGCTGCAGCGCCACGACTCTGAAAATCCTGCTCGCGATGCCGGATGCCACCCACTAACAGGCAAATGCCCACGATGCCGTTACAGACGATCATCACCGCGGCGAATACAGTGTCGCGCGCGAGGCCGGCCTTCTCGGGACCGGACGTCAACATCACCGAAACGATTAGCGCGACCTCGATCACCGTCACGGCCACCGCCAGCACCAGCGTGCCGAACGGCTCGCCGACCCGATGCGCGACCACTTCCGCATGGTGCACCGCTGTAAACACGGCTGCGCACAGTGCTACGCCGATTAGCGCGAGCAGCAGTCCGTTGCCCGGCAGGACATATGCCACACCCAGCACGATCCAGGCGACGAAGGGCGCGGCAATGGTCCAGCGTGGCAAAACGGTCGCGGGCGTGGTCATTCAGGGCTTCCTTTCGGTGCTTGTTCTGTTTGCTTGGGATTGGCGCGACACGGGCAGACGGGCGCCAGTGAAACCTGAGCGCGAGCGTGAATGCTAATCCATCCTGTCAACAACGCGTTCTAACACATTAAATTATAAAGGATAATTTGCAACGACCGAGGTTTTATCAGTCCGCGGGACAGCGGGTGTCGACGCAGTGGCGAAGGCGGTAAAGGCAACCGGCGGCTGCTCTGCGTTTGAAGGAGTGAGCTTCGCGGGATTGCGCGTAAAACGCGGTGCAGTTGCGATGGTTGAAACACCATCGGTGGTACGGCACTCCCGGGCTAACAAATCACGGGAAAGAAATGGGAAAGAAACCGGATGTTTCGGTCCGGACGCGCCGCCTGCTGACGAAGCGTTGCGCCCGGATGTAGCGCTACGACTGACTGACGCGTTTACTGTCCGACCGGACGGATCGTCAGGGCATTCTTGACGGATGTCACGCCCGCCACGCCTTGCGCGGTCTGGGTTGCCAGGTCGACTTGCGTTTGCTCCGGCACCGTGCCGGCCAGCGTCACTGCGCCGCTACGCGAGCGTACGGTGATGTTGGCCACGCTCAGGCCTTTTGTCTTCGACAGCGCGGTGCGCACTTTGCGTCCCAATGCACGGTCGGCTTTCTTGACCGACTTGGCGCCAGGTGCCGACGAGGCTGCCGTCGGCGCAGCCGGAGCTGCGGCATCGCTGCTTTGGGCGTATGCATTGACGGACGCCAGAACGATCAGCGCGCCGCCGACCATCTTGATTGCCTGGAATGCTTTCATTCAACTCTCTCCTATTGTCATGAATACGACGGCCCCGGACGGGGTCGGTGTACTACACCAGCGGGTACTTCGGGATCAAATCTGAATGGAACACTGCTGCGGGTGGTGCAACTTCTTTCAGTCTGTAAGATGATGGGGCGGACCTAAAGACCATACCGGCAAAGGCTGTCCTGCAGGCCGGAAACACACGATACTCCAATTAGTGCCATGGTGAATGCGACCCTGCCCGGAAATGAGGTTCAGGTACAACGAATGGGCCGAGGAATGCAGGCCGATGGTGCTCTATCGCTTGCTGCGGTGCGGGCGGCATGCCTGTTCATGCGTCTGCGGCGCATCCCTTGAGCCCTGCGCTTTTGCGACGCTTCACAACCCGTCCGGACCGCATGCCGACCCAGTCGCTGCCCATCCTCCCATTGCTTCGTGACGAATTGCCGCTCGATACGGTCGCGCTGGCGCGCTTCATGGTCGGCAAATACCTGGTGCACGACCTCCCCGAAGGCCGCATCAGCGGCCGGATTGTCGAAACCGAGGCCTATCCGCTCGGCGATTCGACCAGCCACGCGTTTTTGGGTCGCCGCCCATATAACGGCGCGATGTTTCTCGCTCCTGGCTATGCCTACGTCCGGCTCACGTACGGGCTTTCGTACATGCTCAACATGTCCGCGGAAGCGGAGGGAATCGGCGCAGGCATTCTACTTCGCGCGATCGAGCCACTGGAAGGTTTGCCCCTGATGGAGACGCGGCGTCCTGGCGTGCCGCTGCGCGACCTTGCACGCGGTCCGGGCCGGCTCACCATGGCCTTAGGCATTGGTCAGTCGTTCGACGGCCGGGATCTTTGCACCGGACGCGATCTGTGGATCGGCGCGATAGAGACGGGGGAGGCGCCGATAGGCGTGACGACGCGCATTGGCTTGTCGCGCGAGATGCATCAGCCGCTACGATTTTTTGAACCGGGCAGCGCGTTCGTCAGCGGGCCGCGGAAATTGCTGCTCCCGCCGCATACCGACGCTTTG
>NZ_DASRSY010000458.1:0-1549 GCF_035656215.1 Paraburkholderia sp.
ATCCGTCGACGTCATGCGGCTACGCAATCCGCCACGTGGATGCACGAGGTAGAGCGTAATCAGCACGACACCGGCGAGCAGCAGGACCAGCCAGGTGGGTGCGATGCGCGGGCGATTAGCGACCACAGACGGCCTCGACAGACGTGTAGTTCAGTTTTTCACCGGCACTCGCCGAGATATCGAAGCGCAGGAAATTGCCGTCGCGGCGCGCGGCGACCGGCTGGTTGTTCACGCTGATCCTGCACGACTGTGCGTTCGCCAGTTTGACGAACGGCTGGTAATGGCCGGCAAACTCGAAACGCATGCCGTTCGGCGTGCGCCTGAAATTGCGCACAAAACCGTTGGCCTCCGCGATATACGGCGCGCTTGCCGGGCCGCCGATTGCAAAGCGGGCGCTGCCGCCGTCGATATGGATGTAGGTGCCGTCGGGACCTGCCGCGAAGCCCGTCAGGCCCGCAGCCGTATCGAGTGCCGGCGTGGCGGCTTGCGGCCAGTGCAACTCGCGCACTTCGCCATTGCCGCGCACAATCCAGTCGTTCGCATGCGGACCGACCTCCTTCGCTACGGCGAACGAGCGCCAGTCGAGCACCTTGCGGATGTATTCGCTCACATACACCGGCATCACCGGTTGCTTGAGCACCGTCGAAAAGATCTGGTCAAGCGCACGCAACGACGCAATCTTGGTACCGCTGTACATGTGGTAGTAGATATCGATCGGCTTGAAACGCAGCGGACGGTCCGTCATCGCGTAAGTTTCGAGCACGCGAGTGAAACCGTAGAACGGGCCTTGCCAGTCGTTCGTGTAGACGTTCTCGTCCTGATTCGGCGCGTACACCTGGTAGGCGCCCGGCCCTTTGTCGACGCCGATTGACGCGATGTTGGTCCAACTGGTCGCCGACTTTGTGATGACGGTATCGCCGCCGTTGAAGTTATACACGCCGGCCTCGTACACCTTGTGAACAACGAAACCCGGCGGCTGGCAATCGCCGGACCATTGCAGAATCACGGTTTTCTTGCCGGCCGGCGCGAGGCGCGTGTTGATATAGTCGATCGAACCGGTGATTTCACGATCGATGTTGAAGTGATAGCCCGGGATGTTCAGCGAGAACGCCGCATCGCCGCCTCCACGGTCCACCTGTGCGCCAGTCTTGCCGTCGACCTGTTCCCACAGGAACGGATGCGAATATGTGTGCGTGCCGATCTCAACGTTCGGCAGCGCGAACATCTTGCGGGCGATCTCTTCGAGACGCGGCGAGATATCCGGATGCAGGCCCTTGGGACCGACCTCCCCTTCAATGACTGACAACGTCATCGGCACCGGGTAGCGGCTGAAAATCTGCTGATACAGCGCCTCGCCCGAATAGTCGGGACCGGGGAACTCGGCACGCGACGCGAAGCCGTCGCCATCCACGTGCGACATCAACAGACGGCGGCCGTTTTCGGTCGTGACGCTCGGCGACGGCATGTCCTGCAAATGCAGTGCCGCTTTCATGAAAGCGATCGGCTGAATGGCCCAGCGTTCCTGCTCGATGCTTTCGAGCGACGCGAC
>NZ_DASRSY010000459.1:0-5510 GCF_035656215.1 Paraburkholderia sp.
TGCTTTCGGACTTCCAGGTATCGATTCCCGAATACGGCACCGTGCGCGCGGCGCAGCCGCCGCTCGTTGTGATGACGTCGAACCGGACGCGCGAAGTACACGACGCGTTGAAACGCCGTTGCCTGTATCAATGGATCGGCTATCCCGAGCGCGATCGTGAACTGGAGATCGTCGCCGCGCGGGCGCCGCAGACGTCGGCGGAATTGCAGCGGCGCGCGGTCGATTTCGTGCATCGGCTGCGTGGCATGGATCTGTTCAAGGCGCCTGGCATCGCCGAAACGATCGACTGGTGCCGCGCTTTGGAAGCGCTGTCGGTGACGGAACTCGATCCGCAATCGGTGCACAACACCCTGGGTGTGCTGCTCAAGTATCAGGACGATCTCGCACGCGTCGATGCCGCGCAGATCGCGCAATGTCTCGCGACACCGGGATAGCGGCGATGCCCCTCTCCATCGACACGTCGGCCGCGCCGATCAATACACCCACGTTGGCCCGCAACGTCGTGCACTTTGTGCGCGTGCTGCGCGGCGCGGGCTTGCCGATGTCGCCGGCGCAAGCTGTCGATGCGCTCGCCGCGCTGCACTGGATCGATCTCGGCCGGCGCGACGATGTGCGCGCGGCGCTCGCTACGCTATTGGTTTCCGCGCCGGACGAACGCGATCTCTTCAACGCCGCCTTCGATCTGTTCTGGCGCGATCCGGATTGGGAAGGCAAGCTGCGCGCGCTGCTGCTGCCGAAAGTCCGCGATGGACTGCCGCCGCCCAAACGCAACAACCGTCTCGCCGATGCGCTAGCCGTGCGAACGCCGCCCTCGCCGCACAACAAAGTGGCGCAGGAAACCGAACAGCACGAACTGCACGCACACGTCACCTTCAGTGCTGAAGAGCGGCTGCGTCATCGCGATTTCGAAACGCTTTCCGCTGACGAATGGCGCACATTGCGGCATCTGATCCGCGGCCAGCGTCTGCCGCTCGCCACCGAACCGACGCGCCGCCTGAAGGCTGCCTCACACGGCACGCATGCTGATTTGCGCGCGAGCGCACGGCAAGCGGTGCGCGCGGGCGGCGATTGGACGGTGTGGAAGTATCGCGCGGCGGTCGAGCGCAAACCGCCGCTGGTATTGCTGCTCGACATATCCGGCTCGATGAGCAGTTATTCACGTGCGGTGCTGTACTTCTGCCACGCGCTGCTGCAATCGCGTGAGCGTCTGCAAGTGTTCCTTTTCGGCACGCGCCTGACCAACGCGACGCGCGCGCTGCGCGAGCGCGATCCCGACGTGGCGATCGCGGCACTCACCGATCAGGTGGTCGACTGGTCGGGCGGAACACGGATCGGCGCGGCGCTTGCCGAATTCAACCGACGCTGGGCACGCCGCGTGCTGACTGGCAGAGCCACCGTGCTGCTCGTCACCGACGGCCTCGATCACGAAGCGATCGACGTGCTTGACACCGAAATGGCCCGCCTGCGCCGCTTCGCACACCGTATCGTATGGCTCAATCCGCTGCTGCGTTTCAGCGGTTTCTCACCGAAGGCGCGCGGCGTGCAGGCGATCCTGCCGTATGTCGACGCGCATCGTCCGGTTCATAATCTGGACAGTCTGACAGCGTTCGGCCGCGATCTCGCGCAACTCACGCGCGCGCCTCGTCGCCCCGTATCCGCCACGACATTCGCAGGAGCAACGCCATGGAATTGAATGAAACCCATACGCTGCCGGTTTCTCAGCAGCGCGCCTGGGACGCCCTGAACGATACCGAAATCCTGCGCGCGTGCATTCCCGGCTGCGAAAGCATCGACCCGGATGGCGAAAACGCGTATGCGGTGGTGTTGAGCGCATCGGTCGGTCCGGTGAAGGCACGCTTCAAAGGGCGTATGCTGCTGACCGACATCGAGGCGCCGAACACTTACACCATCGTTTTCGAAGGTCAGGGTGGCGCGGCAGGCTTCGGCAAGGGCAATACGCACGTCACGCTCGAACCGGAAGGCGACGCCGCTACGAAGCTCACGTACACGGCAACCGCGCAGGTCGGCGGTAAGCTCGCGCAGATCGGCTCGCGGCTCGTCGACGGCGCAGCGCGTAAACTCGCTGGCGAATTTTTCAAGCGCTTCGGCGCGCAGGTCGGCGGCGACGCTGACAGCGCAACGGCCCCGGATGACGAGGGCACTGCAGCCGCCGAAGCGGCGGTGCAAAATACAGAATCGAATGAGGCCGCGGACACGGAGTCCGGCGGTGACGGAACGAAAAGGAAGAAATCATGGACAGCGTGGATCTCGAAGTCCTGAAGTCCAGCGCACGTTGGCTGGAAGAGGGACATCGCGCGCTACTGGTGACGGTGGTGAAGACGTGGGGCTCGTCGCCGCGTCCCGAGGGCGCGATGCTCGCGGTGCGTGACGATGGACTCGTGGTGGGGTCGGTATCGGGTGGCTGCATCGAAGACGATCTGATCGACCGCGTGCGGCAAAAGGGTATCGAACAGACACGCCCGGAGGCGGTGAAGTACGGCATCACGGCGGAAGAAGCGCATCGCTTCGGCCTGCCGTGCGGCGGCACGATCCAGTTGGTGCTGGAGCCTTTGACGCCGCAAAGCGGCATTGCCGATCTGTGCAATGCGGTGGAGGACGGCCGCCTGGTGGCACGCGAAGTGGACATGGTGACGGGCGCGGTGCGGCTCGATGCGGCGCTGGCAACAGACGGCGTGCATTTCGACGGCGAGCGTCTGCTGACGATTCACGGCCCGCGTTACCGGATGCTGGTGATCGGCGCGGGGCAGTTGTCGCGCTATCTGTGCAACATCGCCGTCGGGCTCGATTATCAGGTCACCGTGTGCGATCCACGCGAAGAGTACACCGAGGAGTGGAACATTCCCGGCACAAAGATCGTGCGGACGATGCCGGACGATACAGTGATCGAAATGAAGCTCGACGAGCGGTGTGCGGTGATTGCGCTGACGCACGATCCGAAGCTCGACGATCTCGCGCTGATGGAGGCGTTGAAGACGTCGGCGTTTTATGTCGGGGCTTTGGGGTCAAGAAGGAATAATCAGGCCCGGCGTGAGCGCTTGAAGGAGTTCGATCTGAACGATACTGAGTTGGCCCGGCTGCATGGGCCGGTTGGGATTTATATTGGCAGCCGGACGCCGCCTGAGATCGCGGTTTCCATTCTTGCCGAGGTGACGGCGGCCAAGAATGGTGTTTCGTTGCCGACTTTGCTGCAGGTTGAGGGCGCTAAGGCCGCGCGGGAGATAGCCGCGTCTGGCGACACGACTTGTAGCGTTTAGCGGGAGTGTGGGGAGCGTCTGATTTTTGCTCGCGCGGCACTTTATGCGCTTATGCCACCGCGCGAAGCAAAGAGTCGCTTACATCAACCCGCACACCACGGCAGCAATCACCGACCCAGCCACCAAAACCACACCCACAACACGCCGCTTATTCAACTCGGTCCAAAGCAGGACACCAGTCAAAGAAAGCAGAATCATCCCGCCAGCAATCGTATCAATCAACAAAACCCACCCAACGCTCAACCCCACACCACGATGCAAATTATTCATCGTCGTGAGAAACGAATTCTGCGTGCGTTTCACCGCAACAAACCCATTGCCGACCCAGTACTCGGCCTGCACGTTCTGAGTAGGCCCAAAAATTCCGACTTGCCAGAATTCCGGCTGCATCGTACTGCGATCGCCCCACGCCACCGGATGCGCCGGCTCGCGCTTCACTCGCCCGGGCTTACCGTCGATCTTTAACTCGTCCTTGATCCATTTCGCCATATCCATTGGCGACTTCAACTTCCCTTGCGGCACGGAAATCTGCAACTGCTCGACCTGCGGCTCACCAGACGACACCTTCAACGGTCCGCCCCGGTGATTCAGCAAAAAACCAGTCGCGCCAAACATCAGTCCAAGCACCGCGCCCCACAGGCCAACCCATCCGTGCACCTTGCGCAACCACTTGATGAAATTCGCCCGCCGCGAACGCCGGCGCCGCGCGGTCTGCTCGGCGTCGTCCATCAAATGATGACCACGCTCCGGTGTATGAGCAGCGTATTGCGTGCCGCCACCACCAGCAGCAGGTTTCATATCGATCGAATCAGGCGCGTTCACATCCAGGCTCCAGCCGCTGCAAGTTAAACCCTAGCCCACGGACGGCGACGTGGCGCGCGCTCATACCGGCGGTCAAGGAAAGTTTGAAAGGAAGGGCCGGACAAACCCGGCTTGCGGCCCAGGCTGTCCGGCTGAGAGGCTGGCTGGCAGTCACAGAGGAGGAGAAATGTGACGGAAAGCTGGCGACGCCTTTCAATTGAGAATGGATATCATTACACAATTAGGACATTTGCTCAATCGCAATGCGTGACATCCGCTTGACATCCAGGCGGCGCAAACCGACGCTAGCTGGCGATCCCGTCAACGTTGCCGTTCCGGATACCTGCCTGCATGCGCCTCGCTTCTTTGGTCTGTCTTGCCTCTCTCGGCTGGCTTGCCGGCATCCACGCGGCGAGCGCAAGCATCGCGGCCAAACTGGACGATCCCTATACCAACGAAGGCGAAACGCAGACCTTCACCGTCAACGCCGACGGCTCCTTCTCCAAGCTCGATTCGATGACGCTGCGCGTGAATAACGAAGCAGGCGTTGCGCGAGTGGCGCAGCAATACGTCTGGTTCAACCGCAATATGGCGGACGTGCAGATCATCGAGGCCTATACGACCACCGCCGATGGCGTGCGTCATGACGTGCAGCCCGAGCAGATCCGTGACGTGCAGGAAGCCCGCTCGTTCGACGCGCCGATGTTTCAGGACATCCAGGAAAAGATGATCGTGTTCCCGGCCGTCGAACCCGGCTCGCGCGTGCACCTCACCTATCGCAAGACGCAAAAGCAACCAATCGTGCCGGGCGAGTTCAGCGACTTCACGCCGCCCGATCTCGCGCCGACCCACAACTTCCATCTCATCTACGACCTGCCCGCCGACAAACCGCTCTATGCCGATGCGCGCGGGTTCACGACGCTGCAACCGGTGACTCACAACGGCCGCACACGTTACGAATATCGTTACGACAAGGCGCATTTCAGTCGGCTGGAGCGCGGCTCGATTGCCTACGTGTCGTATGGCGACCGGTTGATGGTCTCGACCTTTCCGGACTACGCCGCTTTCGCCGCCAGCTACAAGGCATCCGCCGCCGACCCGAACGCGCACGACGCCGCCGTCACACGTCTCGCGCAAAACCTCACGGCACATGACAGGACGCCGCATGACAAAGCCAAGACGCTGTATGACTGGGTGCGCCGTAACGTCCGCTATGTGGCGATCTATGTCGGGCGCGGCTCGGTGGTGCCGCACAGCGCAAGCGAGATCCTCGCGAACCGCTACGGCGACTGCAAGGATCACGTGGCGTTATATGGCGCGCTGCTCGATGCGGTCGGTGTTCGCAACGAGCCGGTCCTGATCAGTAGCGGCTCGATCTATACGCTGCCCAGCGTGCCGGGCTACGGCGTCATCAATCACGCCATCACGTGGCTG
>NZ_DASRSY010000460.1:0-13476 GCF_035656215.1 Paraburkholderia sp.
AAGTACATCACCATCACATCGTCGGCAATATGCTCCACCACCGAGAGGTTGTGCGAGATGAACACGTAGCTGGTCTTGAACTGCTCCTGCAGATCCATGAACAGATTGAGAATCTGCGCCTGGATCGACACGTCGAGCGCGGACACCGGTTCATCGGCGACCACGATCTGCGGATCGAGGATCATCGCGCGCGCAATCGCCACGCGCTGCCGCTGACCGCCCGAGAACATATGCGGATAGCGCTTCGCATGCTCCGGACGCAGGCCGACAGTACGCATCATCTGCGCGATCCGTTCAGCGCGTTCGGAAGCGCTCAATTGCGTGTTGATGGCTAGCGGTTCACCGAGCGTCTGCTCGACCGTCTTGCGCGGATTCAGCGAAGCAAACGGATTCTGAAACACCATCTGCACGCGCCGCCGCAGCGCAGCGATCTTCGCGTGATCGGCGCCGGCCACGTCTTCACCGTCGATCAACAGGCGGCCCGCACTGGGCGCCTCGATCATGGTCAGTTGACGCGCGAGCGTGGATTTTCCGCAACCGGATTCACCCACCACCGCCAGGGTCTTGCCACGTTCGAGCGCAAACGACACGCCGTTCAAAGCCTTTACCGTGCCCTGGCTGAACAGGCTGCGCTTCACCGTGTAGTAACGCGCAAGCTTGTCGGCAACCAGCACGTGATCACCCGCACGGTCCGACTGGCGCCGCGGTTCGAGTACTGCGTTCATCGTGCGCCTCCATGAGTGTGAACGTTGGCGTCGCCGCTCAGGTTCAGGGGTTTGATGCAGCGCACGCGCGCCACTTCGGCGTGACCTTGCATCGGCGCCAGTGCGGGGCGCGCCTTCATGCAGTCGTCGACCACGTACTTGCAGCGCGGTGCGAAGAGACAACCTTTCGGCCGGTCGTCACGTCCCGGCACCATGCCCGGCAATGCAGCTAGCCGCACCGCGCCGACATTGTGTTCGGGAATCGCCGCCAGCAACGCTTCCGTGTACGGATGATGCGGCGCGGCGAAGATGTCCGGCACGTGGTTCGTTTCGATCACTTCGCCAGCGTACATGACCGCGACGCGCTGCGCGACCTCGGACACCACCGCCAGATCGTGCGAAATCAGCACGAGCGCCATGCCGCGTTCCTTCTGCAGCTTGATCAGCAGCTCCATGATCTGCGCCTGGATCGTCACGTCGAGCGCGGTGGTCGGTTCGTCGGCGATCAGCAGCTTCGGATTGCAGGCGATCGCCATCGCGATCATCACGCGCTGATTCATGCCGCCCGACATCTGATGCGGGAACGACGTGATGCGACTTTTCGCGTCCGGAATGCCGACCTGGTCGAGCAACTCCAGCGCGCGTTTATCCAACGCACTGCCGCGCAGGCCTTCGTGCAGCCTGAGCACTTCCTTGATCTGATAGCCGACCGTGTAGCTCGGATTCAGACTGGTGAGTGCGTCCTGGAACACCATCGCGATGTCTTTGCCGATGATCTTGCGGCGCTCTCTTGCCGATGCCTTCAGCAGATTCTTCCCGTTGAAGGTGATCTCATCCGCGGTGACTTTGCCTGGCGCGTCGATCAGGCCCATCAGCGCCATCATCGTCACGCTCTTGCCCGAGCCCGATTCGCCGACTACGCCGACTACTTCGCCCGGCGCGACATCGAGGTTAATCCGATCGACAGCGGGCAGGCCGTTGAAGTTCACCGCCAGATTGCGGATGGTCAATAAGCTGCTGTCAGTACGCGCATGGCCGCCCGAAGCGGACTGACCCGGCCCCTCGGAGGGCAGCGAATGAGTTGAACGTGGAGGTTGTTCCATTCAGGCCATCCGCTTCAGTTTGGGATCGAGTGCGTCGCGCAGCCCGTCGCCGAGCAGATTGATCGCGAGCACCGAGATCAGAATGGAGAGACCCGGCATCGTGACGATCCACCAGGCGCTGTCGATATAGTCGCGCGCCGAGGCCAGCATCGCGCCCCACTCCGCCGACGGCGGCTGCACGCCGAGTCCGAGGAAGCCGAGTGCCGCAGCATCGAGAATCGCCGACGAAAAGCCCAAAGTTGCCTGCACGATCAGCGGTGCGGTGCAGTTCGGCAGCACTTGCGAGAACATCAAACGCAGCGTGCTCGCGCCTGCAACCCGCGAAGCCGTCACGTATTCCTTCTGCAATTCGCCTTGCGCCGAGGCGCGCGTCAAACGCACATAGCCTGGCAATGCGACGATCGCAATTGCCAGCATCGTATTGACGAGACCCGGACCGATGATCGCGACCACCGCCACTGCGAGCAGCAGCGAGGGCAACGCGAGCAGCACGTCCATGATGCGCATGATCGGCGTATCGGCCCACTTCTCGAAGAACGCCGCGATCAGCCCGAGCACGATGCCCGGGATCAGCGCGAGCACGACCGACACGAAGCCGATCCAGAACGACAGCCGCGCGCCGTACATCAGACGCGAGAGGATGTCGCGGCCCGCTTCGTCAGTGCCGAGAATGAACTTCCAGTTGCCGCCGTCGAGCCAGGCGGGTGGGATCTTCACGAAGTCGCGATACTGCTCGATCGGGCTGTGCGGGGCGATCAACGGCGCGAAGACCGCGATGAAAATTAGCGTCAGCACGATGATGCCGGCGCCGACCGCGCCGCGGTTACGCGAGAAATTCGCCCAGAATTCGCGGGCGGCGATGGCGCGGCCGCTGGGCGGCGTCACCGACGTGGGGACTGTATTTTGAATGTCTGCCATGGTCCGTGTTACCTCGTATGGCGAATGCGCGGGTTCAACACGCCGTACAGCAAATCGACGACGAGGTTCACGACGATCACTAGCGTAGCGATCATCAGAATACCGCCCTGCACCACCGGATAGTCGCGCCGGCCGATCGCGTCGATCAGCCACTTGCCGATACCCGGCCACGAAAACAGCGTCTCGGTCAGCACCGCGCCGGCCAGCAGCGTGCCGACCTGCAAACCGATCACGGTCACAACCGGAATCAGCGCATTACGCAACGCATGCACGATGATCACGCGAGCGGGCGACAAACCCTTCGCTCGCGCGGTGCGGATGTAGTCTTCGCGCAGCACTTCGAGCATCGACGAACGCGTCATCCGGGCCACAACGGCCAATGGAATCGTGCCAAGCACAATGGCCGGCAAAATCAGATGGCTGACCGCGGATTTGAACGCGCCTTCGTCGGTGGACATCATCGCGTCGATCAGCATGAAACCGGTCACGTGTGGAATGTCGTATTCGACCGCGATGCGGCCCGACACCGGCGTCCAGCCGAGGTCCACGGAAAAAAACATGATGAGGATCAAACCCCACCAGAAGATCGGCATCGAGTAGCCGGTTAGCGCCGTGCCCATCACGCCGTGATCGACCACCGTGCCGCGCCTGAGGGCCGCGAACACGCCCGCCGGCAAGCCGACGATCAGCGCGAACAGCATCGCGCAGAACCCCAGTTCAACGGTGGCGGGAAAACGTGCGAGGAATTCGCCCATCACGCTGGTATTGGTGATGATCGAGGTGCCGAGGTCGCCGTGCATGGCGCGGCCAACATAGTGGATGTACTGCATCGGCAGTGGCTCGTCGAGCCCGAGGCGATGCAATGCGGCGGCATGCATGGCCGGATCGACGCCGCGCTCGCCCATCATCACTTCGATGGGGTCGCCCGGTATCAGGTGAATCAGCGCGAACGCGAGGATCGTGATGCCGATGAACGTCGGTATCACCATGCCGATGCGGCGCAAAACAAAGCGGAACATGGTTCGTCCCTATGGTCTTGATGAAGAAAAAACGCAACCGGCGACGAGGGCTTGTGACCCCGGTCGCCGGACCATTTCGACCAGTTTTCTAACGGTACGAAAAGCTACTGCGTAAGCTTGACTGTATTACCTTTACTTGACGCTGACGCCGTCGAAGCGCGCATAACCGAGCGGCTCGATACGCATGTCGACCACCTTCTTGCTGACAGGCTGGTACACAGTCGAGTGCGCGATCGGCGAGAACGGCAGTTGCTGCGCGAAGATCTGCTGCGCGTGCATATAAGCCGTCGTGCGCACGCCCTGATCGGTCGACTCGCGGCCCTTCTGGACCAGATCCTCGAACGGCTTGTAGCACCACTTCGAGAAGTTGTTGCCGTTTATCGCTTCGCAGCCGAGCAACGTGCCGAGCCAGTTATCCGGATCGCCGTTGTCGCCGGTCCAGCCGATCAGCATCGTGTCGTCTTCACCTGCGTGAGCGCGCTTGATGTACTCGCCCCATTCATACGTGACGATCTTCGCCTTCACGCCGATCTTGGCCCAGTCGGCCTGGATCATTTCCGCCATCAGACGGGCGTTCGGGTTGTACGCGCGTTGCACCGGCATCGCCCACAACGTGATGTCGAAGCCGTTCGGATAGCCGGCCTTCGCCAGCAGCGCCTTGGCCTTGTCCGTATCGTACGTGGCGCTCTTCAGGTTCTTGTCGTACGACCATTGGGTCGGCGGCATGGGGTTCGTCGCGGCCTGGCCTGCGCCTTGATACACCGACTCGATGATCGCCTTCTTGTTGATCGCCATGTCGAGCGCCTGACGCACTTCGAGCTTGTCGACCGGCTTGTGCGTCACGTTGTACGCGAGATAGCCGAGGTTGAAGCCCGGCTGCGACGGCATCGCGATGTTCGCCTCGGCCTTCAGCGGCGCAATGTCGGCCGGACGCGGATAGCTCATCACCTGGCATTCGTCGCGCTTGATCTTCTGCACGCGCACGCCAGCGTCCGGCGTGATCGAGAAGATCAGCTTCGAGATCTTCACTGCGTTCGGCTTCCAGTAATCCGGATTGCCGTCGAAGCGGATCGTCGCGTCCTTCGTGTAGCTGCGGAAAATGAACGGGCCCGTTCCGACCGGGTACTGATTGATGTCGGAAGCCTTGCCGGCCTTCAGCAGCTGGTCCGCATATTCACCCGAGAGGATCGACGCGTATTCCATCGCCAGATTCTGGATGAACGGCGCGTTGACTTCCTTCAGCGTGAACTTGACCGTGTACGGATCGACCTTTTCGACGCTGGTGATCAGCTTGTCGAGGCCCATGTCCGTGAAGTACGGGAACTGGACCGGGTACGCCTTACGGAACGGCTGGTTCGTGTCCAGCATGCGCTGGAACGTGAACACGACGTCATCCGCGTTGAATTCGCGCGTCGGCTTGAAGAACGAGGTGGTCTGGAACTTCACGCCGTGGCGCAGATGGAACGTGTAGGTCTTGCCGTCCGGCGAGACATCCCACTTTTCTGCCAGGCCCGGCTCGACTTTCGTGCCGCCACGCTCGAACTCGACGAGGCGGTTATAAACGGTGAACGTATTGGCCGTGAAGTCGACACCAGTCGTGTACTGGGCCGGATCGAAACCCGCAGGGCTGCCTTCTGAGCAGTAAACGAGTGTTTTGTTCGGGATCTCGGCACGGGCGCTCGTAGCGCCCAGCATCGATGCCGCTGCAGCTGCGACGAGCGTCGTAACACGCGCGGCGCGCAACAGGTTGTTTTGCTTCATGTTTCCTCCAGGATCGGGGCCGGCTTCCGCCAGCGTAGCGCGATCTTACTTGAGCTTGGCTCGCACCAACAAGCGGAGGAAAATACCCCGGTTGACGATCGGAAACAGTTGAGGCATAAGGGCTGCCGCACGCCGGCGCTGGCCGGAACGTGCGACGCTGGAGGCCGGCGCAGCAAAAAGCGGCCCACGGGTCATTGCTGGCGGCTATTTCAGCCCGACGTTCATGAATTGCGTCGGACCGAACGGGTCGATCTTGAAGCCAGTGACGTCTTTGCTGATCGGCTGGTAGACGGTGGAGTGGGCAATCGGCGTGAACGGAACCTGCTGCTTGAAGATTTCCTGGGCTTCCATATAGGCCTTGGTTCGCTCGGCGAGATCGGTGGTGCCACGGCCTTTCCTGATCAGGTCGTCGAAAGGTTTGTAGCACCATTTGGAAAAATTGCTGCCCTTCACCGCATCGCAACCGAGCAACACACCAAGCCAATTGTCAGGATCGCCGTAGTCCCCCGTCCAGCCGATCAGGATTGCCTCATGTTCCCCAGCATGGGCGCGGCGGATGTATTCACCCCATTCGTACGTGGCGATCGTCACCTTGACGCCGATCTTCGCCCAGTCGGCCTGTAGCATTTCGGCCATCAGCCGGGCGTTCGGGTTGTAGGGCCGCTGTACCGGCATGGCCCACAAGGTCAGGTCAAAGCCGTCCGGGTAGCCGGCCTCCTTCAGCAACGCCTTGGCCTTATCAACGTCGTAAGGTGCGTCTTTCAGGTTCTTGTCGTAGCCCCATTGGGTCGGCGGCATGGGATCCGTCGCGATTTGCCCGGCGCCCTGATACACCGACTCGATAATCGCTTTCTTATTGATCGACATATCCAGCGCACGTCTCACCAACACGTTGTCGAGTGGCTTTTTGGTCGTGTTGTAGGCGATAAAGCCGAGATTGAAACCAACCTGACTCGGCATCGCAAGCGAGGTGTCGGTTTTGACAGTCGGAATGTCGGCGGGACGGGGATAAGCCATCACCTGGCATTCACCTCGTTTCAATTTCTGCAGCCGTACTGCCGGATCGACCGTAATCGCGAATATCAGCTTGCCGACCTTCACGACGCCCGGTTTCCAGTAGTCGGGATTGCCGTCGAAGCGGATCGTGTCGTCCTTCGTATAGCTGCGAAAAATGAACGGCCCGGTGCCGACCGGATACTGGTTGATATCAGCAGCCTTGCCGGCTTTCAGCAGTTGATCTGTGTACTCCGCCGACAGAATCGACGCGAACGGCATCGCAATTTGCTGCAGGAACGGTGCATCGACCTCCTTCAGCGTGAAACGCACGGTGTACGGATCCAGCTTCTCGACCTTGACGATGTTCTTTGCCAGTCCGAGATCGACGAAGTAGGGAAACGGGACCGAGTACGCCTTACGGAACGGCTGGTCGGGATCCAGCATCCGCTGGTAAGTGAAGACAACGTCGTCGGCATTGAATTCGCGAGTCGGCTTGAAGAACGCGGTGGTCTGAAACTTCACACCATGCCGCAGGTAGAACGTGTATTGCAGGCCGTCCTGCGATACATCCCACTTCTCGGCGAGGCCTGGCTCGATATCGGTACTGCCGCGGGCGAACTCGACAAGGCGGTTATAGACCGTGTACGAGGCAGCGGTGAATTCGACGCTGGTGGTGTACTGCGCGGAATCGAAGCCCGCCGGGCTGCCTTCGGAGCAGAACACGAGGGTTTTATCAGGCAGGCTGGCCGCGTCGGCTGCGGCAGGCGCGAGGCCGGCAGCAAGAACCACGCAGGCGCTCAAGACTGGCAGGCAGGTATGGCGAACTGCAAACAGCAATCGGGACACTGTCATCTTGTTCTCCGCACAGCAGCCAAGTTAGCTGCGCTTCGATCATAGACAGCACAAAAATCGGGTTCAATGCGGGCTTACACGCCACAGGAAAACGCCAGTCGGCGTACATTTGTTGCAGTGCGGCAGTAGTTTGAGGGTGGAGTTCCAGTAAAAAAACCGCGCGACTCGATGAGCCGCGCGGCTTTGCATAGAGGCTACTCAGAACTTAAACACCCAGCCGTTCGCAGATCGCCTTGGTCGCCGCTGCGCCATTGAGCGTGTAGAAGTGCAGGCCCGGCGCCTTCGCGTTAATGAGACGCCCGCACAGGTCCGTCACCACATCCAGCCCGAACGCGCGAATCGACTCGCGGTCGTCGCCGAAACTTTCCAGCCGGCGTGCGACCCAACGCGGCACTTCCGCCCCGCACATCTCCGAGAAACGCATCAGCTGCGAGAAGTTCGTGATCGGCATGATGCCCGGCACGATCGGCACGTCCACGCCGAGCTTCCTCGCATCGTCGACGAAACGGAAATACGCATCCGCGTTGAAGAAATACTGCGTGATCGCCGAATTAGCGCCGGCCCTCACCTTGTTAGCGAAGTTTTCCAGATCGTGACGCGGTGAGCGCGACTGCGGGTGGTACTCGGGATAACCGGCCACCTCGATCCAGAACCAGTCGCCGAACTCGGCGCGGATGAAGCTCACCAGTTCCGACGCATAGCGCAGCTCGCCGACTTCGCCCATGCCGGACGGCAGATCGCCACGCAGCGCGACGATATGGCGGATGCCATGCGCGCGGTACTCGTTGAGGATCGCGCGCAGGCTCTCTTTCGACGAGCCGATGCACGACACGTGCGGCGCCGCTTCGAGCCCTTCCTTCGCCATGTCGACGACGGTATCGAGCGTGCCTTGTTGCGTCGAGCCGCCGGCGCCGAACGTGACGGACACGAACTTGGGCTTGAGCGTCGCGAGCTGCGCGCGGGTGGCGCGCAGCTTGTCGACGCCTTCCTGCGTTTTCGGCGGGAAGAATTCGAATGAAAGTTCGATCGGGTTCATGATTCAGTAGATCAACCGAGACTGCGGTTGCCGAAAATAAGCGCGGACAGCAGCCACGAAACGATGCTGTACAGAATCGAGCCGAAGAACGCCGACCAGAAACCCGACACTTCGAATCCCTTCAGCAGCGAGGCGCACAACCAGAAGCACAGCGCATTGACCACCAGAATGAAGAGTCCGAGCGTGACGATTGTGACGGGCAGCGTCAACAGGATCAGCACCGGTCGCAAGATCGTGTTGATCAATCCGAGCACCACCGCGACGATCAATGCGGTGCCGAAACTGCGGATATGAATCGACGGTACGAGATAGGTGATGATCAGAAGCGCCAGCGCGTTGATCAGCCAGGTCAGCAGCACGGTCATGTAGAGCTCCTTTGAGGCAGGATGTCCGTTTGAACGGAAAGAGGCGGGCATGGCGAACAAAGCGGCGCATTGCGCGCCGCCCTGTCGTCAAACTGTCATGCGTTTAAACCGCCCGCGTGCTTAATCTTACTTAGTCGCGTGACTTGCGTGACTTAGTAGCGGTAATGATTCGGTTTGAACGGGCCGTTCTTGTCGACGCTGATATAGCCTGCCTGATAGTCCGACAGCACCGTCAGTTCCGCGCCGATACGGCCCAGATGCAGACGCGCGACCTTTTCATCAAGGTGCTTCGGCAACACGTAGACCTTGTTTTCGTATTTGTCGCCGTGAACGAACAGCTCGATCTGCGCGATCGTCTGGTTCGTGAACGATGCCGACATCACGAACGACGGATGGCCCGTCGCGCAACCCAGATTCACCAGGCGGCCTTCCGCCAGCAGGATGACGCGCTTGCCGTCCGGGAAAATGATGTGGTCGACTTGCGGCTTGATGTTCTCCCACGTGTACTGGCGCGTCGATGCAACGTCGATTTCCGAATCGAAGTGACCGATATTGCAGACAATCGCGTTGTTGCGCATGGCAGCCATATGATCGTGGCCGATCACGTGAAAATTGCCCGTTGCCGTCACGAAGATGTCAGCCTTGTCCGCCGCATATTCCATCGTCACGACGCGGTAGCCTTCCATCGCTGCCTGCAATGCGCAGATCGGATCGATTTCCGTGACCCACACCGTGGCACCGAGACCGCGCAGCGATTGCGCGCAACCCTTGCCCACATCGCCATAACCGGCTACGACCGCGATCTTGCCCGCGATCATCACGTCGGTTGCACGCTTGATGCCGTCGACCAGCGACTCGCGGCAGCCATACAGATTGTCGAACTTCGACTTCGTGACCGAATCGTTCACGTTGATGGCCGGGAACGGCAGGCGCCCTTCCTTTTCCATCTGATACAGACGGTGCACGCCCGTCGTGGTTTCTTCCGTCACGCCCTTGATGTGCGCGAGACGCGTGGAGTACCACACCGGGTCGGCGTCGAGGTGCTTGGCGATCGACTTGTACAGCGCAACTTCTTCTTCGTTTTCCGGCTTCGAGATCACCGAACGGTCTTTCTCAGCCTTCGAGCCGAGGATCAGCAGCAACGTGGCGTCGCCGCCGTCGTCGAGGATCATGTTGGCGAATTCGCCATTCGGCCATTCGAAAATGCGGTGCGAAAATTCCCAGTATTCATCGAGCGATTCGCCCTTGAATGCGAACACCGGCACGCCGCCTGCCGCAATCGCGGCGGCTGCATGATCCTGCGTCGAGAAAATATTGCACGATGCCCAGCGAACGTCCGCGCCGAGTGCCGTCAAGGTTTCGATCAGCACGCCGGTTTGAATCGTCATATGCAGCGAACCCGCGACGCGCGCGCCCTTCAGCGGCTGCGAGCTCTTGTATTCCTCGCGCGTCTGCATGAGGCCGGGCATTTCGGTTTCCGCGATGTTCAGTTCCTTGCGGCCCCAGGCTGCAAGCGACATATCGGCGACGAGGAAATCCTGCTTGGAATTTGAATCGAGAACTGCGGCGTTCATCACGCCCTCCTTTCTAAAAAATTGACTAGAAATTTGACGTGAGCGCGGTTCGATGCGGTGGATGGGAAAGCGCTATGCGCATCCTGGCCCTCCGATTGAAGCCTCCGAGCCTGGCGGGCGGCCGGCGAATATGCTGATTCGCGGTACCCGTCGCAACGCTCCTCGGAGACGAACGGCGATTGTAGCAAATCGAGATGGCTTCGGGGCGTGGATCGGGTTGGCGCGACCGGGTTGGTGATTACGCAGCGTGATTCGCGAGTGCAGATGCGGTTGCGTCAGCAGCGACATTTGCCGCGCGCAATTGCTCGATGCCCGCGCGCGCGGTTTCGAGGAATTGCCTCGAAAACCGAAATGCATCGGCCACGTCGGCAGGATCCGCTGTCTGCAAGCCAAGTGCGATACGGAAATAACGTTCGGCGTGAATGCCGGCGTGGTAATGCATGCGCACGCGCTTCACGTCGTCCAGGCGCCGGTTGCCGAAAATCTCGCGCAGGGCCCACGAAAACGCACCGTCTTCGCCGCCGATGCGGCGGAACGCGGCATCCATCGGGAAGCCGCCAAGTGCGGCATACACCGCGCGACGGATGATCAGGCTGCTCGGCACGGTATTGCTGAGCGTTGCGGCATGTTTGTCGAAACCGGGGTGGCGGATGAGGTCGACCGGAAAATCCGTGTAATCGACGTCGAGCCGCACGGATACTTCCTTCGGGTTCTGCGTGAGAAACGCGCTCGCGGCGGCTAACGCGCCGGACATGTATTCGTCGTCGGCATCGAGGAAGGCAAGCAGACCGTGAGCCGCATGCATTGCGCCCCAGTTGCGCGCCCGAGCCGGTCCGCCGTTGTACGGCATCTGCAGCAGACACACACGCGGGTCGAGGCGACCGTAGTGTGCGACGAGATCGGTGGAGGCATCGGTCGAGCCGTCGTCCACCACGATGATCTGCGCGGCTTCCGGCTGGATCAGGCAACTTTGGAGCGCACGGGCAAGCGTCGCCGCGCCGTTGTAGCAGGGAATGATGATCGAGATGGGTGTCATGGACTGAAACGGGCGCTGCGGGCCGAACGGTAGAAAACCGTTGATGCTAGCCCGATTCTGGCCAGTGCCATCCTGGAAAGGCGGCGAGCGCCACACGGCGTGTGCGGACCGACGCGGCGCACCACTCCATATGCACGACCAGGTGCGTATTAGCAGGACGCGTGCGACGCGCATGACACCGCTTGTGGCCGGCGCTGGCGAATTGGAGGAGCAGATCCGTCGTCGTGACAATCACCAGATGGACTTTGATGAAAGTCAACGTAGCCTGCCTCTGCGGCATAAATATAATGACTTACAATCATCCAGATTATTCCAAATTGGAATTCTGGAGACTGAGATCGTGGAACTACGAGCGCTGCGGTATTTCGTCGAAGTGGTCCGTCAACAGAGCTTCACTGTCGCCGCCGAGCAGATGTTCGTCACGCAGCCAACCATCAGCAAAATGGTCAAGTCGCTGGAAGACGAAATCGGCTCGCCGCTGCTGTTGCGCGACGGACGCCAAATGGTGCTGACTGACGCTGGCCGGATCGTCTACCAGCGCGGTCAGGACGTACTGGCGGCGCATGCTCAATTGCAGGCCGAACTGAATGATCTCGACACGCTCGGCCGCGGCGAGCTGACCATCGGCATTCCGCCGATGGGCGGCTCACTGTTCACACCGGCCATCGCCGCCTTCCGCCAGCGCTACCCGAAAATCGAACTGAAACTGTTCGAGCAGGGTTCGCGCGCGATTGAAGCCGCGCTGATTCATGGTGAGCTGGAATTAGGTGGCGTGCTGCAACCGGTCGACCCGGACAACATCGAGGTGCTGCCGATGACACGCCAATTGCTGTGGCTCGTCGCGCGCACCGGCTCCCGCTGGGACGATCTGCACGAAGTGCCGCTCGCCGAACTCGCCAACGAGCCGTTCGTGTTCTACGGCGAGAGCCTCGCGCTCAACGATGTCGTACTGAATGCGTGCCGCACTGCCGGCTTTGCGCCGACCATCGTCGGGCGAAGCGGGCACTGGGATTTCATGGCGGCGCTGGTGCTGGCAGGCGTCGGCATTGCACTGCTGCCCGCGCCGTACTGCCGGCGGCTCGACGCAGCGCAGTTCACCTGCCGGCCGGTGGTGGAGCCGGAGATTCCGTGGGAAATGGCCATCGGCTGGCGCCGCAACGGCTATCTGTCGCATGCGGCGCGCGCGTGGCTGGAAGTGGCTCGCGAGGCGCTGCCGGGCCAGGCAGGCGACGATTTCATGCTGGGGCCGGGCATCGGCATAATCGGCCTCACGGCGCCGGTTCAGACACCGCCGCTGCAAACGCCACCATCGCAAACGCGGCCGGCCAAATGACAACATGCCGCCCGGCGCGAACCGGGCGGCATGTTTTTAGGCTCACCTCAACGGCTTACCTTGAACGTTCAATAAGCGCTCAGTGAGCGATCAACGAACGCTCACTGAGCACCGTCATTACTGCTGCGCGACGAACTCAATACGGCGATTGGCAAAGCGGCCGCTCGCCGTGTCGTTACTCGCGACCGGACGCAGATCGCCGTAACCTTGCGCGACGAGCGAATCCGCCGGCACGCCCGTCTTCACGAGATACGCACGGACCGCGTCGGCGCGCTTCTTCGACAGTTGCAGATTGGCTTGTGCGCCGCCGACATTGTCCGAATAGCCGGCCACTTCGAGCTTGGCCATCTTGCCATTGCGTGCGCACGCGTTCAGCACTTGCGCCGACTGGTTCAGGTCTTCAATCGCCGAGACCGGCACGTGAGCGCTGGCGCTCGTGAAGTTGATCACCTGCAGGTTCAGCACTTTGACCACGTCCGCTGCCGCGCACGAACTGTCCGGCGTGAGCAGGCCCTTGATCGCGCCACGGAAGTTCTCGGTTGCGTTGGCAACCGCCTGTTCGACGTTGAACGAACCGATCTGATACGACGCGCCGAACAGCGACTTCAGCTTATCGAGCCAGCCGAACTTCGCATTCGCCGCGCTGCCGCTCAGTTCGATGTGCGCACCGTCCACTTTCACTTCGGCGCCCGGCAATGCCATCAGCGGCAGAAAGCCGTCCAGATGAGCGAGCCAGTCGGCGGCCTTGGTGTCCTGATCGACCGTGACGTTCGCGACGA
>NZ_DASRSY010000461.1:0-30207 GCF_035656215.1 Paraburkholderia sp.
CCATGCCGGTCGGCCAGTACAGCGCGAGCGCCCCGACCGCAAAGCCGGCGCAGGTGATTTCGAGCAGCGGATAGCGCAGGCTTATGCGTGTCTTGCATGCGGAGCAGCGCCCGCGTAGCAGCAGATAGCTCAGCACAGGCAGGTTCTCCCACGCATTGAGCACATGGCCGCAGTGAGGGCACGCGCTACGCGGCGCCCACAGGTTGTAGCGGGCGGGCAAGCCGTCGTTTTCGAGCGGTTCCTTGGTGGCTTCGCTGACCTCCTCTTGCCACGCACGCTCCAGCATGATCGGCACCCGGTGCACGACCACGTTCAGGAAGCTACCGATCACCAGACCGACTACGATCGCGAATGCGATCTGCAGGCCGCTGGGCAAGCTGCCAAAGGCGAGGCCGAGACTGGTCGCGAAGTGGCCAGGCAGCAGCCCCGAAAGCAGGCTGGAAGAAGTATCTGACACGAGCGGAATGGTGGCCTGCATATATAAAGGGTGGGATTCGGCTGCGATGCTACACCACGTTGCCGAGTTGAATAATGGGAAGATACATCGCGATCACCAGCCCGCCGACCAGCGTACCCAGCACGATAATGACAAGCGGCTCGCACAGGCTGGAGAGCGTGCCGATCTTTTCGTCTACCTGACGATCGGCGAGCGAGGCTACATCGATCAGCATCGTATCGAGTGCTCCGGACTCCTCGGCAACCGCAACCGGCTGCACGACCTCTGGTGGAAAGCAGCGCACCGAGCGCATGGCTGCGGCGAGCCGTTCGCCGCGCCGCAGCCGGGCGGCAATCTCCACGGTAGCGCGATCGAAGAAAGCGTTGCCGGTGGCGTGAGTCAGTGAATCAAACGCGTCCGCGAGCGGTGTGCCGGCCGACAGCAAGGTGCCGAGCGCGCGGCTCCAGCGCGCCGCGCACAAAGTGCGCAGCAACGGACCGGCGACCGGCATTGTCAGCGATAAGCGCGCGAACCGGATGCGCGCCGCTTCGGAACGTCGTTGCAGAAACGTCACAGCCGAGCCCGCTGCGAAAATCATGACGACCAGAGGAATGCTCCATCGCGCGGCACCCGCCGACAAAGCCAGCACGAACTGCGTGGGCGCGGGCAGTTTCGCGCCGAAGCCGTCGAAGATCTGCTTGAAGGTCGGCACGACCCACACCAGAAGTGCCGCGGTGATTGCAATTGCAAGCAACAGGATCGCGACCGGATAGGTTAGCGCCGCGCGGACCTTGGCGCGCTGCGCGGCTGCGCGTTCGCGGTCGTCGGCGATCCGGGCGAGGATCGCCGCCAGCGCGCCGGCCGCCTCGCCGACTTCGACAAGCTGACAATAGAGTGCGTTGAACTGCGCGGGATGCCGCTGCAACGCTGCCGAAAAGCGCAGGCCGCCCGTGATATCGCGTGCCAGCGCGCCGACGATCCGCGGCATGCCTTGCCGGCGCGAACTCTGCGCTTGCGCCAGCAGTTCCAGCGAAGGCGCAAGCGGCAAACCGGCGCGTAGCAGACTGGCGAGTTGGCGTGTGAACACGGTGACGTCGGTGGTGCGGGTTTGGGGACGCGGCGCCGGTCCGCGTGCCGTGAGTTCGACGACGAACAGCTTGTCGCGCTTGAGTATGGCTCGTGCGGTGCTTACGTCCGGCGCAGTGAGGGCACCGGTTTTTTGTATGCCGTCACTATCGACGCCGCGCCATTTAAAACGCATCTCGGGTGCTGGCGATGGATGAGTCGTTGCGGTGCTCATGCGACCTCGGTGGCTGCCAGCGCTTCGGCGAGGCTTGTCGTGCCGTCGCGCACACGTGCCAAGGCTGCGTCGCGCAAGGTGGCGACCTGTTCAGTTCGTGCGAGCCGAGCCAGCTCATGGGTGCCTGCGCGTGCCACGATCAACTCACGCATCGCATCGGAGACCGGCATCACCTGGTGAACCCCGACCCGGCCGCGGTAGCCGATGCCGTGGCATGCTGCGCAACCGGTGGCGCCGAATGGTTGCCAGCCGTCGATCTGATCGGTGGCGAAGCCCGCTGCTCGCAGTGCCGCCGCAGATTGCGGCGCAGGGGCGCGACACGCTACGCAAAGCCGCCGCACCAGCCGTTGTGCCGTCACCATCCTTAGCGCGGCGGCCAGATTGTATGGCTCGACGCCGATGTCGATCAGGCGCGCGACGGCAGCAGGCGCGTCATTCGTGTGCAAGGTCGACAGGACGAGGTGGCCGGTCTGCGCGGCCTTCACGGCAACATCGGCGGTTTCGTCGTCGCGGATTTCGCCCACCATGATCACATCGGGGTCTTGGCGGAGAAACGCACGCAGCGCTACTGCGAATGTCAGGCCGGCTTTTTCGCGTACGCTTACCTGATTGATACCCGCCAGTTGAATTTCCGCCGGATCCTCCACCGAGCACAGATTGCGCGCCTCGTTGTTGAGCATGTGCAGGAAGCAGTACAGCGACAGCGTCTTGCCGCTACCGGTGGGGCCGGTGACGAGCACAAGGCCATGCGGCGCGCGAATCGCGGCATCGACTGTTTCACGCTGTCGAGGATCGAGGCCGAGCGAGTCGAGCGAAAGATCGGCGGGTAATGCGTCGAGCCTGCGCAACACCAGCTTTTCGCCGAACAGTGTGGGCAGCGAGTTGACGCGATAGTCCTCGACGCGGCCGGGCGACGTGGCAATACGCAGGCGGCCATCCTGCGGCACGCGCCGCTCGGCGATATCCATGCGCGCCAGCACCTTCACGCGCGTGATGAACGCGTCGCGCAGGTGCGCCGGGGGCTGAGGGATTTCATGCAGTACGCCGTCGATGCGCAAACGCAGGCGCCAGCCATGCTCCGCCGGTTCGATGTGCAGGTCCGACGCATTGCGTCGGGTTGCCTCCTGCAACGTGTCCGTCAGCAGGCGTACGGCGGGCGCGTTGTCGGAATCGGAGAGACTCGGGTTGAGATTGGCACTGACGCTGGCGTCGATCGCAAAAGCGTTGTGCCTGGGTTTGGCTGCGCTTTCGTTATCGACGGCGACAGGCCGCAACGACGCCGCGCGTTGAAAAGAACCTTGCATGGGAGACCGGTGATGAGCCGCCTGTAGAACACGACGAGTCCATCATCCGGTAAGGCCGCTGACGCCACCATTCAGCCAATCGGCTAATGGCGCGCGCCGCGCCCATGTGCGATGCTGCAGCGCGCAGGTCTTAGCCGCGTGCGGCCTTGGCGGCTTTCGCGCCCGCGCGAGTGGGTGGTTTGAACAGCTTGACGGTGCGAATCGCCTGGTCGTCGCTGCGCATCACTTCGAGTTTCATCTCGCCGATCTGCACGCACACGTCGCCATCGGGAATCTCTTCGAGTATCTCGAGGATCAGCCCGTTGAGCGTTTTCGGTCCGTCGGTCGGCAGCGTGAGATGCAGCCAGCGGTTCAGCTCGCGCAGCGGCATGCTGCCCGCAACGATACATTCGCCGCTCTCGTTCCAGCCGCCGCGTGAGTTGGCGCTACGCGGAATCGACGTGGTGAATTCACCGATCAGCTCCTCAATAATGTCTTCCGGCGTGACCAGTCCTTGCAACTCACCGTATTCGTTCACAACCAGCGCCGTGCGGTGACGGCTCTCCTGGAAGTACTGTAGTTGCTGGAATACCGGCGTGCCGGTCGGCACGAAATACGGCTCGGCCAGCAACTCGCGCAGCGTCTCGCGCTCCAGTTCCTGGTTGTGCAGGGCGGCCAGTGTCTTGCGTACGTGCAGCACGCCGAGCACGCGGTCGATGTCGCCCTGATAGACGATCAGTTTGTTGTGGTAACAGGTTTCCAGCTGATGCAGGATCTGTTCGAACGGTGCGTCGAAGTCGAGCGCTTCGATGCGGCGGCGCGGGATCATCACGTCGTCGACGGAGATGTTCTCGAGGTCGAACAGGTTCAACAGAATGCTGCGGTGCTTGGTCGGCATGAAGCTGCCCGATTCGAGCACGATGGTGCGCAACTCTTCGGTGGAAAGCCGCTGATCGTGCGCACCTTTGGTATTGATATGCAGCACTCGCAAGATGGTGTTCGCGAACAGATTGACGAACCAGACGAGGGGCTTGCCGATACGCATCATCGGTGCGATCAGCTGGCTGGCCGGCAGCGCGATCTTCTCCGGGAACGTCGCGCCGACAATCTTCGGCGTGATTTCCGCAAACACGATAATCAGAAACGCGACGATGCCGGTCGCAATCGACAGCACGACGTTATTGCGGCCGAACGTATGCAGCGCGATCGACGTGGTGAGCACCGGAATGATCGTGTTGAAGAGATTGTTGCCGATCAGGACCACACTCAACAGCTCGTCGGTGTGCGCCAGAAGACCCTGAGTGGTCTTCGCGCCGAGCGCATTCTGGTTGGCAAGGTGTTTCAGGCGATGGCGGTTGATCGCCATCATCGCCGTTTCGGAAATCGAAAAGAAGCTGGAGCAGATAAGCAGCAGAAAGACGGCGCCGATCTGCGTCCATAAGGGAAGTTGTTCCACGCGTAGCGAAGGATAGGGACAGGATGGAGAGAATATAGCAGAGGGGGGCGGCTGAGCCGCCTCCGCCGCCTCACCGGATGGCCGGAGGCACAGCACAGCGGCACGTCTACCGCGCCCTCAGTGTGCGAGCAAGCGCGCCGAGGGTATGCATGAATTCGGGCGTGAAGCCCGCTTCGGCGAGCCCGTCGGGGCGCACCCCCGCGCCTTCAAGAAACGCCTCGCTCAGCGCGAGCAGCGCGGGCGCCGAGTCCAGCTGCGGAGCTTGCGGGAAATCCATCCAACTCACCGGCTCGCTCGCACGGGTGAGCCTGATGGGCTCGCCAAGGCGAAACGCGGCTTTCACTCGCGCATGTTCTCCGTATTGAGGAACGGACACCGGCCCGGCGCATTCGGTTGCGAGCGTGGGCTCGCCGAATGCATGCCGCGCCGGCGACGCAGCCGTGGTGATTGCGGCGGGCGTGCTGGCCGAAGGCGCAGACGCTTGCGCCTGTGCGACCTTGACCCATAGTGGTGCGCTTTGTACCGGCGCGTCGTCCCGTGTGGCGAAGCCGCGCAGTCCATCCGCCGCAGGGGCTTCAAAACCGCCGGCCGGCCGGCTGCCCGCAAGGTCGGCGAATAAGTCTGATGAATGTGCCTCGCTTGGGTCAGGCCAGCCGCGCTGTGGTGCGCCAAACAGGGCAAGCGGGTCGACCGGCATATCCAGCAGCCCGTCCAGGCCGGCGGAAGGCGGCTCGTCAGCCGTCAGGCCGTTCAGGCTGCCGAATCCTAAAGGATCCATGCGCGGCGTTCCTGGCGTTCCTGGCGTGCCCGACTGGCCTACGGTCCCCGACGGTGATGGGGGCGAGTGCTGCGGCGTGCCGCTCGACGTCGTTTGCATTTGGAAATCCCATGCCGGGGGCAACGTCTCGGCTGCCTGCAAGACGTAGCAGCCGATATTTACGATATCG
Source organism: Paraburkholderia sp. (assembly GCF_035656215.1). Lineage (GTDB taxonomy): Bacteria > Pseudomonadota > Gammaproteobacteria > Burkholderiales > Burkholderiaceae > Paraburkholderia. The sequence goes on from NZ_DASRSY010000461.1 coordinate 5,423, forward strand.
CCCGACCGCAAGCGGGTCTCCTGATCCGCGGCGACTAGCTGGCCATTTACTGTCAGTGCAGCATTTCCGCTGGTGTTGAGCAGGTGCCATTCATCGTGGCGCGCATGGATGGCCGCGTGACGGTCCGCGACGCTGTCGTCGTCCGGCAGCCTGAGCGTGTTACCGGCTGCGCGGCCGATGTTGCCGCCCTGTGTATCGAAGCTTGCGCACGCACCGCTCACAAGCGCTTTGCCGTGGCTGGCGAGAATGGTGAGCTTAAGAGATGGCTTGAACATCGTGGTGTTTCCTGCAACGAGCGATTCTCATGGACACGAGAACGCTTTCATTTGAGGGAGCTGGAACGGGTTGTAACTACTGCTCGCACTCACGCGAAGCGCCAGTTTCTTGCCGCTGAAATCAAAGGTGGCGATGAAGCTCTCGGGCGCGGCGTCGGGCGTGATGTGCGCCTTGTCGAAGAGTCGATATAGTGCCCATGGGCCTTGGGTTTGCACGCCGTCGGAACCGCTTTGCGTGCTGATCCGCAGGCTGACGAGACCTGCGCCTTGGCGCGTGCCCGGCCATTTCACCACCATCGGAAGCGGCGGCCCATGCGCATAGCGCATCGCCTGCCCGTCGATATCCAGCGTGTACTGCATGATGTCTGGATCGAGTTCCAAAGGCGTCAGTTCGATCTGTAGCGATGGTGTCGCTGCGCCGGCGGCGAAAAAGACGTTGCGAATCGTTTCCGCGTTCTGGAATGCGCCGATCAGATGGCTGTCCGCCATGGTTTTGCCGCTGGCGTCGCGCCTGAAGGTCCAGCGGCCGTCGCGGACGTCGATCTGTGACACCAGGTTCTTCTGGAAGAAACTGTCCATTAGCCCACCCGACGCGAACAGCCGCGCGAAGTCGTCCAGCGCGACGTCGCGGTTCGACCCGCGCGCAAACGGATAGCGCCCGGCGATCGTCTGCCGGCACAGTGGACCGAGGCTGTCTTGCGCATCCTGCGCGACGTTGCGCCGCGCGCCGCCACTGACCTGCGCCGCGCTCGCCTGCGAGAGATCGCCGAAAATCTTTCTCAGCGGCATCGGCAGGCGCCCGGCGTCTGCCTGCAACTTATTGAAGACGTCGGTTTGAGGCGGCGGGCTGCCGCTCGCCAGTGCGGCGTCGGCGGCCGTGAGATAGCTATACAGTTCGTCGAGCACGCGCAGATTGCCGTCCAGCGACGTGGCGCCCGCCCCGTTGGTGCCGCCCGCCGCCGTCAGGCGCCGCAAGGGTTCGAAATGACTGTCGACGATGGCTTCCGGTTTGTCGTCCGCGGGCGGCGGCGATGAGGCGGCCGCATGGCCGAACATCGCGTTCAGCGATTCCCTCGCTTCACCAATGCGTTTCTGCAAGACGCCTGGCGCCGGCCGCTCGCCGCCGCCGCCGCGTGCGCGCAACAAGGTCGTTTCGTCGGCGGCGGTCTGCAGGAATTGCTTGAGCGGCGAATCGGGCGCCGACAAGATGCGCGCGATCTGCGTGCTTTGCGCGAGCGACTGGCTGTCCACGATGCTCACGTCGTTCAGAAAAGCGTCCCACTCCTGGATGTAGTCGTTCAGGTATGCGCGACGGACTTCCAGTGCGACGCGTGCGTTATCAGTTGCCGGCGACGCACGCGTACCGAGTACCCACGGGTCTTCGTTTTGCAAGCGGGCGGTCGCTGCGACAACACGCGGTTCGAACCCATCCCAGTAGCCGTGATAGGTGTAGAGGCTCGCAATGCCGTCGGTCAGCGGTTTGCCGCTTCTGCGCGTCAATACCAGCGCTGCTTGCGGGCCACCGGCGCGGGCCACCGAGACGGGCTCGTCAGGCAGGGTGCGCAATAGTTCGCGGCGCAGCGCGTGGTACGCGCGTTGCGCCGGCGATTCGCGCGCGAGCCTTGCACGCACGGCGTCGACGAGTTGTGCGTTGAGCGCGAACGGAGATGCGACGACACGCGACGCGAACAGGTTCGCGAGATGCGCTTCGAGACGCCCGCGTTCGTCCTGCGTCAATGCGGGAGGCAACGCGCCGTTGGTGTCGAGGGTCAGCCACGCCGTGAGAAACCCGGCGTCGTAGTGGGACGCGTCGTAAAGCATCAGATAGGCTTTGAGCGCTTCGTACGAATAGTCGGGGTCGTCGGGCGGCGCGTCGGCCAACATGCGCTCGATGCGTGCAGCGGCCTGCGGCAACAGCTTTTCGTCGAGCGCGCGGCGGTAGAGCGCGTTGCTTGCTTCGCTGATTCTGGTGCCTTGATAAAGGCCCATGCCGTAGCGCCAGCCGAGCGGTGCGTCGGGATCGACCTGTTCGCTGCGCGGCAAGGCCCGCAGCGCATCGAGCATTGGCAACAACGGTTGCACGTCAGCCGCCGTCAGCGCAATGGGCTGCGCTGCTTGCCGGTTGAACGCCTGCACATGCGCGGCCACTTCATCGAGGTAGACCCGATTGTGTGCGTAGCTGCTCGCCCAGGCGGCCAGCAGTCCGAACAGCACGACGCCAGCCACTGCGGCGATCACCGTGTGCACAATGAGACGCCGCCTTCGCGAGCCATGGCTTGGATCTGCAAATCCGGCGTCGGCGAAGACGGCCTCGCGCAGCCATTGCTTCAGAAAGTAGCCGTGCTGCACGAGCGGTGCCGCGGGTGCGGGCGGCGATTCGGCCATGCCCATCTGCAGCATTGTGGCCGGCAGCACGCGATCAAGACAGAGGCCACCTTGCAGCGCACTCGTGAAATAGAAGCCGCGCGCCAGCAGATTGGTCTCGAGCGGCGAAGGGCGAAACAGCGCGGCGCAGAAGTCCGCCAGCGGTTCCTCGATGTTCGCGAACTGCTGCGGGAACAGAAAGGCGCGCGCCCGGCTGTCGAGATCGGGCTCGACGACCAGCACGTCACCTACGCCGTCGGTCAGGCGTTTTAGCAGTGCTTGAAAAGCGGGGCGGCAGGTTTCGGCCGACGAAGCGTCGCCGGACTCGAAAGCGGCACCCCACACCTGCGCCCGGCCGTCGCGATTGAGACTGGAAAAGTAGGCGCAGAAACCATCGAGACGATCCATCCGGGTGAGGCATAGATAGACGGGTACGCGCATGCCCAGCGTGTCCTGCATCAGCTGCAGGGGCTTACGCAGCCGTGCTGCATACGCCGCGCGTCCGGCTTCGTCGAGCGCCAGCAAGGTGTCGACGCCGAGTGCGAGCACGACGCCATTCAACGGCTGGCGCGGGCGATACCGCCTGAGCAAGGTCAGCAGTTCGCGCCATTCGGCATCGCGTGGCTCCGTGGCATCGGCCGCATCGAGGTAGGCGCCCGGCGTATCGACGAGAACGGCATCGTTACTGAACCACCAGTCGCACGCGCGGGTCGGTTCCGCGCGCCGGCCGGCGGCGCGCGCGGCCTGCTCGGCGATCGACAGATCAAGCCCGCCATTGAGCAGCGCAGCCGTTTTGCCCGCGCCGCCACTGCCCACGACCAGGTACCACGGCAATCGATACACGTGCCGCCCAGTGAGTCCGTCGAACCACGCGACAAACCGCCCGCCAGGGGCGGCGGCGTGCCGCAGCACATAGCGCGCGTGATTGAAACGCGCGCGCAGATCGTCGAGGCGCTGGCGTTGCGCGTCGTCGGCGGGATCGGTTCGCGGTACTGAAGTTGCGCGGCGCAACGGTTCAGGCCCCCGCGCCCGGCGCATGCGCCGGATCAGCCGCCACGCGCAGTTGAGCAGCACGAGCGCGATCAACGCATAGCGGGATTTTTCCGTTTCCAAAGGCCGTGTGTCGCCGATCGCCAGCAGCGGGCCCACGACCCAGATCAGCGCGACGAGGAGCGCGGCCCACACCCAACCTGTCCAACCAAACTGGCGCAACACCTGCGCGAGCCATCCGAAAATGCGTTTCAGGATATTCATTGGTCCGCCGTCGGGGCAACGTCCGGGCGAGCAGACGAGGCGGGATATACCGCGATCTCGACGCGCCGGTTGCGAGACCGGCCGGCCGCTGTCGCGTTGCTTTCGAGTGGTTGCTGGTCGCCGCGTCCCGCCACCTTGACGGAGCGGCGTGCGTCGAGTCCGGCCGACTTCAGCCATTGCCGGACGGCCTCCGCGCGAGCCAGCGACAACGCGAGATTCGACGGGAAGCGGCGATCGCGGATCGGTTGGTTGTCTGTGTGGCCGGTGATCAGGATGTCGCCCGGAACGCGATCGAGGATGGTCGCGATATGGCTCAGCACCGGCAATGCGGCTTCGCTCGCGACCGCCGATCCGGAGCCGAACAGTCCGTCGCCGCGCAGTGCGATGACGCTGCGATCGCCTTCGTCGCGCACCGTCAGGGCGCCGCTGCGCACGTCGTCGTCGAGCAGGTCGGCGACGTGTGGCATGGGGCGGAGCACATGCTGCGACGTGACCTCGGGCAGGCGGATCGCATTGACCGCCGCATACGTGCGATCACCATACTCGTTAGCGGCAAACAGGAAGGCGCTGAAGCCCGCGCAGCCGAACAGTGCAGCGCCTGCCAGCCACATCCACAGCGGCATGCCGCGACGCAGCGCGCTTGCGGATGTGCGGTTGGTGGCGCGCCAATGCGGTGATAGCGGCTGCGCGTAGCCACCTGCCGTCTCGTGCAGCAACTTGTGCAGCCGACGCATCAGCGTTTCGAGTTGCGCGGCGCCGTTTTGAATCACCCGATAGCGTCCTTGAAATCCCAGCGCGAGGCAGAAAAATTGCAGCTCGATGAGGTCCCGATGTTCATGCGGTTGGCTCGACAGGCGCGCGAGCAGATGGAAGAACTTTTCGCCGCCCCACGTTTCGTTATGGAACGCGACCAGCAGACTGTGCGCGGACCATGCGCCGCTGCTGCCCCAAGGCGCGAGCGCGGCAGCTTCGTCGAGTGCGGTGCACAGGCAATAGCGCGCCCCGACGATTGTTTCGGGCGAGACGGCCGCCTGCTGGGCGCGCGTCTGAAAGCGCCGGATTTCCGCGACGAGGAATACGCGCAGCCGCTTCGGCGTCACCTTCGGGTTGAGCCGGATCTGCGCGAGCGCGTCGAACAACGGCTGCGCCGCCACGACGAGTGGGTTAGGCGCATCGGCCGGCGGCAGCGCGGCCGATGGCGCGATCGGCGGATCGAGTCTGAAGGGGGGGGCTGAGGTGGATTCCGGCAATGACCGCGCCGTTCCTGGGTCCTGCGCAGGCCGTGCTGCAACGGATGACATGTTTATTCGCCTTTCTTGTGCATACATAAGATCAGCCGCGAATCGCCCAGCATTCCATCGTTAATCCCGGCAAGTCGCCGGCCACGTGCAGGGCAAGTCCGCCCGACTGTTCGAGCTGCTTCCAGAGTTCACCGCTGCCATCGAGTTCGAAATAGTGATAGCCCGCGTGATAGGGGATCTGTCGCGGGGCGACCGGCAAGCTGCGCATGGCGATGCCCGGCAACTGCAGGTGCACCAGTTCCGCGAGCCGCTCGATCGGGCCGATCTTCACCTGGGCCGGATAACGCGTGCGCACGGTCTCGGCGGGCAGATCCGCGTGCACCGCGAGCACGAAGCCGGCATGGTGCAGAAGCTCGGCGCTCGGAATCTGCGCGACCCAGACGCGGTGCGCGCGCTCCTGCAATTCGAGTGCGATGGCGTTCTGTTCGAGAACCGTCGACAGCGCGCGGCGTAATTCGGCCATCAGGGGAGCGAAACTGCCTTGCAGATCGTCGTGTTGATAGCTGGGGCACAGCGTTGGCCGCCGTTCGTCGGTGGTGTAAGTGGAGAGTTCGAACGCAAGACGCAGCCATGCCTGAAAGAGGCGCTCCGGATGCAGATGAGGCGTGTGCAGCGCATGCCATGTATCGGCCTGCGCACGGTTGATGAGCGCGAGCAGCAGAAACTCCGCAAGCTCGGCCACGCCGCCTCGACCCGGCCGCGACTGACGGTGCGCGAGCGCGGCGCCTCGCTGCTCGAGCAGCCCGTGCAGTTCGTTCAGGTATTGGGCGAGCACCGGGTGTTGATCCGCGCTCAGCATCGGCGGAATGTAGTGCTTGTCGAGCACCAGTTGACGATCGTTGCGGCGCTCCACCACGCGCAGCAAACCGACGGCCTGCCATTGGCTTCCGAGCTCGGAGGCGAGCATGAGCCGCATCCGTGGCCGGGCCAGTTGCACAGCGGCCGGGCCTAGCGCAACGGCATTGCTGTCGGCGATGTCGCGTGAATACACGGCGTAACGGGCGAGTGATCCGGCCTGCTCGTCGAAGATCGTGTCATCGGCACCGGCGCGCTTGCGGGGCAGGGCGAGCAGCACCGTGATGTCTTTTGCGTCGGGCGGTATGTCGAGCGGCGCCGGCAATTCGTCAGGCTCGGTCAGCAGAAACGGCGTGCCATCAGGCAGCACCCCTTGGGCGCTCGCCAGCGCCACTTTGCCGAGTGCCAGTGCATCGTGATCGATCTCGACGCTGTGGAAACCCCAGAATGCGCCTTGCGATGCCAGGCAACGCTGCTGGACATAGGCTTCGAGATAGCGTTCGAGTTGCTGGAAATGCTGCGGCCGGAGAAACATGCCTTCCGACCAGACAACTTTGCAGCGAGCCGTGCCGCCGTGTTTGAGTGGCGAATGTTCGTACTTCATCGGTGTGCCCAGTCCATGGTTCTAACGATCAGGCCGCCGCCGAGTTTCACTTGCACGACAAGCCGCTCGTGAGTGGACGGCCAGAATGAAAACACGCTGCCCGCGCCGTCAGCGGGGAGTGCGTAGGTTGCTTTCCAGGTGTGCCGGGCGAGGTCGCGGTAGCCCGCGACGACGCCAAGTGCGTGCACGGAGGGATCAGCGCTTCGCTGGATCAGCTTGCGCTCACCCGGCAGCAGGATGATTTGCTCGAACGAGACGAGGTCGTCGGCGAGGACCGCTTTGGCGCGATCCTGCAAGGACGGGAAATCGCTCGCTTCGAATGCCGCAGTCGATTTCAGCGTGTAAAGCCCGACCAGAATCGGCGCGGGCCGGCCCTGGCCGTCTGGATTCACGTTGGAGGCCGCTTCGAGGTAGAGGTCGCAGGCGCGCGCTTCAGGCTTGGGCGTCGATGCGCATGCGCCGGCTAGAAGGGCGCAGCTCAAGGTGAGCAAAAGGCGTAAGCGTGGGTGTTGGCGCTTCATCGAGGTGTGATCAGGTGGGGCTTAGCCGGCCAGATTCAGAATGTGCGTTTGGCTCGGCGATGTGCCGGTGCCGATCGCGTTGGTCGAGTTCTGCTGGGTGGGGTCGGTCATGCGGGTGGTTGGCATGCCGTGCAGCAACACCGTATTGGCGCCGTTGATGTTGCGCGAACTGGCGCACACAGTGCCTGAGACGACGCCGCCCATCGAGCCTGGCGCGTCGCCGCTCGTGACCGGAATGATCGTCGCCAGGTTGTGCGCCGGCGCGGCGGCGATCAGGATATTGCTGACGTTGGGAATTGCCTGGGGACGCTGCGCGTTGTTGTCGTAAGCGACCGGGATGCCGACGGGCGGCGTCAGGTTCACGCATACGGCGTCGTTGGCGCCGCCGGCGCTAGAGTTGACCATTACCATCGTGCTGTCCTATCCCAGGTGAATCTGTTCGGCGTCGAGCTTCGACAGATGCTCGGCGGTGAGCAGCGTGTTCTTGCCATGCAGGCGCACGCTTTCGGATGCGGCGTAGTCGATATGCGCGGCGCGCAGATGGTCGATCGTTTCGATCGAGCGGAAGCTGGTCTTGCTTATCTGCACGATGCGCTCGACCACCGCTTCGAGGGTCCTGCCGAGCAGGCGCACGAGGCCGATGCGCCCTTCGAACTCATCGCAGACGAGCGTGCTTCTGGCTGCGGTGAGTTCGGCGTCGTGCGTCGTGACGGTAAGGCGCTCGCCGTCCATTGCGATTTCGCGCGCCGCATTGAGGCGCACGTCGCCGGTCGCGTCGATGTGCAGATCGCCCTCGATGCGAATGCGTGTCTCGTTGCCGGGCGCCCGTTCAAGAACGGCGAGCACGTAGCCGTGCCGCGGGCCGTTGCTGCAGACCGCAACGCGATCGCGGATAACCGGCGCGATCAGGCAACTGAACGCGCGTTTGCAGGTGAGCAGCGCGCCATCGTCGCCTGTCACCAGCAATACGTCGTCGTGCAAGACGGTGATCACCGTGCCGATACGGTTGTCGGTGTGCTCGGTGCCGGTGTGCGGCGCCGGCATGCTCCGTTGCACTGCGGTCGTTGTCATGGCTGCTCCTTGATGAATGTGCGCCGGCGTGCGTCCCGCTGTCTCGACCATTCCTGCGCGGCGAGAAGGGCTGGCTCATGGGCGATCACGCCTGGCTGGCAGGGATGGGTCGCGGGCTCGGCGGCCTGAGCGCCGTGAAAGGAAGTGCGAGCGAACGCCGCGTCGTGAAAGTCCGCGCCGGCTAGTTCGGCATATGAAAAATCAGCCGCAAGCAGGCGCGCGCGTATGAAGCGCGCACCCGTGACATTGGCACGTTGAAAGACTGCGCCGGACAGATCGGCGTCCGCGAAATCCGTATGCTGCACACGTGCGTCCACCCAGACGCTGTGGTCCAGCCGGGCGTGGCCGCACCGTGCATGACTGACATCCGCACCGAAGAAAATGGCCGATGGCGCGTGCGCACGCTCCAGCACCGCGTGTCCGAGTTTGGCGGACTGAAAATTGCAGTTGGCCAGACTGGCCGACGTGAAGTCGGCCCCGCTCAGGTCGGCGCCGATGAATTGGCACCGTGCAAACGTCTGGCCGCTCAGACGTTGCCCGCTCAGGTTCGATTCCGTAAACACGACGCGATCGAACTCCGTGCGCGCAAAGCCGACCTCACGCAGATCGAGCCGGTAGAAGAAACACCGCTGCAGACAGGCCGCAGTGAAGTCGGCGCCGAGCAACGGCGTCTCGTCGAAGAAGCCCTGGTCGATTTGCGCGCCGTCGAACCGGCACGCCTGAAAATCGCTGTGCATGCACGCGAGGCGCGTGGCTCGCATATCGCTGAAGCGGGTCCCCTCGACGCGCGTTTCGTTCAGACGGCAGTCGTCGAGCAGACTGCCGGACAGATCCGCGTGGATCAGCGCACCGCCGATGAAGACGCTTTTTGACAGATCCACGCCGCGCAGGTCGACGCCGGTGAATACGCAGTCGTTGAACGCGCACTCGGCTAAGCGGGCCTGCGAAAGACGCGTACCGTCGAACCGGATCTTTTCGAAGACGCCGCCCGACAGGTCGCATTGCTCCAGAGCCAGCGCGCCGATCGACCGGTTGCTGATCGTCTCGCCGTTGCGCACAGCCTGCTGCAATTGTTCGCGCTCGGCGGTCATGCGGCCGCCTTGCGCAACGGATGAAACATGGTCTGTTCGAGATAGGCATTGTCGAGACGTGTCGACGCGTCGATCGATGTTTCGGCGAGATTGGCCCGGAACAGGTTCGCTTCATCGAAATCAGTGCCGTGCAGCATCGCTCGGCGCATTTGCGCGCCGAGCAGGTCGGCGCCGGCGAGACTGGCGCCGCTCAGGTCGGTGCGAACCAGATAGCCGCCGTCGAACTTCGCCTCTCGCAGGTCGGCTTGCCGCAAATCGGCATCCGAGAAATCGCACTGAATGATCGCCGCGCCACGGAACAGTCCGTTGCGGGCCTGCGTGTGACGGAGGTTCACTTCGGTCAGCAACGCCAGCGAGAAGTCAGCGCGATCGAGCACGGTGCCTTTCGCGAAACATGCCTTGCGAAGCCGCGCGTGGTCGAAGCGGATCTGATTCCCGAGCGTCTCCACAAAGCCGAAGCCCTCGATGTCGGCAGACGTGAAAGCGACGCGGTCGAGCCGGCACTGGATGAACGCGAGCTTGCGAATCGTCGCCGCTTGCAGAGTCACGTCGGCGAATACCTGGTCGATGAATACCAGTTCGCTGAGCCTGGCTTCGCTGAAGTCGACGGCTTCGAAAAGGCAGCCGCTGAACTGGACTTGCCTCGCCGATGCACGCCGCGCGTTGCAGTTTCGCCAGACGGCGCGTTCGAACAGACAGCGGTCAAGGACAGCTTCGCCAAAATCGGTTCCGTCGCAAGCGGTGAGTGCCAGGTTGGCGCCTGTCAGATCGGCCTTGGCGAACACAGTCCCGGCGAGGGTGGCGCGCGCGATGACCGCTTCGCGCACGTTAGCGTGGGTCAGATCGGTGCCGCTCAGGTCGGCGCTTTCGAGTAGCGCGCCGGCAAGGTCCGCGCTGCGCAAATTCATTCTGCTCAGATCCGCACCGGTTAGGTCGAGGCCGGCAAGCGATTCGCCGCGGCCATGGCTGGCCGCGACGCGTTCGCGCAGCGCGGCTGAAGCCGCGTTGTCGAGTCGCGGTGCGGCTTCCTGATAGTGGGCCGCCTGCAGGTAGGCCGCGTGGAGTTTGCGCTCTGCCTCCCGTTCCTGTTCACGAATGCCAGGCGGCGCGGCGTGCGTGGCGCGCTTGCTCGCGAACGGACGAGGCGGCCCGCGTCTTGTCGAAGCGTTGCGGTTCGCGGCGAGTTCGGGGTGCTCGGTCTCGATCCGCTGACGCGTCTGTTCGAGTTTGGCCAATTGGGCACGGGCAAACTGTTCATTGCGCTCGACGAAACCGGCCAGTTCGTCGAGCCGCGATGGCGGTGCGGCAGCCAGTTCGGGCGCCGCGATGGCAACCCCGCTTGCGGCGGCGCGGTGGGCTTGCTCACGGGCGCGCTGTTGAAGATTGCGTTGCAACGCGCCGGCAGGCGCTGCGGCTTGCGTGTCGTCTGTGGCGGCCAGCCATGCTTGCGGCGCGAGATCGTGATCGCGCAGTGCGTGCAGTGCGCCGCGTTTGCTGTCCATGCGCAGGTCGAACACGTGCCGATAGTGCGCCTCGTCGCGTGGGTCGTCGTCGCATTCGGCGGCGAGCAGCAGGCACGCCACGTCTTGTGCGTCGAATTCCTCGACCCGGAGCGCGCCGTTGAAAATCATGATGGCTTGTTCCCGGTGCGGGATGAACCATACCGTTGTCAGCCGCACGGCGACTTCGGTCAAGCCGGTCTCGCGTGTGCGCTGAATGAAGCAACGCGCGCGCAGAGGCGGCAGGCTGCCGGCCAGCATCGGGCGATCCGGATGCAGATGGACCAGTTCGTACGCGGCGCCCGATGGCAGCGAAGCGAGACGGGGGAATTGCTGATCCTGCGGCGCGACGTTGAAGTAACGCGGATCCATCGTGCGTGGAAAGCCGGGGCAATCCTCCTCCAGCCACTGCTGGTCCATCTCTCCGTATAGCGCCCTGCGCTGTGGCCAGTCGGCGGCGATCGGCATGAATGACGCCGGCTCGGCGGGGCTTTCGCGCGAACTGATCGGCGCATTGGGAGATTCGATTTGTGCTAGCGGTTGCGCGCTTCCTGGCGGCCTCGAGGGAAATTCGATTCCGCGTGGATTGCTGGCATGGCCGGGGCCGCCATAGGCCAACGGCCAGTCGATCGGCAAGCATTCGAACGGCGCGGCCTGCGATGGCGTATTGCCGTGCCACTCACGCGCGCCCGACACCTGCAATTGCTTGAAGAGGCCCGCGAAGCGAACGCCGACACGGCACGTATTTTCCGCGTCGCAATACTTGCCGTAGGCGCGCCCCGCCACCAGAAACTCGGCATGCTGCTTGGGCAGCGCTGCGTCGAGCGCGTAGCCGCTCAGCGCTTCGCCAACTGTATTCCACAGTTCGGACTCGCTCACGAGGCGGGGTGCGTCGCCGAGCGTCACCATCAGCGGTATCGCGATGCCAAGATGTTCGTTGCCAGCCGCGCGATACGAACGGGTCAGAATGCCGACCGGAGTGGGTTTGATGATTTTCATGGGATATCAGGTGCCTACCGGCCTCAGAACGTCACCGAAAAGCCGACGGTCGCGAACGACACGCCGGTCGCGCTCACGCTCGATCCCACGCTGCTGACCGACGACCCGGTGGTGGACACCGAGCTGCCGAGCGCGCTCACCGATGACCCTGTCGCACTGACGGCCGATCCGGTCGCGCTCACGGCGGAGCCGACTGCGCCGACGCTCGAGCCGGTCACGGCGATGACCGAGCCGGTGATCAGGATCTGATCCGTGGTGATGGCCGTTTGCAAGCCGATCGTGACCGAGGTGGAGCTTCCGTTGACGGTGACGGCGGAGTTGCCACCCACGGTGCTCGTGGCGTTGGCGGCCACACTGGTCGTCGAATCGGCGCCCACGCTGGTTGTCGAGTTGCTGGCAACGCTCAGGCTGTGCTCGTTGCCCACGCTTTGCGTCAAGTCCTTCGAGACCTTCAGCGTGTGGCTGTGACCTACCGTGTGAGTCGAAACGTTCGTGACGAGCAGGCTGTAGTTGCGGCCTACGGTGTGCGTCTCGTCGTTAGCAATCTCGGCGCTGGAATTATTGCCGACCTTGCGGCTCTGGTTGCTTGCGATCGACGCGGCATAGTCGTTGCCGACCGATACCGTAAAGTCGCGACCCACGCCGCGCGTCGCATCGTTGCTGATGTTGACGGCTTCGTTGCGGCCAACTTGCCGTGTCGCGTCGTTCTCGACCGAGACGTCGTAGTCGCGCTCCGCGTGAAGCGCAATCTGCTCCGCGCCCTGTTTGTCTTCGAAGCGCAGCATGTTTGCATTGGCGCTGGTGCCGCCCGGCGTGCGCGTGACGAAGCCGCTTTGGGTGGCTGCCTCCGGCAGCGCGAACGGCGGCATCTGATCGGCGTTGTAGATGCGCCCGGTGATGACCGGCCGATCGAGCGCGCCGTTGAGAAAGTCGACCACCACCTCCTGGCCGATACGCGGAATATGAATAGCGCCGAAGCCGGCCCCGGCCCACGCGTCTGACACGCGAATCCAGCAGGAGCTGTTTTCATCGCCTTGGCTGTAACGGTCCCAGCGGAAATGCACTTTCACGCGGCCGTATTGGTCGGTCCAGAGATCCTGGCCTGCCGGGCCGACCACCACCGCGGTCTGCGGACCCGTGGCTCTCGGCACCGGTGTGATGCTGGGTGCGCGAAAAGGCAGGGACGTAGGCTGCGCGACGAGATCGAAGTCGTATTGCGCTTGGTTGCTGCCGCTTGCATAGCCGCCTTCCTGCAGGCGGTACGTCACGCCCACCAGGAGATATTCACGGTTTTCAGCTTGCCTCGGGCAGTTCTGCAGCGTGAAACGATGTCCCGGCGCGGCTTCGCGCGTACGGGTATGAGCGTGCACGCGGGCGTTTTGCGCCTGCTCTTCCTCAAGACGCATGCGCGCGTAGTGCTCGCCCTGCTCCGGTTCGATGTAGCCGCCTTGCCACGCATACCTCGCGTAGCGGCCGTGCTCGGGGCTCGAAGGCTGGGCCCGCATCTGTGACAGATCGGCTCGCGGTTTGCGGAAGTCGTAATCGTCGACGGCGTAGGCGCCCGCGCTAATTTGAGTGGCGGGGCGCCATAGGTCGATGCCTTCTTCGCGAGGCAGCGCGAGGCGCTCAGGCGGCTGGTACGGCAGCGTTGCGTGTTCAGGCAGCGAGTCGTGTGCGCTGGTGTCGTCGGCGAGCACGAGCACCTGTTGGCCGGCTTCGTGGCGGAAGTAGTAATAGATGCCTTCCTGCTCCATGAGCCGGCTGACAAAGTTGAAATCGCTTTCTTGGTACTGCACGCAATAGTCCCAATTGCGATAGCTTGCGAGCAGGCGCTCTTCGACCGGAAAGCCATATTTGTCGATAACCTCGCGCACAATCTCGAGCGCCGTGCGGTTCTGGAAGATGCGGCAGTCGGTCGTTTTCGTCAGGTACCACAGCGATGGCCGCAGCGTGACGGCATAGATATAGGTGCGCGGCGTATCGGTCTCGCGTCCGGCAAGTTCGCAGCGCACGATCTGGCCGCCGAGAAAGCGGGTGCGGCCGTTGAGCGTGGTGATGTGCAGCGTCAGCGGCTTGCCGAGCAGCGCGTTCATATCGAGCGAAGCGGACGGGCTTACCAGTTCCACGTTGAATTCATAGAGCGCCGACAGCGTCTCCTCGCCTCGCAGCGAGCGAAATCGGAGCATATGGGGATCGAGTGGTGTGTGCGCGGTGATGATGTGATTCATGGCGGCTTCTTCAAAGACCCGGCTGAGCGCGGGTAACGGGGGCGGTGGCGCGGGTTTCGGGTTGATAGACGAGATCGCTGGCAGCCAGCGTGCTCGTTCGCCTGCCGAGCCAGCTGGCGAGACCCAGCGGGCGGGCCGCGGCGAGTGCGGTGCCGGCGACCTGATCGGCGGCCATCAGCAGGCGGACGCTCCACGACCACTCCAGACCGGCGTATTGCCGCACCCAATCTGTCAACAGCTGCGAGCGCTGGGTGCCGGGCAGCAAAGCGACGTACTGCTCGTGCGACAACGGGCCGAGCCGGATCTGGAAGGCCGTCTGCGCGTCCCGAACGGCCACCCCCAGTATGGCGCCAGCGCCTAGCCGACGGGTGTCGGCGCGCGTGCGCAGCGCGGTGCGCTGCGGCGCTTCGACCGGCAGCCAATGCGGGATCCATTCGACGATCTCGACCGCTACACCGAGATAAGCGCGCAGGATGCTGCGCAGGCCCTCAGGGTTGCGCGTTTGCCGTACCAGATGACCCGCCATGAAATATCTGGCGTGGTCGGACAGCGCGTCTGGCCTGCGACCCGACGGCCACCCCAGATGGATCAGGCTCGCCAGATAGCGATCGAAACGGCCGCCGTCGCCGCGGTCGAGGCTGACTGTAGGTTGCGCGTCGGCCCAGGCGCGGTAGAACAGCAGGATGAGCCGATGGTGAAACAGATTGGCGAAAGCGCTTAGTGCGTGGTCGTCGTGATGCCGAGCGCGCTCGCGCACCAATTCGGTCAGGTGCAGGGGCAACGGACCGTTCGGTCCGAAAAGCCCGAAGCTGTGAATCAGGACGCGTGGCCTCTTGTTGTCTGCCGGTGCCGTCGCGGCGGCGAGCGTGGCCGGCGCGAAGGCCAGCGAGGGGGCCTGACCGATCCGCAGCGGTTCGTCCGCGGGATGCGTCGCGCGTCCCAGCGGCGACGGACCGCCGGCGCGCGCGTCCAGCCAGCGCAACAGCGTGTACAGGTCGTACTCGTAGGGCGCATCGGCGACACGCTGCCAGAACTGATCGAGCGTCCGACCCGGGTGCGGCTCGGGTGATGAATGGGCGATGGCGTTGCTCATGCTGTTGGGCGGCGTCCGACGCGGGGTGGCCATCGTTTCACTTCTCCGCGTTGGAGCGTCGCTACGGCGAGTTCGCTAAAGCTGTTCAATGACACGTGACGTGCGAAAAATTGCTCCAGTACCGCGCCGAACAGATAAGTGCTTGCACCCGCGAAGGCGGTTTCGTCGAGCAGCAGCGATACAGCCACACCGCGGCCGAACATTGGTGGCCCGGCGTGGGGCAACTGCCGGCAGACTGATTCAATCCGAACGTTGCGCACACCGCCGATTTGCGGCAGCACGCCGGCCTCGGCAGCGCCTGCATAGAGGTCGAGCAATTCGCGCAAGGCTTGTGCGCCCTGCATACCATCCAGATCGGTCAGTGTGAGGTAGTCGAGTCCGAGATGTTTGACGAGCCGCCATGTGATTTCGTTTTCGGCAAGCGGCGGTTGGGGTGGCGTGGGCCGCCGGAGCGCCTGGATCGCGGCGACCGGCGCCGAGGTGCGCAAACTGAAATCGCTCGAGGCGCCGGTTGGCATCAGTAGTGCGAGATCGCGGTTGGTGCACAGGGCGTTGACGGACAGATGCCGCAAGTCATCGGCAAACGGTGCTTCGTGCTGGTCCACGAGCGACACGAACACCTCGCTGCCGGCATACGTGAAGCGCGTACTGCTGCGCGGCGTGCGGCTTGCCGCGTCGCTCGCCGCGTGAGTCCGGGTGCCGACGAGCCGCGCTTCGCGCCGCATCGAAAAGTAGCGTCCACGATCGGCGATGTCGTCGGGGAGACCGCCGTAGAAAGGATGAAACTCACAGTGGCCGCCGTCACGCTGAAGATGCCCGGTCACCTTTTCGATACCGTAGATTTCGTAGTCCAGCGGCCGGGTACGGTCGACCACGACATGATGCTCATACCGCTGGCGCGTGACGGCGACGCGGTCGGTACGCTTCGGGAACAGATTGATGGCCGGTGTGCAGAAGAGCGCGAGACTGCGCCGATCGACCGAACGTTCGAGTTCGGGCGATGCTTCGTCGAGCAGGATCGTCAGCGAGAACGTGGTGCCGTCGATGGTGTGCAGCGCGCGTTGCAGCGAACCGATGCTGAAAAAAAGATAGCGTTGCGGGAAGGCGAAATACTCGTGCAGCAGCCGATAGCCCTGGAATGAGCGCGAGCCATACGGCAGCAACGCCTGCGCCGCATCGAAACCCTCCTGACGGACGGCTTCTCGATCAAGCAGCGTGCAAGCGCCGCGCGCAGCCGAAGGGCCATGGCAGACAACGCCAAGCTGATGGCCAAGCACCAGTTCTAGTAGCGGTAGCGCTTGATTGTCCGCACCGCTGATAAAAAACGTCAAGGAATCGAGCGGCAACTCGCGCAGATTGCCGACGCCGCTGGCTTCCAGTTCGATGTGCAGCGCGCCCCGCACGCGGCCTGCCATGTCCCCATGCGGCAGCGGCAGATCAGCGGGCACACCGCCCAGTTTGACGTTGACGATACGCAGCGGCCACAACCTGACCTCATGCGCGGTGCGCAATTCACACGCGGTCTGCTCGCCAGGCGTCGGATTGGCGCGCAGCGCCGTACCGGCCGGCAGCGTATAGCCGGCCCCCAGACTGCCTTCACGCAGATTCGGCTGAACGGCGACGATCGTCATGGACGGTAACGGGGCGAGATAGTTCGGATACACCACGTCGAGCAGCCGTTGGGAGAAGCGCGGAAACTCGGCGTCCATCTTCAACTGGATGCGCGCGGTGAGAAAGCTGAAGCCTTCGAGCAGACGTTCGACATACGGATCGCTTACCTCGATGCCGCGTATGCCGAGGCGTCCCGCGGCGAGAGGGAATTCGACGGCAAATTCGGCGCCGAGCTCCCGCAGGTACGCTAGCTCCCGGTTGTAATAGTCGAGCAGGCGAGCATCCATTACATGGCTTCCTGCGAACGTAATGCAATCTGACCGCTCTCGATGTCGATATCCGAGCGAAACTGGAAGGCTTGAGGCGCGGTATCCGGACACAACTGACCGGTGATCTCCAGCGACACCACGCCACGTGATTGGGCATGCACGCGGCAACGCACCTCGACGCTTTCCGCGAGAATGCGCGGCTCGAACTGCACGACCGCCTCACGGATCGCGCGTTCCATGCCGTCCCAGTCAAGCGCCGAAGCGCGAGCGCCTGCCCATGCGCGCATGCCGAAGTTCAGCACCGATTGGCGCACGTGTGGGTACGCGATGAGGTCGTCGGTCGCTTCGAGGTTGCCGCAATTCAGCAGCCAACTCAGGTCGCGCAGCACGGCGTCGCGCAGTTCAGTGCGCGACAACGCGCGTACGGCGCCGCCTTCGCCCGATGACGGCGGCCGTTGGCTAATCAGCCGGTCCAGCAGGCTGGGCAGCGGCTCGCCGTGTGCGCGCGTGCGCATGCGGGTCAAGGCGTGATCACGCGCTGGGATCGAAGGAAGAACTGGGCTCACGAACGACTCTCGGGTTTTGGCTGGCTCGGATTGACTTACTGGCGTGCGGGCGAAGGCATGTGCCGCTGTGCGCGTACGGCGTGCCGGTTGATCGCGCGGCTAGACCTCGCGGTTTTCCTTGATGTCCCAGGCGAGCACGCTTTCGCCGCCCTTGGTGCCTTGGTCCGTCTGTTCCCAATATTGCTTGCGCACCTTTGCGGCCTGGAACGCATACGTGACTCCAACTGCCTCGGACCCCTTTGCCGCGCCTTGCTGGACGGACGTCACCAACACCTCGGACAACGTAATGCGCAGATATTCAATTTGCGAGCCACCGGCTTTGCACACGGAGATCTCGACCTTCGGCAGATGCTTGCCGTTGGCGCAGTATTTGAGAATCGCGGGCGATGCCTTGTCCAGGAAGGTTTCGACCTGTAAATCGTTAAAGCTCACCTTGCCGATGCCGCCGCCACTGCCGGTCGACATGTTGCCGGGCTGCGCCGCACCCCAGCCATAGGACTGGATGTCGATCCACCCCTTATGGTTGGCGTCTTTGGATTCACCGGTGACACCGTCCACTCGCATATACATATCAACTGACATTCCCTACTCCTATTGATTGATGCTGCCACAATGATCAAAACGAACACACGGCTCAGTCGCCGTTCTTGAGCGCCGGTAATTGCGAAACGAGGCGCAGCGATACTGTTAGTTTTTCTAATTGATAGTGAGGACGCAAAAAGAATTTCGCGCTGTAATACCCCGGGTTGTCGTCGATCTCTTCGACAACGACCGACGCCGCTGCAAGCGGCTTTCTCGCCTTGGTGTCCTGCGATGAATTGACTGGATCGCCGTCCACGTAATTCATGATCCAGTTATTGAGCCAGGACTCCATCTCGCTGCGTTCCTTGAAAGAGCCAACCTTGTCGCGCACGATGCATTTCAAATAGTGCGCAAAGCGGCAGCACGCGAACAGGTAGGGCAGTCTTGCCGCGAGTCTCGCATTGTTGGTGGCGGTGGCGTCGTGATATTCGGCGGCCCGCTGCAGGGATTGGGCGCCGATAAACGCCGCAAGGTTGGAATTTTTGTGGTGCACGAAAGGCATAAAACCATTGCGCGCGAGCTCTGCTTCACGGCGGTCGCTAATGGCGATTTCAGTGGGACACTTCATGTCGACGCCACCGTCGTCGGTAGGAAACGAGTGGGTAGGCAGGTCCTCGACCGCGCCACCGGACTCGACGCCGCGAATCGACGTACACCAGCCGTAGTGTTTGAACGAGCGATTGATGTTGGCCGCCATGGCATAAGCCGAGTTGATCCAGGCGTAGCGTTCGTGGTTGGCACCGTCCGTGTCTTCTTCGAAGTTGAACGCGTCGACCGGACTCGTGCGTACGCCGTAGGGCAGGCGAGCCAGAAAGCGCGGCATGGTGAGGCCAAGATAGCGGGAATCCTCCATGTCGCGAAGATGGCGCCAGCCGACGTACTCGCTATTCAGGAAAATCTTGCTGAGGTCGCGCGGGTTCGACAGCTCCTGCCACGATTCCATTTGCATCACCGCGGGCGACGCGCCCGTGATAAACGGGCAGTGCGCGGCTGCCGCGATCTTTGCCATCTCGCCGAGCGTCTCGATGTCCTGCGGACTATGATCGAAGTAGTAATCGCCGACCAGACAGCCGAGCGGCTCCCCGCCGAACTGCCCGTACTCTTCCTCGTAGACCTTTTTGAAAATCGGGCTCTGGTCCCATGCGACGCCCTTATAGCGCTTGAGCACCCGGCTCAGCTCCGTTTTTGTCACCGGTAGGCAGCGGATTTTCAGGAGCTCGTCCGTCTCGGTGTTGTTGACGAGATAGTGGAGCCCACGCCATGACGACTCGATCTGCTGAAAATCCTCGTGGTGAATGATCGCGTTGATCTGTTCCGAGAGCTTGCGATCGATCTCGGCGATGACAGCCTGAATCGTCTGGTACGCGTCGTCCGACATGACCACCGCGTTTTCAAGCGCCTGCAGGGCGAGCGTTTTCATCGCGCCGTCGATCGCGTGCTGCGCCTGTTCGGTGCGCGGATTGAACTCCTTGATAAGCGAAGCGGAAAAGCGGTCGGCCGAGAGCGTCGGCATGTGCTGTTGCAGCAAGGGGGACTCTGTTTGATTCATTGCGGTCTTTCGAACGATCCTGGGAAGATGGAATGCATCGCGTTATGCACGTTGTTCACGTTATTCGCGCCCGACACTCGCGGTTCCGGTTCCGGTTCCGGTTGCGTTCCCGGCATCCGGCGAGCTGGGCGTGTCCACTAGCGCCTTGAGCAATGCGGGACTTTTAAGCGCCTGAGTGATCAGTCTTTCCGCGCCGCTCTTGCCGTCCATGTACGACAACAGATTCGACAGTTGCGAGCGCGCTTGCAGCAACTGATTGAGCGCGGGAACCTGGGCCGCGATCGCATCCGGAGAAAAATCGCCAAGACTTTCGAAGCTGAGGTTCACGGCGAGCAGCCCATGCCCCGAGATGCTGTTCGGGACCTGCATCGTGACGCGCGGCCGGATCGATTTCAGGCGGCCATCGAAGTTGTCGATATCGATTTCGAAGAACTTGCGCTGTTCGAGATCGGGCTGCGGTTGCGTGGATTTGCCGACGAGATCGGCAATCACACCCATCACGAACGGTATTTCCACCTTGCGCTCGCTGCCGTAGGTCTCGACGTCGTATTCGATCTGAACCCGCGGCGCGCGATTGCGGGCGATGAATTTTTGCCCGGTCGCTTTTGCTCTTGAAGCATTTGAATTGCCCATTTGAAGCCCTCTACTGGATTGGATTGACGTGCCTGGCTGACGTGGGCCGACCTAGCCGTTCAGATGCTCGGGCGCGCTCTGCGTGTCGCCGGCCAGGACATCGACCTGAGGCAATGCGGAGGGCGCCATGTCGCGGACGATGTCGTAGAAGTTCATCCGCATCAGACGCTGGGCGCGCCGGATCAGCAGCGGCGCGGGATGACTCGGCTCTGTGCGCTCCAGATAGACACACGCGTCCTCCAGTACGCGCATGACCGTCTCGCGTGAGCCAATTGGCGTTCGCGCGGCTGGCGCGTCAGCCGCATTGGCTGCGGCTGATTGGACTTGCTCCACGACAGGCTCGGTTGCGTTCGGAGCCTGCGAAACGCCTCGTACATTCGACGCAGGAATCGCCCGCTGCACGGCCTGCAAAGGGTCTTCCACAGCGCTTGCAGAGGGAGCCCAGGAAATGTCGAGCTTCGCGGCGATCTGCTGGCGGATTCGAACGATCGAATCGAGCAGTTGCGGCACCACGGCCAGGTGCGCCTGCTCAGCGGCCAGCGCTGCGCATAGCGCCGTCTTCTGAATACCGCCGGCCGACGGAGATCCCTTTCCCGCAGCGGTGGCCGGATTGCCCTCGAGGATTGACGCCGCCTCGCGCAGCGACAGATCACGGGATCCCACGCGCAGCAAGGGGGCGTTGCGAGCCGCGCGTCCTAAACCCTTCGGGTCGGTCAGTGCCGCGACGGCGTTGACGCGGACCAGCGGATCGAACTCGCCGGCGATCCGCAACTGCGGGTGGACATGCTCCCAGTGCTGTTCAAGCGTTTCGGTGGCGAGCGCCAGACCTTTCGCGTAACCGGGCAGGCCGTGGATTTCCGTCCATGCCTGCGTCAGGAGCGCGATGATTCGCAAATCCACGCTGCGCTGAAGCAGATCGACGGCCCGCGCCTCGACTTGGTGCCAGTCGGGTGCGACGGCGGGAATGAAGGCGTCGCCGAATTGCTGCTCGCGCGCGCCGGTTGCGGCTTGCTGCAGCGCCGTGAATGCGGCGTCATATTCCAGATCGACGCCACACGGCTGATCGAGATTAAGGGAGTCGATTTGATCGAGTGAAAGCGTATTCATCAAATGGATGCTCCGAAGCAGTATGGAAATTGATCTGGACCAGGATTTATTTCAAATGGATTACGACATTCTGAATCAATTAATAACGGATTTAAGGCGATTCTTGAATTGTCTTAAGTAGCATCATTTTATTTAAGAATTATCAGGATTTTTCTTGGTGCGGCGAATTGCGCGCCGGTTGCTTGCACTGTTGACCATGGCTTTCCTGCCGCCACGGGGCTGGTAGGGCGTATCAATCGGTGCGTATTCTCAAAATCCAAAATAATGGGTGGAATTGATTTGATGGACGTGATGTTATTCGGCTTCCATCCTGATAGCAAGTTGGTCTGCTGAATTTTTTAAAAGAGCTTGAGCTAAAAATTATCGAGATAACGTAAAAGTGATGTGATGTTGAAGTAAAACGCTTTGCGATCAATGCGGATGCTTCACGGTTTCGGGATAAAATTTAACTTGTAAATAATATTTGAATATTAATGAGATGGCGGGTGTCGCATTAGTCCGGGATTTCTTGAGTCGAAGTTTGCGGGTATGGGATTGGGTGCATTGCGTTATACACAAATGTCGTCGACGTCGTCGCATAACAAGCGCAATGTTTTTGCGGTGATACGAACTTCTCTGAGTTCGAGCCAGATCGTTTTCCCGCCGGGTTCGCCATCGCCCTTGCGACCGAGGAATCCGCCCGGGCGTGCGATCAGTCGCAACACTTCGTTGAGCTTGGGCTGGGCCGTGCAGCGCATTTTCATGAGTAGGTAGGCACTGCGAATTTCGTCGGGATCAAAGAACAGATGCGCATCCAGATCGGGACAAGTGCGTCCCTGGCGCATCAGATAGGCAACGCGTCAGGCCACCACCAGGAACAGCGTCAGTGCTCGCTCGAGCTGTTCTATCGAGCCGAGTTGGGGCGCCTCGACGCGGCAAGCATTCTTCAAGATGTTGAATAACATCCCGATTTCCCAGCGCGCTCGATACCAGTCGATCAATTCGGTCGCCTCGTCCAGCGCCGTCGCCACGCGGTTGGTCAGCAAGCGCCATTCGATCGGCTTGACGCTGTCCAAAACAGGTCACAGCTACACTTTTGCCTCGGCCTGCAGGCAATTCAACGCGCCGCATCCGCAGGTGCTGGCACACCATGCGTGCTTTGACACCACGACGCGAGGCCGTTGTGAAGGGAATCTGCCCGATGGGCTCGCCCCCCGCACCGTGCGCTCCCACAGTTTGTCACCCTCAGGCAAGCAGCAGTTATGGGCCGCTCGTACCAGCCAGTCGGCCGGCGTGCCCAGCGCTTGGGCGCCGCTGGGCTTCATAGCTCAGAGGCCCGGTCCGAATGCGCCCTGAGCGTTGAAATCCAACTCGGTGGTGTCTTGCAGACACAGCACGACATGATGGCCTTCCGTTCGTTTTTGCTTGTACTGCCAATGCGGCTCGAGAATCGCATGCCAGTCGACATTCTCGTTGTCGAAGAAGCGGGACGCCGCTATGGTCTCGCCCCAACCCTGGCATGCCTTGGGCACACTGGCCATTGAGTCGTCCGCCAATCGTTGCATCAAAAGCCTCGCTCGCTTGTTCAGGCGCGCATCGCCGAGCTCGAGCTGCTCGAATTCTGTGTGGGTCCAGGGCGTCGAATCGGTGACCAATGCGTCCACTCAAAAAGCGAGAGTAAACGCGATTCGCCGAAAGTTTACAAGCGGCGCTCCATGTCATTGAAAGTAAACATGTTCTTCCGCGCTCGACGCTTGCCGTTCAGAGATGGGTATAAGGCGATGGGCTGGGTGAGGCTTGTGCCTCGAACCCGATGAGCGGGCCGACATCCCGGCGCGGATGCTTCCGTTTGGATCTGGTGGGCGAGCTGCGTGGGGTTTGGCTTTTTTGTGGGGGATCGCGTGCGCAAGGCGCCGTCGCATCGCGCGGCAATTGGAAGGATCTGCCCACCCGCCGGGTACCAGCCGAACGCCAAAATGCGGCGACGCAAAAACAAAAAACCGCCAAGCAAGCTGGGCGGTTTTTCTGGCCTTGAGCAAACAAGGCAAATCTGGTCGGGGTGAGAGGATTCGAACCTCCGGCCTCTACGTCCCGAACGTAGCGCTCTACCAGGCTAAGCTACACCCCGATTTGTACTGCTGGACTCTTACGGTGTTTCAGTCTCGTTCAAGACTGTCTTGCCGTCGAGTAAGAACATAATTCTAGCAGGCTATCTTTGAAAATGGAATCCGGGAATGAAGAAATTGCTGCAGCTGCGGCCAGAGCTTCCTGCTTCGCGCATTCGAGCGTGTGGTCTAGCGCGCCGGAGCGCGTGATCGCGTCGAAAATCGTGTCGAAACGGTCCGTGCCGCCCTGCTCGATGGCTTCTCGCGCGAGTGCCGACTGCTCCGGCGTGCCGCGTTCGATCAGATAGATGAGCGGAAGCGTGGGTTTGCCTTCGCGCAGATCGTCGCCGGCATTCTTGCCCATTGATTCGGCCGTGCCCGTGTAGTCGAGCCAGTCGTCCATGATCTGGAACGCGGTGCCGATGCGGCGGCCGAATTCCGCCGCGGCGGCTTCGGTTTTTGCATCTGAACCGGCCAGCACCGCACCGAGTTGGGCGGCGGCTTCGAACAGCTTGGCGGTTTTGTAGCGGATGACCTGCATGTAGCGCGCTTCGTCCACGTCGGCGTCGTGCATATTCAGCAGTTGCAGCACTTCGCCCTCGGAGATGATGTTGGTCGCCTCCGACAGGATTTCCATCACACGCATCTTGCCCACGCCGACCATCATCTGGAACGAGCGCGAGTACAGGAAGTCGCCGACCAGCACGCTCGCGGCGTTGCCGAACAGCGCGTTGGCGGTCTGGCGGCCGCGCCGCAGATCGGATTCGTCAACCACGTCGTCGTGCAGCAGCGTGGCCGTGTGGATGAATTCCACCACCGCGGCCAGTTCGTGCCGGTGCCCGGTGGTCTCGTCCAGCGCGCCCGCCACCAGCAGTAGCAGCGCGGGCCGCAGCCGTTTGCCCCCGGCGCTGATGATGTACTCGGAGATCTGATTGATCAGCATCACTTCGGACGCCAGACGGTGCCGTATGACGCGATTGACCTGCTGCATGTCTTCGGCGATCGGAGCAAGCAGGCTGGCGGCGTTGGAGGAGGGGGTGGCAGTCGACGACATGATGGCTGAATTGGGTAGTGCCGCGAATTATAAGGCGAATCGCGGCGGTTCCGGGTCGCGGGCTGCGGCACGGCGCGACGGAGGTAGCGGCTGAGCCGCTGCCGGGGCTGGACGGCAACGCGTCGGGCGGTGCGCGCGGCGCCTCTCAATGAGTTTTGACCGAGCAGCTAACTCTATGTATAATCACGGGTTTCCGCGCGCTGTGCGTGGGAAAAATGAACACAGAGTGAGGTTC
>NZ_DASRSY010000462.1:0-12189 GCF_035656215.1 Paraburkholderia sp.
CGTCATTTCTTGAGGAAACCATGAGTGCTATCGTAGATATCATCGGTCGAGAGATTCTCGATTCGCGAGGCAACCCCACCGTCGAATGCGATGTGCTGCTCGAGTCGGGCACGATGGGCCGCGCTGCGGTGCCGTCGGGTGCGTCGACGGGTTCGCGCGAAGCGATCGAACTGCGCGACGGCGAAGCCGGCCGTTACGGCGGCAAGGGCGTGCTGAAGGCCGTCGAGCACATCAACACCGAAATCTCCGAAGCGATCATGGGCCTCGACGCTTCCGAGCAGGCCTTCCTCGACAAGACCCTGCTGGAACTCGACGGCACCGACAACAAGTCGCGCCTCGGCGCGAACGCGATGCTGGCCGTGTCGATGGCCGTCGCCAAGGCTGCTGCTGAAGAAGCCGGCCTGCCGTTGTACCGCTACTTCGGCGGCTCGGGCGCCATGCAACTGCCGGTGCCGATGATGAACATCGTCAACGGCGGCGCGCACGCGAACAACAGCCTGGACATCCAGGAATTCATGATCGTGCCGGTCAGCCAGCCGACCTTCCGCGAAGCACTGCGCTGCGGCGCCGAAGTGTTCCACGCGCTGAAGAAGATCCTGTCGGACCGCGGCATGAGCACGGCAGTGGGTGACGAAGGCGGCTTCGCACCGAACTTCGGCAGCAATGATGAATGCCTGTCGACCATCCTGCAAGCCATTGAAAAAGCTGGCTACCGCGCCGGTGAAGACGTGTTGCTGGCACTCGACTGCGCAGCGAGCGAGTTCTACCACGACGGCAAGTACCAGTTGGCGGGCGAAGGCCTGCAACTGTCGTCGACGGAATTCGCCGACTACCTGGCGAACCTGGCCGACAAGTTCCCGATCGTCTCGATCGAAGACGGCATGCACGAAAGCGACTGGGCCGGCTGGAAGATCCTGACCGACAAGCTCGGCAAGAAGATCCAGCTGGTGGGCGACGACCTGTTTGTCACCAACACGCGCATCCTGAAGGAAGGCATCGAGAAGGGCATCGCCAACTCGATCCTGATCAAGATCAACCAGATCGGTACGCTGACGGAAACCTTCGCAGCGATCGAAATGGCGAAGCGCGCAGGCTACACGGCTGTGATCTCGCACCGCTCGGGCGAAACCGAAGATTCGACGATTGCGGATATCGCAGTCGGCTTGAACGCCGGTCAGATCAAGACGGGTTCGCTGTCGCGTTCGGACCGCATCTCGAAGTACAACCAGTTGCTGCGCATCGAAGAAGACCTCGGCGATATCGCCAGCTACCCGGGCAAGTCGGCGTTCTACAATCTGCGCTAATGGCCTCTCATGGCCTGTTCAATAGCGCTGACCGATGAGCCGGTTATCCTTCGTTTCTGATTGACCCCGCCGCCCTGCGTATAGCGCAGGGCGGCGTGTATTTATTGTGCTTACTTCATGCGGTTTGTCACTGCTGTCCTGATCGTTCTACTGGCGCTGATCCAGTACCCGCTCTGGTGGGGACACGGCGGCTGGTTGCGCGTGCACGAGTTGCAGCAGCAACTGGCGCAGCAACTGCAGAAGAACACCGATTCGAAGCTGCGCAACGAGCGTATCCAGGGCGAAGTTCAGGATTTGCAGAACGGTACGGCCGCGGTGGAAGAGCGGGCGCGCTACGAAATGGGCATGGTGAAGGACAGCGAAGTGTTCGTGCAGTTCGTTGCGCCGAACGCGCCGTTGCCGGCGGCGAACACGCCTTCGGTTACAACGTCTACGCGCGGTGTGATGTCGGCGGCGCCGCTGCATATGGTGCCGAATCCGGAGTCGCGCGCGAAGCCGGAGCGCAAGCATGGCGGTAAGGTGGCGACAGAGAAGAAGGCCACGCACTGAGTTCGTTCAGACTGGTTGAGCTCGCAGACGAACGTGAAATAAAACGCAGGAACGAGCGCAGGAACGAACGTAAAAGCTCGCAGGAAGACGAAAAAAAGCCGCTGATCCACAAGATCAGCGGCTTTTTTGTGTGCCTGTGATGCGGCGCGTGTCAAGGTACTTGTCGCCTCAGTCATGCAGCCAAAGGCTGTCTAAGTGTAGCGTGCGAGGCCATCGTGACGACTGACTCGCGCTCCGGATTGAGCGTGACGGCACCGATGGGCGTCCAGTCTCGCGTGCAGCCTGACCAGCGGGCCGGGTTACGTTCCCGCGCCTGGACATACACCTCGTGACGAGCGGCGAGGATCGCGTGATCGTCGCCGTCATGGCGCTGCGCCGGGCTGACGTAGCGGATGCTGCTGTGACGGTGGTCGAAGTTGTACCAATGCACGAAGTCGCTCGCCCAGTCGCGTGCAGCATTGAGCTCGGCGAAGCCCGTGGCGGGGAACTCCGGGCGGTACTTGGCCGTGCGGAACAGCGCCTCGGCATAGGCGTTGTCGTCACTGACGCGTGGGCGTGAGTACGATGGCTTCACGCCAAGCCAGTGGAGCATGGCCAGCACGGTCGTGGCCTTGAGCGTGGAGCCGTTGTCTCCATGTAGCACCGGCTTGTCCGCCAGAGTAGCGATGCCCTCGGCCAGCGCCGTGCGCCGCACCAGATGGGCAGCGTGACTGGCATCGTCGCCCTCGTGCACCTCCCATCCGACGATCTTGCGGCTGTACAGGTCCAGGATCAGGTACAGGTAAAACCATTGACCGACGACCTCGGCGGGCAAGTACGTCATATCCCAGCACCAGACTTCGCGTGGTGCGCAAGCGATGTGCGTGGTCGGCGGTCGGCCAGCCTTGGGCGCTTTCGCCCGGCCCCGATGTGCAGTTTGTCCGTGCTCGCGCAGCACGCGGGCGAAGGTGGATTCGCTGGCGATATACACGCCTTGGTCGGCCAGCATTGGCACGATGCGCGCAGGAGGCATATCGGCGAAGCGCGGCTCGTTGGCCACGCGCAGCACCTCGGCACGCTCGGCGGCGCTCAGCGCATGGGAAGGTTGCGGGCGTACCGCATGAGGTCTTCCATCGCCCGATACGAGGCCTTCGCCGGCATTCCAGCGCTGCAGGGTGCGCACGTCGATGCCGGCCGTCTCGCAGGCCAGGCGTAGCCGTGCGCCGGCCTTGTGCGCGGTGTGGATATCATGGGCCAGCGACTGGCGATCTTCGAGGTCGATCATTCGTCCTCGCCCGTGCTGAAGATCGCCGCGACTTTTTTTGATAGCACCAGCAGCGCCGCCGTCTCAGCCAACGCACGGTCCTTGCGCCGCAGCTCGCGCTCGAGTTCCTTGATGCGACGTCGGTCCTGCTGCGTCTGCTGCGGGCTGGCACGCGCCTCCTCGGGCTCGGCCAGCGCCTGCGTGGCGCTTTGCCGCCAGGAAGCCAGCTCGTGCGGATACACGCCGTTGGCGCGGCACCATGCGCTCTTGGCAGCCTCGTCCATCGCAGCGGTCGTCAGCACGGCGTCAAATCGGGCCGCCGCTGTCCAGGCCCGCTCGCGAGCGGGCCTGGACAGCGCATCACTGCGCCAGCGCTCCAGCGTCCCCACTCCCACGCCAACCTCACGTGCAACGTCTTCCAACGCCGCGCTCTCCGGCGGCAGCAACCGCGCAACAGCTCTGTCCTTGAATGCTTGTCCGTATTTTGCCAATTCGTTTTCTCATCATCGCCCCCGGTTCATTGATTCTATTGGAGCGACAAGTATTCTGACGCGGGGGGGATGCCTGCCTCTCCGCCTGGTCGCCGTATCGGCGTACCTACTGTTCGGGAGTGCCCGCTTCGGCTTACCAGCCCCAATACGGGGAATAGCCTACGCCGACACCCGTGCCCCAGCCGTGCCCCCAGCCACCGCCGTAGTAACTGCCGTACACACTGACGGGCGGCGAGTAATAACGTGAGTACGCTTGAGCAGCGTTCTCGGCGGCAATGGCCTGATTCTGATCGGACAGCACCTGACGGTCGATCACATCGTAGCGCTCGCGCTCTTCAGGCGTGAGCGGCCGCGCGGTGCTGGCCATACCCGACTGGTCGGCCGGTAGGCGGCTATAAATCGGCGATGGGCCAGGCGGGTCCATCACGCAACCCGTCAGCGCAGCGCTGCCGCCGATGACCGTCAGCACGGCGACCGTACGCATGCAATGCTTCACCGAAGTAGGGATGTTCATTTTTATCTCCATCGGTCGGATGCCTAAGCAAAACATGTGCAGCGCGCACCGCCGACGATCCAGCGCAATGATCGACGATAACGCGCCACCCGAGCCCGAAAAGGCAGCGGACGGCGCGTCATTTTACTGCCGTAATGCCGGCGTAATGAACCGCCGCCTGGCCGCTTCAGTGCCGCTGGTCGGCCGCCGGGGTCACGCCTTGTGAGAGCGCATTGGCGACAAAAAGTTGCGCGACGTCGACCGGATCGAATTCGTACCGTTGATTACAGAATTCGCAATGAATCTCGACGTGGCCGCGCTCTTCGATCACGCCGTCCACTTCCTCGCGGCCCAGCATTTTCAACATGGCGCCGACTTTTTCGCGCGAACAACTGCATTCGAAGCGCGTCGTGGCCGGCTCGAAATGCTGCACATTCTCCTGCCAGAAGAGACGGCGGAAAATCGTTTCCGGTTCTTCCTTCAACAGTTCGTCTTGCGACATCGTGCCGCCGAGCGTGCAGACGCGCTCCCATGTGTCCGCGTCCAGATCGCCCGGATGCGGGACGATGCCGCCGTCACCCGGCAGCTTTTGCAGCAGCATGCCGACCGCGCGCTCGGTGTTCGCCGCGAGCCACAGGCGCGTGTCGAGCTGCTCCGAGTGATGCATGTAGTGCTCGAGCACTTCGGACATCGACTTGAGCGGGCCGTCCACGCCCGACAGCGGGACGATACTTTGATACGGCTGCTGGCCGGGCTGCTTGTCGCGCGGGTCGAGCGTGATCACGCAGCGGCCATGGCCGCTCGCGTTGACCAGGTCGATCATGGAGGTGGCGTCGTCAATCGTATTGGCCGCTTCGCCGGAGAGCTTGGCGGTGGCGCGCATCGACAGGTCGGAGCTGCACTGCACCACTAGCATCTTGGCCGGTCCGTCACCAAAAATCTGCATGACGAGCGTGCCGTCGAACTTGAGGTTCGCCGAAAGCAGCGCGCACGCGGCCATCATCTCGCCCAGAATCGTCCGTACGGGCGCCGGATAGTCCCGGCGCGTCAGCACTTCCTGCCACGTATTGCGCAGCGAAACGATCTCGCCGCGTACCGGCGCTGCGCTGAACATGAATTTTTGCAACTGGTCGCTCACAACTTTTCCTCGGTCGAATGACGTAGCCTGATGCTGCGCCTTGCGCGCCGCGCGCTCCGGCTGTTTAGCCGATGCGCACGAGCTGCGCCTTGAAATACTCGCGGCGTTCGGCATAACTTGCCGTGCCGCGCTGCATATTGGCGATATCCGTCTCGGTCAGTTCGCGCACCACTTTGGCAGGCGCGCCGAGAATCAGCGAATTGTCGGGAAACACCTTGCCTTCGGTGACGATGGCGCCCGCTCCGACCAGACAGTTGCGGCCGATCACCGCACCATTCAAGACCACCGCCTGAATTCCGATCAGCGAGCCCGCCTTGATCGTGCAGCCGTGCAGCATGACCTGGTGGCCGATCGTCACATTCTGCTCGATCTTCAGCGGGAAGCCGGGGTCGGTGTGCAGCAC
Organism: Paraburkholderia sp.; assembly: GCF_035656215.1. Classification (GTDB taxonomy): domain Bacteria; phylum Pseudomonadota; class Gammaproteobacteria; order Burkholderiales; family Burkholderiaceae; genus Paraburkholderia. The sequence goes on from NZ_DASRSY010000462.1 coordinate 5,622, forward strand.
CGCGTTTTCCTGGACGTTGCTGCCGGCGCCGAGGGTGATCGGCTCGTTGTCGCCACGAAGCGTCGCGCCGAACCAGACGCTCGAATTTTCTTCGAGCGTTACATTGCCGATAATGTTCGCCGAATCCGCGACGAACACGCTTTCATGGATGGTCGGGGCTGCTTCGCCAAGCTTATAAATTGTCACGGAGTCTCCTCTTGATCAGTCGCTACGCGCTACGCGGGGTGGCCGGGGCTTCGAAGCGGGCTGCAAAGCGGGGCTCCGAAACACAGGAAAACGCCCGAACGCCCTGATGAACCGGTTGTCCCGCCGGCCTTGGGCAATCGGCGCGCGAGATTGTCGAATCGAGTATTGTAAACGGTTGTGTGCTTAGGTCGGTTGGCGCCGCCGCACGCCGTCCAGCGCTCATCGGCCTCAGCGACCGCCGCGCCTCTCGTCTTGCCTGTCGCCGTGCCCTTCGCCAACCTGGTTGCTATGAATTCCGCTGCTCCGTCCGTTTCTCCCGTTTCTCCCGTTTCGCCCGCTCTGCCGATATCGAATCCTGAGCAACGTTCGAATCGCGCGAATTGCGCGCGCACCGCGGCGCTGGCCGCATTACGCGAAATCGACCCGGCAACCAAGGCAGCTGCGGCCCGCGCGTTATATGCCGCGGCGCTCGACGGCAGCCTCGCGTGCCCCGCCGACCTCGAATTGGCCGAGCCGGCAGACCTGCCGGGCCGTCCCGCGCGCCCAGAACTGGTCGATCCGCGCAAACTGAAGCGCCGCAGCATGCAATCCCCCGAAGGGCGGGCGGTCCTGCTGCATGCGCTGGCACACATCGAATTCAACGCCATCAATCTCGCGCTCGACGCCGTCTGGCGTTTCGCCGGCATGCCCGCCGCGTTCTACACCGATTGGCTCAAAGTCGCCGCCGAAGAGGCGCATCACTTCTCGTTGCTGGTCGCGCGGCTTGCGGAGTTCGGCCATGCCTACGGCGATTTTCCCGCCCACGACGGCCTTTGGGACATGTGCGAGCGCACGCGCGCGGACGTGCTGGCGCGGATGGCGCTGGTGCCGCGCACCCTCGAAGCGCGTGGCCTCGACGCTTCGCCGCCGATCCGGGCACGCTTGCAGCAGGCGGGCGACCACGCGTCCGCAGCGATTCTCGACGTGATCCTGCGCGATGAAATCGGCCATGTGCTGATCGGTAATCACTGGTTCCGCTATCTCTGCGACGCGGGGGGCCTCGATCCACACGGCACCTACACGCGTCTCGCCGACCAGTATCACGCACCGAAATTACGCGGTCCGTTCAATTTCGAGGCGCGCCGCGACGCCGGTTTCGACGAAACCGAACTGGCCGCGCTGGTCACTCTGGCCGGCCTCAACACTGAGCAGCCGGCTTCGACGCCTCCTCCGGCCGCGAGCGACTGCCTTCTTCCATTGCCGGACCCCACGCATCGCCCGACTATCTCGTTATAATCGAACGACCATTCTTTTTTCGGACAAGCCGTTCATGAATACCTCCAAGTCTGAATTCGTCGCCGTGCACGGCATCCGTCTGCATGTACGGCGCTGGGGCAATCCGGATGCGCCGATGCTGTTCATGTTGCACGGCTGGATGGACGTGGCGGCGTCGTTCCAGTTCGTCGTCGACGCATTGGGCGGCGACTGGCAGGTGATCGCGCCCGATATGCGCGGCTTCGGCCTGTCGGACTGGCCGGTCGCCGAGCGCGGCGGCGGCAACTACTGGATTCACGACTATCTCGGCGATCTCGACGCGCTGCTCGACCACTATGCACCGATCGGCGAAGTCAATCTGGTCGGCCATAGCATGGGCGCGAACATCGTCTGCCTGTATGCGGGTGTGCGGCCGGAGCGGGTGCGCTGCGTGGTCGATCTGGAAGGCTTTGGGCTCGCGCCGTCGCACTCGGCGCAAGCACCTAAGCGGCTGCGCAACTGGCTCGACGAGTTGCGCGATCCGCCGCAATTGAAACGCTACGCGTCGCTGAACGAGGTCGCCGGGCGCCTGATCAAGACCAACCCGCGCCTCGATCCACAACGCGCGCAATTCCTCGCGGAACACTGGTCGAAGCCGGACGGAGAAGGGCGCTTCATGCTGCTCGCCGATCCGGCGCACAAACTGCGCGGGCCGACGCTGTACCGCCTCGACGAAGTGATGGCCGTGTGGCGCAAGGCAAGCGCCAAAGTGCTGCACGTCGAGGCCGCTAACTCGCCCACACTTGCACAGATCGCCGGCGAGATTCCGCTCGACGAATTCAAGGCGCGCTTCCAGGCGTTTCCGAACTGGCGCGAGAAGATCATCGACGAAGCGGGACACATGGTGCATCACGACCAACCGGAGCAGGTGGCCGCGCTGATCGAGGGCTTCTGCGCCTGAACCTTGCAAAAAGGTTTCGATGCGAGGTCCACTACGCGAGATAGGTCTGCGGCCATTTACTGCGTTGCAGTAAAATGAGTGCAGAACCTTCTCAAGACAAAGATGAACGCCGACCTCCACTGCCATTCCACCGTTTCCGACGGCCAGTTCGCGCCGGCCGATGTCGCGCGCCGCGCGCACGCGGGAGGCGTGACGCTGTGGGCGTTGACCGACCACGACGAACTGGGCGGCCAGCTCGAAGCGCGCAGCACTGCTGAGGCGCTTGGCATGGGCTACGTGAGCGGCGTGGAGATATCGGTGACGTGGGCTTCACGCACTGTGCACATCGTTGGCCTCGGCGTGGATCCGACCAGCACAACGCTGATCGACGGCCTCGCGCGCACCCGCAACGGTCGCGCGGCGCGCGCCGAAGCAATCGGCGAACAGTTGGGCACGCTCGGCATCCCCGACGCCTATCAAGGCGCGCTCAAATACGTCTCGAACCCCGACATGATTTCGCGCACGCACTTCGCGCGCTTCATGGTCGAAAGCGGCTACGCCAGCTCGACGCAGGACGTGTTCAACCGCTATCTCGGTGACGGCAAGCCCGGCTACGTGTCGCACCGCTGGGCGAAACTGGCGGACGCGGTTGGCTGGATTCAGGCGGCCGGCGGCGAGGCGATCATCGCGCACCCGGGTCGTTACGCGTACTCACCGGTTGAATTCGACGCGTTTTTCGCTGAGTTCATCGACCTCGGCGGCAAGGCGATCGAAGTGGTGACGGGTAGTCACACGCCGGATCAATACCGCGAATATGCTGACGTCGCACGCCGCTTCGGCTTCGAGGCCTCGCGCGGTTCCGACTTCCATGCACCTGGCGAAGGCCGCATCGACCTCGGCACGCTGCCGCCACTGCCCTCCGATCTCAAGCCCGTCTGGGAACGCTGGCTGTGATCGTGCGCCGTGCCACGGCGGCACGATATGCGCGAACGCCCTCGTCCCAGGGCTTGCTTTCGCCCGATCTGCCGTCCGATTTGCCACTTTTCGTCCGACCTCCATCCGCAGCCACCTGTAGCCACCGTTAGTCAAAATGTCCCAATACTTTCGGCTTCATCCGGATAACCCGCAACCGCGCCTCGTCAAACAGGCCGTGCAGATCATCAATGACGGCGGCGTCGTTGCGTTGCCGACGGATTCGAGCTATGCGCTTGCCTGTCATCTCGACGACAAGGACGCGGTCGAGCGCTTGCGGCGCATTCGCGGGCTTGACGAGAAGGCGCTCCTGTCGCTGCTGGTGCGCGATCTCTCAGAGCTGTCGAACTTCGCGATGGTCGACAACCGGCAGTACCGCCTGATCAAGTCGGTTACGCCGGGCCCTTACGTTTTTGTGTTGCAGGCCACCAAAGAAGTACCGCGCCGCCTCTCGCATCCGTCGCGCAAAACCATCGGCCTGCGGGTACCGGAGCACGCGATCACGCTGGCAATTCTCGAAGAACTCGGCCAGCCACTGCTCGGCTCCACGCTGATCATGCCGGGCGAAACCCAGCCGCTGAACGACCCGGAAGAAATCCGCGAGCGGCTCGAGAAACAGTTGGACCTGGTGATCGACGGTGGCCCATGCGTATGCGAACCGTCCACCGTGGTCGATTTGACCGGCGCTGAGCCGGTGCTGGTGCGGGCAGGGCGCGGTTCTCTCGCGCCATTCGGTCTCGAAGAGACGGCTTGAGCGAAAGCGGACAGACGCACGCAATCGCGTTGTTACAATAGCGAGTTATGGATTCTTCCCTGATACAAACCGTTGCGGTTTACGCGTTGCCGGTGATTTTCGCCATAACGCTGCATGAAGCCGCGCATGGCTACGTCGCGCGCTGGCTCGGCGACAACACCGCGTATGTGCTCGGCCGCGTCTCCGTCAATCCGATGCGGCATATCGATCCGCTCGGCACGATCGCGATTCCCTTGCTGCTGTACTTCGCCACGAGCGGCGCGTTCATGTTCGGTTACGCGAAGCCTGTGCCGGTCGCCTTTGGCAACCTGCGCAATCCGCGTTGGGGCAGTCTGTGGGTCGCTGCCGCCGGGCCGGCCTGCAATTTTGTGCAGGCGCTGGTGTGGGGCCTGGTTGGCGTCGCGCTCGCGGTGGGGGGCGTCGAAGAGCCTTTCTTCACGCGCATGGCGGCGGCCGGCGTCGGCGTGAACCTCGTGCTCGGCGTGCTCAACCTGTTTCCGCTGCCCCCGCTCGACGGCGGCCGCGTGCTGATGGCGCTGTTGCCGCCGCGGCAGTCGATCGCGTTGTCGCGCCTCGAACCGTACGGTTTTTTCATCGTGATGGCGCTGGTCATGACGGGCACGCTCACGCGCTATTGGCTCAGCCCGCTCGTGACGCTCGGCTACGGTGCGATTACCGCAATCCTGACTCCACTTGTTTCGCTTTTCTAAATAACCATGTTCCCAGACCGTATCTTCTCCGGCATGCGGCCCACCGGGTCGCTGCACCTCGGCCACTATCACGGCGTGCTGAAAAACTGGGTGCGGCTGCAGTCCGAATACCCGTGTTTCTTCTGCGTAGTCGACTGGCACGCGCTGACGACGCACTACGAAACGCCCGAAGTGATCGAAAAGAACGTGTGGGACGTGCTGATCGACTGGCTCGCCTCCGGCATCGATCCGGCGCAGGCAACGCTCTTCATCCAGAGCAAGGTGCCCGAGCATGCGGAGCTCGCGCTGCTGCTCGGCATGAGCACGCCGCTCGGCTGGCTGGAACGCGTGCCGACCTACAAGGAGCAGCAGGAGAAGCTGAAGGACAAGGATTTGTCCACCTATGGCTTTCTCGGCTACCCGGTGCTGATGGCGGCGGACATTCTGCTGTATCGCGGCTCGCTCGTGCCGGTTGGCGAAGACCAGGTGCCGCACGTCGAAATGACGCGTGAAATCGCGCGCCGCTTCAACTACCTGTACGGCCGCGAACCGGGCTTCGAAGAGAAGGCCAACGAAGCCGCGAAGAAGCTGGGCGGCAAGCGCGCCAAGCTGTATCACGAGCTGCGCAACGCCTATCAGCAGGAAGGCGACGACGAAGCACTCGAACAGGCGCGTGCGATGTTGCAGGAATCGCAGAGCCTGTCGATGAGCGACCGCGAGCGTCTGTTCGGCTACCTGGAAGGTTCGCGCAAGATCATTCTGGTCGAGCCGCAGGCCATGCTGACCGAAGCGTCGCGTATGCCGGGTCTGGACGGCCAGAAGATGTCGAAGTCGTACGGCAACACGATCGGCCTGCGCGAAGACGCGGAAACGATCACGAAGAAGGTTCGCACCATGCCGACCGATCCGGCACGCGTGCGCCGCACCGATCCGGGCGATCCGGACAAGTGCCCCGTGTGGCAGTTGCATCAGGTCTACACGGACGAAGCCACGCACGAATGGGCGCAGAAGGGCTGCCGAACCGCGGGAATCGGTTGTCTCGAATGCAAGCAGCCGGTGATCGAAGGCATTCTGCGCGAGCAGCAGCCGATGCTCGAGCGCGCGCAGAAATACATGGACGATCCTTCGCTGTTGCGCGCGATTGTCGCCGACGGCTGCGACAAGGCCCGCAGGTACGCCACGGAAACGATGCGCGACGTGCGTGAGGCGATGGGTCTGTCGTACAACTGATCGCCGCGCTGAAGCGATGAGCACTCCCGTTGCTGCCATGCCGAACGGTTCCTCGCAAGGAAACGGTGAACCGTCGCACTGGGTGCGCCACTGGGCGCATCTGGTCGCGGCGGGCGGCGCTGTGCTCGACGTGGCGTCGGGGGCAGGGCGGCATGCGCGGTTCTTTGCATCGCTGGGTCATCCAGTGACCGCGCTCGACCGCGATGCGGCTGCGCTGGGCGCCATGCGTGATGAGCCACTTGTCACCACGCTTCTCGCTGACATCGAAGGCGCCGCATGGCCCTTGCCTGATGACGCGAAATTCGCCGGGATCGTGGTCACGAACTATCTGCACCGGCCGCTATTTCCGCAGTTGTTACGCTCGCTCGCGCCCGGCGGCGTACTGGTTTACGAGACCTTCGCGCAAGGCAACGAAAGCGTCGGCAAGCCGTCCAATCCGGCGTTTTTGCTCGCGCCCGGCGAGCTGCTCGACGTGGTGCGCGGCCACCTCCGGGTGGTCGCATTTCAAGACGGATTTCTCGCGCAGCCGCGCCCGGCTTACGTCCAGCGGATCTGCGCAATTAT
>NZ_DASRSY010000463.1:0-8336 GCF_035656215.1 Paraburkholderia sp.
AGCGTCACGAGCTTCTCGGAACTGGCACGCGATGCACGCGGCGTCGAACGCGATGCGATGTTTGGTGCGAGCAACGACACGCAAAGCCACGTCGCGCGTTGTCTCGCGGGTGACGCACCGGTGGTGGCCGCAAGCGATTACGTCCGCGCCTATCCGCAACTGATCGCGTCGTATGTGAAGGCGCCCTATATCGCGCTGGGCACCGACGGTTTTGGACGCAGCGATACGCGCCCGGCGTTGCGACGCTTCTTTGAAGTGGACCGGTACCACATCGCGCTGGCGGCACTCTCTTCGATCGATCGTGCGAAACACGCGCAGGCGCTCAGGCGCTACGACATCGAGATTGGGCCGGACGCGCCGTGGAACCGCTAGTTCACTGAACCGCCGCACTATAAAAGGATCGGACATGCAGCAGTTAAGGGTCCCTGACATTGGGGACTACAAGAATATCCCTGTGATCGAGGTGCTGATCCAGGCGGGCGACATCGTCGATGTGGAACAGTCGCTGATCACGCTCGAATCGGACAAGGCCACGATGGATGTGCCGAGCACGTCGGCGGGCACCATTCGGGAGGTGCTGCTCAAGCCGGGCGACATGGTCTCAATGGGTAGTGTGATCGCGCATATTGAGTTTGCTGGTGCGATCACGGATGCAGCAGCGGCGCCTGCGGAAGAGACGCGTGCGAGCGAAGCCGCCTCGATCAAGGTCGCGCCCCCGTCTGATGCCGAGCTTCAGATGTCTGCGCCAGAGGCGTGCGCGGCAGCAGTTACGCCGGCCAGCGCGCCATCGAACGCGCCCGTCGCGCGCACTAAGGTCGCTTCGCTTCATGCGCCAGCGCGGCCCATTGACGTCGCCGCCGGTCCCTCCGTGCGCAAACTGGCACGCGAACTTGGTGTTGCGCTCGCAGACGTGAAGCCAGCTGGCCGCAATGGACGTGTACTGCGCGAGGACGTACTCGCACACGTCAAGACCGTCCTGGCCACGCCGTCTCCCGCCAACGCGCCAGCGGCAAGCAGCGGTGGCCTGGACCTTCTGCCCTGGCCTGAAATTGACTTCAGCAAATTCGGGCCGATCGAGCGCACGCCACTGTCTCGCATCAAACGCATTTCCGGCGCCAACCTGCATCGCAACTGGGTGCGCATTCCGCACGTTACCAATTTCGATGAGGCGGATATTACGGAAATCGAAGCATTGCGCGTCGAACTCAATCATGAGGCGCGGGAAGGTACGGCCAGGGTCACGCTGCTGGCTTTCCTGATCAAGGCCTGCGTGAGCGCACTGCAACGCTTTCCGCAGTTCAACGTGAGCCTCGACGGCCAGGACGTGGTGCAGAAGCACTACTTCCACATGGGTTTTGCCGCCGACACGCCCAACGGCCTGGTCGTGCCGGTGATCCGGGATGCGGATCGCAAGGGCGTTGCGGCGATTGCCGCCGAAATGGCAGAGCTCGCCCAGGCCGCGCGCGCCGGCAAGCTCACTCCCGCGCAGATGCAGGGCGGCTCCATGTCGATTTCGTCGCTCGGTCGGATTGGCGGCACGCATTTCACGCCGATCATCAACGCACCGGAAGTGGCGATTCTTGGCGTGGGTAAGGCCGGCATAAAACCGGTCTGGAACGGCTCGGCATTTGAGCCGCGCCTGATATTGCCGCTGTCGCTGTCGTGGGACCACCGCGCGGTTGACGGCGCAGAGGCTGGCCGGTTTCTGGCCTGCCTGGCCTCACTGATGGCCGACTTCCGCCGCGTGCTGCTCTGACGCGGCCTCCCTGGATTGACTTGAATCCACCAGAAGAACGGAGACATAGCATGAGTACAACCCAAGTATCCCAATCGGCACGGCCACAGGTGTCAAGCACGGCAGAGCGTGTCGTGCCGTTCAAGATGGCCCATCTGGTCTACCGTTGCCGCCACCGCGACGAAACCGTCGCCTGGTATCTGCAACTGTTCCAGGCGCATGTCGTGTTCAAGGACGACGTGCTGACTTTCATTACCTACGACGAGGAACACCATCGCTTCGCATTCTTCAACATGCCCGACGTCCCGCCAAAGGGCGAGGACATCGCGGGTGTGCATCACGTCGCATATAGCTTCCGCACAATTGGCGAACTGCTGCAGACGTATGTGCGCGCCAAGGCTGCGGGCATCCTGCCGTACTGGTGTATCAATCACGGCCCGACCACATCGCTCTATTTCCGTGACCCCGAGGGCAATGACGTCGAATTCCAGTCGGATAACGGCGACGATCCCGGCGCGTACTTCCATTCGGAGGACTTCGCGAAGAATCCGATCGGCGTCGAATTCGATCCCGACGAGCTCGTCCTGATGTGGGAGGCGGGCGCGAGCGATGCCGAGTTAAGCAAGGTCGGCACGGCCGCGACCGGCAAATCCACTTTCTAATATACGGAGCGTCTGGATGAAACTCGTTACCTATTCACTGGCGGGCGGTCTTCCTGCCCTTGGCGTTGTCGTCGATACCGGGATCATTCAGATTTCGAAACACGTCGCTGACGCGCCCGCCGATATGATCGGTCTTATCTCTGCGTGGCCCGCATTCGGGGAGCGCCTGCAACATCTGGCGACGACTACACGCGCCGATATTTCGCTCGACGAAGTCACATTACTTGCTCCGGTTCCCCGGCCGCCCAAAATGCTGGGCATCGGTCTCAATTACGCAGACCATCTCGCCGAGTCCGGCATGGAAAAACCCGCCGACCAACTGTGGTTCGCGAAGATGTCGACATCGGCCGCGGGCCCGTTTGCATCGATCGATCTTCCGCGTGTGTCGGAACAGCTCGACTACGAAGCCGAACTCGCATTCGTGATCGGCGCGCGCTGCCGGCATGTGTCGCGCGAGCGTGCCCACGAGGTGATCTTCGGCTACTGCGCGGCCAACGACGTGAGCGTCCGCGACTGGCAGGTGCGCACCTCGCAGTTCACACTCGGCAAATCGTTCGATACGCATGCGCCGTTTGGCCCATGGATCGTCACGTCCGACGGGATCGCCGACCCGCACGCACTGGGCATCCGTTGTTTCGTCAACGGCGAGAAGCGACAGGATTCGAACACGCGTGAACTCATCTTCAACTGTTTCGAGCAGGTCGAACATCTCTCGAAGGTGATGACGCTCGAACCGGGTGACGTGATTTTCTCAGGCACACCGGGCGGTGTCGGCGTTGCCTGTAAGCCGCCGCGTTGGCTACGTGCGGGCGATCGCGTCAAAGTTGAAATCGATGGGATCGGCGCGATCGAAAACGTGGTGCGCGCCGAGGCTGCCTGAATATGAGAACCGCAGCGGAGATAAGAATGACCGAAGGATTAGTCCAGCAGGAAATCATCCGGCTGGAGCAGGCACGCTGCCGTGCGCTTGTCGAAGCCGATATCGATTCGCTACAGAAGATCGTATCCGACGACGTGGTGCATGTGCATGCGAACGGCAAGGCGGACAACAAGGCGGCCTATCTGGCGATGGTTGAAAAGCAGATCCGCTTTCTGACGGCCAGCCGCGAAAAACTCGACGTCAGGGTTTACGGCGATCTCGCCGTCGCGACCGGACGTCTGGACCAAGCGATCGAAATGAAGGAGTCGGCACAACGCATTGACATGCATGTGATGACTACTCAGGTCTGGGCCCATCGTGAGGGCGGATGGCAACAGGTTAGCTTTCAGGCCACAAATCTGTGATTGCCAACGGGCGGAGTTCCATCCGCCGATTCGCCGGGCGTTGCTTATAGGAGATGACAGTGGCAGTTTCAGATACGAGGTCGGACGATTCAGCCGGCACGGTCACAGACCTTGCCGTCCATTCTATTCATGAGTTCGTGTTCAGCGTCCCAGACCTAAGGGAAGCTGAGCGCTTCTACGTGGAATTTGGTCTTGATGTACGTCAGGAGGATGGCGGGCTCGGTCTATACACATTTGGAAATCCGCATCGTTGGGGGCGAGTGCTTGTGGGCAATCGCAAGCAATTGAGATGGATTTCGCTTGGTATCTTTGATAAAGATTTCGAAGCCTTCGAAAAACGGTTGCGAGCACATGACGTGAAGCATATTGCTGCGCCAGCGGGTGCCGACGCAGACGGAATCTGGTTCGAGGGACCGGATGGTCTTGCGATGCGACTGGTTGTGGCGGAGAAGTGTTCGCCTAGCCGTAAGTCGACGCGGATCTATCCACCCGCATTGTCCAAATACGGCAGGGCGCCTTGCCGAAGTCAGGTGACTGCAGTTCGTCCGACCCATCTTTCTCATGTTCTGCTCTTCACCCTGGATGTCGATGCAGCCCGGCGGTTCTACGCAGACACACTAGGGCTACGACTTTCGGATCATTCGGGTTCGATCATCGCGTTTATGCACAGTCCGCACGGAAGCGATCATCATCTGATTGCATTCGCCAAATCCGACGGCGTAGGACTGCACCACACGAGTTGGGACGTGCCGTCTATAGACGATGTGGCGCTCGGCAGCGAGCAGATGGCCAGATCCGGGTATGGCGACGGCTGGGGTTTGGGACGACACGTGTTGGGCTCGAATTACTTCCGGTATGTCCGTGATCCTTGGGGTAGCTACGCGGAATACTCGTTTGATATCGATTTCATCCCAGCGGGTACGCAGTGGGATGCGGCGGATCATCCCCCAGAAGACTCGCTGTATGTATGGGGACCGGACGTACCCAAAGACTTTGTTGTCAATCACGAAACCCAGCTAGCGTAGCGCACACCGTGTCGTATCTCTGATTGCGACCGACGAATCACCTAATGCAATTGAATTGCATGTGGCTTGTTGTGACGCGGCGTCTTGCGCGACTGCGCGCAAGCGCCATGGCTACGCCGGGGGTGGCGCTTCTTTCCTTAGGAGGCGCACTTAACCTTTTGAATCCGTTCAGATCGGGAGGCGCTCATGGCAGGCCAAGCCACCTGGCGGCATTCTTCCATCGCAACGCCTCCCGTACGGCGTCGCTCAGTCCCAGGGAGGTCACACGCGCTGCTGGATCGGCGTCCATGATCGCAAACGGGTAGTCGGTGCCGATCATCAGGCGATCCTCACCAACCGTCTCAATCAGCGCGCGAATCGCCGTAGCGCTGTAGAGAAGGTCGTCGTAGTAAAGCGCCCGTGCGGCATCGATCGGCGCAACGGGGATGGCTTCGCGCAACGCACGCTGGCATTCCCACGCGTACTGCATGCGCGGTAGCAAGGTCTGGATCGCTCCGCCGCCGTGGCTGAGTGCAATGCGCAAGCGTGGAAACCTGCTTAGCAGACCGCCTGTGATGATCGACGCTGCAGCCAGGCCGATCTCCCCGGGGAATGCGACGATTTGCTCCAGTGAGGCCGGTCCCACCAGGCGGTCCATGCCGGCGGGGCGCAGTGGATGGATGAAGATCGCTGCGCCACGCGCCTCGGCTGCCTCGAAGAATGGCCAGAAACGTGGATCGCCAATCGGCACGCCGCCCACATTGCTGCCCACCTCGATGCCGGACAGTCCCAGCGTGCCGACGGCGAACTCCAGTTCCCGGATCGCGCAGTCCATGTTCTGCAGGGGCGCGGCGCCGAGAGCGCTAAAGCGGTCGGGTTCGCGCGCCACCATGTTCGCCAGCGTTTCGTTCAGGTAGCGCGACAGCATTGCGCCGTCCTCCGCATCAAGCCAGTACGAAAGCAGTTCCGGCATAGGCGAGAGCACCTGCCGTGCAATGCCCAGCCGATCCATATCCTGGCGACGAACGTCACTGTCCCAAGCCTGATTCGATACCGTTCGATACACGCTGCCCGAGATGACCACGTGTCGGTGGCAAGGTTGAGCATCGCGCATTGAGGGCCAGGGCGCGTCCGGGCGGCTGCCCACGTAGGCGGGGAAATCGTGCGGGACAACATGGGTATGAATGTCGATGCAGCCGCAGCGAAGCGGCTGGAGGCGGGTGTTCATTCGGGTAACTCCTGATCCGGTGAGCGGTTTTAAAGGTTGCAAAACCAACTATTATCGGTTTTAATTCGATCATGGATTGGTTGCTTTTGCAATAGTTTTGGAGGCTACAGACATGACATCCCCCTCTAGCGTCCTCGAGCGTCCGGCCACACCGCCGAGCGCCTCCCTTGCGGATAGCGGCCAATTTGCCCGCTTGTTCAATGCGGCAGTAGAACTGCGTGCAGTGGTCGGGCAACGGGCGCGTCAGACCGAACAGGATCGCCGCGTCTCGGTTGAGGTTACGCAGTTGCTGAAAGAAGCTGGCCTTTACCGGGTTGTGCAACCGCGTCGTTTTGGCGGTTACGAGTTAAGCCTGGAGGCATTGCGCCGCCTGTCTTTTGAAATCGGGCGCGGCTGCACGTCGACGGGGTGGTGCTACGGACTCAGCGCTGCGGCTTCGTGGGTGCTCGGCATGTTCCCGGAGGAAGCGCAGCACGACGTGTGGGGCAACGCACCCGACGCGCTGCTGGCTTCCTGCATCGCGCCGACGGGTAAGGCCGTGCCGGTTGATGGTGGCTACCGCTTCAAGGGTCGTTGGAGCTTCGGCAGCAATAGCGACAACGCGCAATGGCTGGCGCTGGGCGCGATGGTCGAGCAACCCGAAGGCGTTCCGCCGCGACCGATATTCCTGCTCGTGCCACAGGGCGACTACCGGATCGTCGACACGTGGCACACGGTCGGCCTCGCGGGCACCGGCAGCAAGGATATCGCGATCGAAACCGAGGTATTCGTTCCGGCGCATCGCACAGTGTCATTTCATGATGTGCTCGAACAGGAGGCCCCGGGAGCGGATTTTCACGATTCGGCGCTGTACCGTGTGCCATTTCTGAGCGGCTTTCCCCCGTTGCTCGCCAATCCTGCCGTGGCGGCTCTGCGCGGTGCGATCGATGAGTTCGTCGCAAGCATAGCCGCGCGTGCGACGCGCGGTGCGTTCGCAGGCGGCGGCGCGTCGCTTGCGCAGTTTGGCCATGTTCAGTCGGCCGTTACCCAGGCTGAAGCGGCGGTCGACGCCGCGCAGTTGATTTTGCAGCGCGATCTGCAACTGGCCACCGACCTGGTGGATGCCGGCATGAAGCTGAGCGTCGAACAACGCATCACGCTGCGACGCGGGCATGCGTATTCGGTTCGTCTTTGCGTCGAAGCAATCAATGCGCTCTACGACGTTGTGGGCGGCACCGGCATTCAGCTGGACAACGGGATCCAGCGCGCCTGGCGCGATATCAATGCGCTCGCGCACCACATCAGCGTCAACTGGCAGGCGGTGTCCACGATGTACGGGCAGATGCGCCTCGGCTTGCCGCCGCGCGGACAGTACTGAAGGAGAGCATACGATGGTCCGATACCGGAAGCTGGGGCGAGTCGAACTCAATGTGAGCCAGTTGGAACGCGCCCGCCGCTTTTACGAGGACGTGGTGGGGCTGCAATACGTCGATACAGGCAACGATGGCGGAGTGCGGCTGCGTTGCGATCAGGATCACCACAGCGTTGTCCTGTACGAGGCTCGCGAAGCGGGACTGCGCTGCGCCGGGTTCATGCTGGAGGACATGGCGCAGTTCGAGCCGCTGATCGAACGCCTCGCTCGCGCAGGTCTCTCCGTGCACGAAATCGATCCGGATACGTGCCGCTCACGTGCGCAACTCAGAGCCATACGTGTATTTGAACCGCTCGTCGGCGCGACCGTCGAGTTCTATGTTGCTTTGCACGATTCAGCGCGCCCGTTTCAGCCAACTGTCGCGCGCATCCAGCGGCTTGGGCATGTCGTGTTCAACACGCCCGACCCGGCGCGCGCCGTCGAATTCTGGCGAGATGTGCTGAATTTCCGCGAATCGGATTCAGTGGGCGAGTTCATCACGTTCATGCGCTGCTGGCCGAGTCCATGGCACCACGGCATTGGCATCGCGAAGTTCGAGCGTCACTGCCTGCATCACGTCAACTACATGGTGACGGAGATCGACGACATTGGCCGCGCGCTGACGCGCCTGAAGGGTGCCGATTCGGACGTGGTATTCGGACCGGGCCGGCATCCTGCGTCGGACAGCGTGTTTCTGTACTTCCTCGATCCGGACGGCTTGACGATGGAATACAGCTTCGGCATGGAGGCTTTCCCCGAAGCGTTTCCGCGTGCGCCGCGGCGTATCGAACCCTCGCCGACTTCGCTGGATTACTGGGGTTCCACACGCGATCCACGCTGTTTTACAGGTGCTGGCGCCAATGCGGCGCCCGAATTCAACGTAGAAGAAACCGGGGAAAAAGCATGAGCACGCCCTCTGCCGACAGCCGCGAGCTGCGCAATGCGCTAGGCCGCTTCGCCACCGGGGTCTGCGTCGTCACGACCCGCACGGCGGATGGACGCAAGGCCGCATTGACCGTCAATTCGTTTTGCT
>NZ_DASRSY010000464.1:0-11863 GCF_035656215.1 Paraburkholderia sp.
GATATCTCGCCGGCCGCGTGCTGGAACCCGCCGATCTCGCGCATGAAACATTGCTGATGCAGGAGGACGGTCAGCGGCAATGGATGTCGTGGTCCGAATGGTTCCGTCTCAACAATGTGCAGATGCCTGGCTCGCCGCAGTCGGTCGTCGTCAATCATTATCCGCAACTTGTGCAGATGGCGATTCTCGGCCAGGGCGTCGTGCTCGGCTGGCGTCACATGATCGACGCATGTTTGGATGAGGGGCTACTGGTGCGCGCCACGCGAGCATCGGCGAGCCATGGTGGTGGTTACTACGTCGTATCGCCGAACGATCGCGCGGAGAATCGGGCGGCGCGTCTCTTTACACGCTGGCTTTTCGAGCAGGCAGAGGCGCAGGCAAGCGGGCAGACGACCGCATAGATGGGCAACGCGGCCGCCTTCTGAAGATGTTTCGCATGCGCTACACGCATGCATGCATGTGAATCTTTCGTTTCGAAAACAAATCAGGTCTCTCTACGATCGGCTTTATGCATGCGAAAGCGCCGCTCGATTCCGATGCGTCGCCTTGCTGGCAGATCCGTCGGACCCGTAGCCACGCACCGGCCGCATGAGCGGTCGCACAAGCAGCCTGATGAGGAAAGAGACCATGCAAGGAACGCTTTCATCCAACGTCGCGATATCCGTGGATACGCTCGCGCGACAGCGGCGCCGCGCCATTATCGCCACTGTGCTCGGCAACGGGCTTGAGTGGTTCGACTTCACCGTCTATAGCTTTTTCGCGGTGGTCATCGCCAAGCTGTTCTTTCCGACCGGCAATGAGTTGACCTCGCTGCTACTCGCCGTCGCGACGTTCGGTGTGGGTTTTTTCATGCGACCGGTGGGTGGCATCGTGCTCGGCGTGTACGCGGATAAAGTGGGAAGAAAGACGGCGCTCTCGCTGACTATTCTGTTGATGGCGGGCGGCACTGCACTCATCGGCCTCGCGCCGACTTACGACCAGATCGGTCTGTGGGCGCCGGTGCTGATCGTGGTTGCCCGGTTGCTGCAGGGTTTTTCGGCCGGCGGCGAAATGGGTACCGCCACTGCGTTTCTTACCGAATATGCGCCGGCTGGCAAGCGCGCATTCTATTCGAGCTGGATTCAGTCGAGCATCGGCTTTGCCGTGCTGCTGGGCGCTGCGGTCGGCACGTTCGTGACGTCAAGCCTGAGCGCCGATGCGCTGCATTCGTGGGGCTGGAGAATGCCGTTCCTGATTGGCATTCTGATCGGGCCGGTCGGCTATTTCATTCGTAGCCGCATGGACGAAACGCCGGCGTTCAGCGCGGTTGCAGAGGATGCGAAAAGCGATTCGCCGCTCGCGGAAGTGTTTCGCCGCTTTCCACGCGAGACGTTCGCGAGCTTTTCGATGGTGATTCTGTGGACGGTGTGCACCTACGTACTGCTGTTCTATATGCCGACCTATTCGGTGCGCACACTGCATCTGCCGCAATCGATGGGTTTTCGCGCCGGCATGTTCGGTGGCGTGATGATTATGTGTTTCTCGCCAGTGATCGGCGCACTCGCTGACCGCTTCGGCCGCCGCCGCTTTCTGTCCGGCGCTGCTGCATTGATCCTGCTGCTCGCGTGGCCGATGTTCGCTTACATCAATCACTCGCCTGGGCTCACTTCGCTGATGGTGTTTCAGGGCGTGTTCGGCTTGCTGATCGCTGTCTACACCGGTCCGATTCTCGCGGCATTCTCGGAGCTGTTCCCGACCAAGGTGTTGTCTACAGGGCTCTCTGTTGCGTACAACTTCGCGGTGACGATTTTCGGCGGTTTCGCGCCGTTCTTCATCACGTGGCTGATCGCGTCGACGGGCAGCAATATGGCGCCCGCAATCTACGTGATGATCGCCGCGACCATCAGTCTCGTCGGCACGTTCTATGTGCGCGATCCGCGCCGTAGTCATGCCTGAAGCAACGCGTCCGGCGAACGAAAGCCGGGTAGATTCCTTCATCCAGTCAGGAAGATATCAATGAGCATTACGGTAATCAGCGGCGGCAACGTACTCGATCTGGCCCAGGGTGCGTTGCTCGACCATCATCATGTCGTGATCGAAAACGGCCATATCGTCGAAGTCACCGATCGTCCTGTCGATCTGCCGAATGCGCGCGTGATCGACGCGCGCGGCAAGACGGTGATGCCCGGCTTGATCGATTGTCATGTGCACGTTCTGGCTTCGCGTGCGAACCTGGGTGTGAATGCAACGCAGCCGAATATCCTCACCGCGATTCGCGCGTTGCCGATTCTGAAGGCGATGCTCGGCCGCGGCTTCACGACGGTGCGCGACGCGGGTGGCGCGGACTGGGGTTTGACGCAAGCGCTGGAGAGTGGCCTGATTCCGGGGCCGCGTATTTTCCCATCGGGCAAGGCGCTGTCGCAAACCGGCGGCCACGGCGATTTCCGTCCGCGTGGCGATATGCTCGAACCGTGTTCATGCGCGTTTCGTGCCGGGGCGATTGCGCGGGTTGTCGACGGTGTCGACGCGGTGCGACTCGCCGTGCGTGAAGAGATTCAGAAGGGTGCCACGCAGATCAAGATCATGGCGTCAGGCGGCGTCGCTTCGCCGACCGATCCGATCAGCAACACACAATACTCGGAGGACGAAATCCGCGCGATCGTCGCCGAAGCGCAGGCGGCCAACACCTACGTGATGGCGCATGCGTACACCGGTCGCGCGATTTCGCGTGCGATTCGCTGCGGCGTGCGTACGATCGAGCACGGCAATCTGGTCGACGAAGCCGCCGCGAGACTGATGCGCGAGCACGGCGCGTTCGTCGTGCCCACGTTGGTCACATACGATGCGTTGGCCAGGCACGGCGCCGATTACGGTTTGCCGGCCGATTCGATCGCCAAGGTCGAAACCGTGCGGCAAGCAGGGCGCGACTCGCTGCAGATCTATGCGAACGCCGGGGTGCCAATGGGATTCGGTTCGGACCTGCTCGGCGAAATGCACACATTCCAGAGCGACGAATTGCGGATACGCGCTGAAGTACTCGGCAATCTGGAAGCGTTGCGCTCAGCTACGACAATCGCGGCCGATATCGTCAATCTGAGCGGCAAGCTCGGCGCTATCAGAGCCGGGGCGATCGCCGACGTGCTGGTGGTCGACGGCAACCCGCTCAAGGACATCGGTGTGTTGACCGGCCAGGGCGAGCGCCTCGTGTATGTCTTGCAGCGTGGCGAGGTGGTGAGCGAGCGGGGCACGGTCGCGTCACGTTGATCGAGATGCGTGTGCAGCGCTCGGCGTGCGTTGCTTCAATGCTTTAAGCGGCCGCCGCGCTCACACGCAACGCCGTCCATCGCACCGTTGCGAGAATCGATGCCGCAACGATCAACGCACCGCCGACCCAGGCCGTCGTTGAAATCCGTTCACCCAACCAGATGCAGGCGAATAGCGCGCCGAACGCGGGCTCGCTGCCCATCAGCAGCGACACACGCGTCGGGCTGCTGCGTTTGATCGCGAAGTTTTGCGCGAAGAACGCGAACAGTGTGCACGCGATCACCAGGTAGCCGATGTAACCCCAGAACATGGCGTGCCCGGCGAGCGACGGCACCGGCTGCCACTGTTGCGGCACAAACAGCACTGCCACCGCCGCGCTGCCGAATGCCACCACACCCGACTGAACCGCCGTCACCGACAAAGGCGGCAACGTGGAGTCGCGCATCACGCGTTTAGTCACGCACACATTCAGCGCGCGCAGCAGCGCGGCGAGCAGAATCAGCGCGTCGCCGGGATTGAAACTCAGCGCGCCATCTCCCGCCAGCAGCCAGGCGCCGAACAGCGAAAGCGCGACCGCCGCCCATTCGATGCGACTCGGCTTACGCTTGAGCAGCCACCATTCGACAAGCGGCGTCAGCACCACACACAGACTAATCAGAAACGCCGCGTTGGCCGCGCGCGTCAGCAGAATGCCGAAGGTTTCGCTAAGAAAGATGCCGAGCAGCAGGGCGCCTGCGATCAGCACGCCGCGCAGCGTGCGGGCATCGGCGGCGCGTAGATGGCGCAAGGTGGGCGACAGGATCACGAAGGTGACGCCGAAGCGCATCGCCAGCAAACCCAGCACCGGATAGAACACCAGGGCGCTCTTAACGACGCCATAACTGGTGCCCCAGACCACGGCGACCGCGAGCAGCATCAGATCGGAGAGCAGAAGCAGGCGTTCTTGTTTCGACATGGCGGACCTCGAGCAGATGAACGCGTATTGTCGAACTTTGCTTGTGAGGCGATAATCGGGTCGCTGCGCACAGCATTTATGTCGCATATGCATTAATCGGTTAAATCCCCGCGAGCGCTCTACGATGAACCCAACCGACCTTTTCGCCTTGCTGCCGGACATGGCGGTTTTCGCGCGTGTTGTCGATGCCGGCAATTTTTCGGTAGCCGCGCGTCAGCTCGGCAGCACGCCGTCTACCGTCAGCCGTCAGATCAAGCGGCTCGAGGATGCCCTAACGACACGCCTGCTCGAACGGTCCACGCGCACGGTGCGGGTCACGGAATCGGGTGCTCAGGTGGCGCGTTTCTGTCGCGACATGGTGAGCGCCGCATCGGGCGCGGTGGATGCCGCAGGGCAACTGGCCGGCAGGCCGCAAGGCAAGGTGAGCGTGAGCGCGCCGACCGCGTTCGCGAAGACGGTGATTCATCCGCTGATTCCCGGCTTTCTGCGCGCCTATGATGAAGTCGACCTGCAACTGCTTTTCACCGATCACGACGTCGACCCGCTCGCTGACGATGTCGATCTGGTCATCCGTCTGACCGAGCATCCACCGCAAGGGCTCGCGGGACGCAGGTTGGGCGCGGTGCGTTGGCTGCTGGTTGCGTCGCCCGCTTATTTGCGTGAGCGCGGCACGCCGGCGCAACCGCGCGATCTCTTCAAGCACGATTGCATCTACCTCGGTGAAACTGCTGACGACAACCGCTGGCGTTTTCGCCGCGGCAGCGAGACACAAACCGTCGACGTGAAGGGGCGTTATATTGCCAATCACGCCGGCGCGCGGCTCGAAGCCGCGCAGCAAAATTTCGGTATCGCGAACTTGCCTGAGTTTGCCGCCACCGATGCGTTGCTAAATGGCGAACTCGTGCAGGTGTTGCCCGACTGGAAGCTCGAGGCGCGCGCTTACGTGGGCTCGGTGTGGCTGCTGTATCCGCCGAACCGCTTCTTGCCGCCAAAGGTGAGGGCGTTGATCGATTATCTCGTCGAGCATATTCACGAGGCGGCTTAAGCGCCCGTCCAATTCGCCGTGCAATGCGTTCGCATGGCCGTGGTCGTAGAGAATCGATTTGGTTTGCACGAAAGACGAACGTAGAATCACTCGCGTCGCCATTTATAACGATCGTAACGACCTGACGCGATCAGGAGGAGAACGAGCATGACCTTGCGCGAAACCGGGCCGGTTGCGGCGACTGTCTATCGCGGCGAAGCAATCGAGAACACACATATCGCCCATGTCGCGGTGGTTCAGGCCGATGGGCGCCTGCTGTATTCATTTGGCGATCCTTCGCGTATCACGCTGGCACGCTCCGCGGCCAAGCCCGCGCAGGCCTTGGCGGTGCTGGAAACCGGCGCGCTCGAGCGTTTCGGGTTCGACGAAATCGATCTCGCACTCATGTGCGCCTCACACAGCAGCGAGGCGCGCCACATCGAACGCACGCGGCAGATGCTGGCCAAAGCGCAGGTCAGCGAAACCGATCTGCGTTGCGGCGGCCATCCACCGCTATCTGACACCGTGTATGTCGACTGGCTGAGGCGCGATTTCAAACCGGACGCGGTCTGCAGCAATTGCTCGGGTAAGCACGCCGGCATGCTGGCCGGGGCGCGTTCGATCGGCGCGGCGATTAAGGGTTATGAACTGCCTGAGCACCCGTTACAGGTACGCGTGAAGCACACCGTCGCCGACGTATGCGACTTGCCGGACGAGGCGGTGCAATGGTCGATCGACGGTTGCAATCTGCCGACGCCGGCGTTCGCCCTCGACCGACTTGCGCGCCTGTTCGCGAAGCTTGCTGCGGCGGAGGACGAGACTTCAGCTTCCTCTGCCACATCTTCTTCCATTGCGCCACGAACCGTTGCGCTCGCGCGCATCTATCGTGCGATGGCGGCGCATCCGGAATGGGTGGCAGGCGAGGGCCGCTTCTGCACCGCGTTGATGCGGGCGTTCGATGGTGCGCTGATCGGCAAGGTAGGTGCCGACGGTAGCTACGCGATCGGCGTGAGGGCTTCGCGGCAGACTGCGCAGCTCGGCGCCGACGGCGCGCTTGGCATTGCGGTCAAGGTCGAGGACGGCAATATCGGCGTGCTGTACGCCGTCGTTGCTGAACTGCTCGCGCGGCTCGATATCGGCAGCCCTGAGCAACGTGCGCAACTGGGCGCGTTCCGTGCGCCGCCGATGTTCAACACCATGGGCGTCGAAATCGGCCATCTGGCATTTTCGCTTGCGCTCGAAGCGCATCCACACAGCCAGGCGTGAAGCTGCGCAGGGCTGCGCTCGTTATGCGTCGTCTTTCTTGAAGCGATCCTGTATGGCCACCAGTTGATCGTCGCTGGTGGCTACGATCCACAGACGGGCACGCTCGACCATCAGGCGATTGTGATCCTTTAGCGCGCCCATCGACACGGCGGTTTTCCACGCAACGGGTGCGGCGCGGCTGGTTCTTCCTGACGGCGTACCAACCAGCAGTGCGTAGGGTCCGAGGGGCAACGAGACGAACGGCATGGCCGGCTTGATGCGCACGCGCCAGTCGACGAATGGCGAATCGCTGAAGAGAAGCGGCGTGGGCAGACCGTGCAGCACGGTGAAATCATAGAGCGCGAGTTGTTCACGCATTGGCCCGTAGACCTGACGAATATCGTTGACGAGCGCCGCGCGGATTTCGTCGTCGAACATCGCCTCCTGAGTGTAGTGGTCGACTGCTTGCAGCGCGTCGTGCTGATAGGCGCTGAAGATCGCCAGGTCGAGGCAATCGTGAACGGCGCGTTGGACTTCCGCGGCGGAGCCGGCTTCTTCGGGTTTGCCGAGTTGCGCGGCGCGCAGGAAGCGCGCGAGGGCGGCATCCTGGGTTAACGGGCCGATGGCTAGTGGATCGTCGGTGGCGTCTTTGTCTAGAGGGACATAGAGGTATTTTTCTGCCGCGAAGCGGGATTTTTTGCCGTCATCAAAGCTGATTTCGCCGGTGGCGCAGTTGATGTATCGAGTGCCGATGTGGCCGTGTTCCCACACGTAGTTTTTCAGGAAGGGACGCAGGGGGTGGAGTGGGTCTGGTTGTTGCATTTCTGCTTTGCACTCCGTGCGCGGTTTGGGTTGGTTTGGGTATGGTCACATAGAATTGGTTTTATTGGGGTTTTTTGCCTGCGGTCAAAAAAACCAACCTCAAACAACGCCCTCCACCGCTGGCACCGCCGCCAAAACATTCCGGATAGCATCAGCCAGCTCCGCGGCTGCAAACTTCGCCACATACCCATTTGCCCCGGCATTCTTCACGTGCGCCTCATTGGCGGCGCCAGTCAAAGAAGAATGAATGATCACCGGAATATCCCGGGTCCGCTCGTCAGCCTTGATCTGCCGGGTCAACATGAACCCATCCATCGCCGGCATCTCGAGATCGGTCAATACCAGTGCAATATTGTCCTTCACCCGCGTGCCGGTAGCCTGCGCTTCACGCGCGGCCTGCTGCAACGTATTCCACGCCTCCTCGCCCGTCTTGGTCATCACGTAGTCCGCACCGATCGCACTCAACGCCTGCTCGATAAGCTTGCGTGCAAAACCGGAATCGTCAGCGGCAAGAATCTTCGCGCCACGGCGAATACCAAGCGCTTCACCCACGGAGGTCGGGTCGACGCTCGGATGCTGTGACGGAAACACGTCGCGCAACACCTGCTCCACATCGATCACCTGGGCGAGCCGCGAGTCGCCCGTGTTGCCGTCAATGCGCGCGATGCTCGTCACCAGATTGCCTCCGGCCGCACCCTCGGCGGATAGCACCTGGTTCCATTCGAGCCGAACGATGTCGTCCACTTCCTCGACCGCAAAAGCCTGTGTTGAGCGCGCGAATTCCGTCACCAGCAAGATGTTCAATCCACGCGTCGGCTCGCAGCCCATCAGGCGCGGCAAATCGATCACGGGGATGATCTGCCCGCGAATGTCCACAGCGCCCATGACGTACGGCGAAGAACCCGCAATCGGTGTCACCGGCGGCATCGTCGAGATTTCACGCACTTTGAAGACGTTGATGCCGTAAAGCTCGTGCGCGTCGCTGCCAGGAACGGAACCCAGCCGATACAGCAACAACTCGAATTTATTGGAACTCGTCAGGTTGCTGCGTTCGTTGTTCGCGCGGTGATCTACTGCCATCAAAATTCTC
The DNA here is from genome assembly GCF_035656215.1 of Paraburkholderia sp. Lineage (GTDB taxonomy): Bacteria > Pseudomonadota > Gammaproteobacteria > Burkholderiales > Burkholderiaceae > Paraburkholderia. The sequence continues at coordinate 8,380 of NZ_DASRSY010000464.1, forward strand.
CAGAGATTGCGGTGCGTGGTGCGCCATGCATACCTTCACTCGGTCCTGGCGCGTGCCCTACATTTTTGTTATCGGCGCAACAGCAGAAAAGTTCAGTGAATTCAGAGGTTTTACTAATGCTTTCTGATGAGCACCCAGCCGCTATTCGGGGCAGGAAGAAGAAGTGGGCTTACAGCAAAACTGGGTAATTTGTATGAAGGTTACCTAACGTTACAGAAGCGACAGCATGGTTTCACATGCTGGGTAACACGCCTCCTAGAATGCACAGCGATAAGAGCGCGGCGCCGTTAGCCAGTAGCAAGCGAATTGCAAGCTATCAATGCAATCGCACGCGGTGGCCAAGGCGCACACGCATCGCTGTCGTTCCGCTTCCACCTCAAGGAGAACATATGATCCGCTTGCCTCTCGCCGCCATCACCAGTGCCTGCGTGGCCGGCCTTATGGTTGTCACTACCGCGGCCAGTGCTCAGACCGCACCGGCCGCACCGGACACCGCTCGTATTCATGCCGCCGACCAGGCTTTCATCGCCGATGCCACCAAAGATGTCGCCACGCAACGCGATGCCGCACGCATTGCCACCTCGCGCTCCAGTGACCGGGACGTGAAGGCTTTCGCAGAGCGCGTGTCGAACGACAACGCAAAAATCTCGGACGCACTGCGCGCCGCGAGCCCGCGCGGTGTCGACGTGCCGAAGAACGATCCGGACGCAGCGGTGCTCGCGAGCATCAATAACCTGCGTGGTGCCGACTTCGACAAGACCTACATCGAGCAGGTCGCGCTCGCAGGCGAACAGAAAACGCTGTCGGCATTCCAGGCGGAGATCGCCTCGGGTCGCGATGAGCAATTGAAGGACGTCGCGAAGAAGTCACTGCCGACCATTCAGGAGCATTACGCGATGGCTCAGGAACTCGCCAAGCGTAAGCATCTGACTGCCCAGTAAGCCGCACGCCGGGCACAGTCTGGCACTCAACGCGCGTCACGTTGCGGCGTGACGCGCGCCATCAGCGCTGCATAAAAGAACGCCTCCAGCACCAGCAGCAACCCTTTCGCTCGCGGACAACCAGGGCCGCCCGCATGCAGCAAACTAAATGCGTTTTTTTCGGCGATAATCGGCTTCGTTCTTTCGGGTCGGGCCTGCGCGGTTTCAGCGCGATGCAGACAGCTCGAAAGAGGTCTTCCTATTCCACGCGCATTCAATCAAAGCTCACCGCATGAGCAAGCCCGCCAATCTCCCGCAACAGTTGGACCATATGCTTCGGCAAGCCGTCGCGCTTCAGCGGAACGGCGCAGTCGCTGAGGCCGAAGAACTCTATCGTGAGATTCTCGAACTCAAGCCACGCCATTTCGAGGCGCTGCAATTGTTGGGCTCGCTCGCGCTGCAGACGGGTCGTGTACAGGAGGGCATCGAGTTCCTCAGAAAGGCGCTCGCCATTAATGCGAAACAGGCGCCGCTTCATTCGAATCTCGCCTATGCGCTCAATGCTTTGCAACGTTTCGACGAAGCACTCGGGAGTGCCGATCGCGCGCTCGCCTTGCAACCCAGATTCCCGGACGCATTCAACAATCGCGGCAATGCGCAAGCCGGCCTGAATTTACCGGACGAAGCGCTCAGCAGCTTTAATCGCGCGATCGCATTGATGCCGGATTTCGCGCAAGCCTGGAACAATCGCGCTTGCGTGCTGCGCGATCTGGGCCGTCCCGCCGATGCGCTCGCAAGCTGCGATCACGCGCTCACATTGCAGCCGAACTATCCCGACGCATGGAGCAATCGCGGCAATGCGCTCAGCGATCTGAACCAGCCGAACGAAGCGCGGCAAAGCTATCAGCGCGCGCTAGAGCTCGACCCTGCGTTTGCCGATGCATGGAACAATCTTGGTCTGACCCAGATCGATCTCAATGAGCACGCGCAAGCGTTGCAGAGCTATGCGTGCGCGCTGGCTGTCAATCCCACCGCTGCCGAGACGCATTGGAACCGGTCGTTGTGTCTGTTGCAACTGGGGCAACTGGAAGCAGGGTGGAAGGAATACGAATGGCGCTGGGAGCGCAGCCGGATCAAGGCAGGCAGGCGCACGTTTGCGCAACCGCTTTGGCTGGGCGATTTTTCCATCGACGGCAAAACGATTCTGCTGCACGCAGAGCAGGGTCTTGGCGACACGCTGCAGTTTTGCCGCTATGCGCGGATGGTGTCGGCGCTCGGCGCAAAAGTCGTGCTGGAAGTACCGCGTGAGTTGATGCGGCTCATGTCGGCGCTCGACGGTGTGGATCAATTGATCGAAGCGGGTCAGACACTGCCGCCGTTCGATTGTCACTGCCCATTGCTGAGTCTGCCGCTCGCGTTCAAGACCGATCTCGCGAGTATTCCCGCAAAGACGCCTTATCTATTCGCCGACCCGCAAGCCACGCGTGAGTGGCACGAGCGCATCGCTGCACAAGCGGAAGGGCGCCTGAAAGTCGGACTCGTCTGGGCAGGCGGAAATCGGCCGCATGTCGCCGAGCTCCGCAAGAACGACGCGCGCCGTTCGATTACATTCGAGCGGCTCGCACCGATTCTCGATGTGCCGAACGTACAGTTCTTCAGCCTGCAAAAAGGACCGGCTGCGCTGCAACTGTCTCGCGGCGACTCGGCCGTAAGTATCGTCGACTACACAAAAGAACTCGACGATTTCGCCGACACGGCCGCACTGGTGGCGAACCTCGACCTGGTGATTTCGGTGGATACGTCTACCGCGCATCTGGCCGGTGCGCTGAACAAACCGGTATGGATTCTCAACCGCTTCGACACGTGCTGGCGCTGGATGCTGGAACGTACCGATACGCCCTGGTATGCACAAGCGAGGTTGTTCCGGCAGCCGGTATTGGGCGATTGGGATAGCGTGATTCGAAGTGCGCATGACGCGCTGGCCGTGTTGAGTGCCGAGGGAAAACCGGCGGCGCACTGAAGATAAGGCCTTGCCTGTGCGTTAACCGTATAGGTCGTGACAGCTCGCCTCACGCCGTTGCCATGACGGCGCACTTTGATCAGCGCGACATCTGTCACCGCAAAGTGCGAGCGGCGCGACACGTTTGCCCAGACGCGCGTAGACTGAATGTCCGTTTATCGACGGCTAGGCCACGGAGATTCATCAATGGAATACAGACATCTGGGTGCATCCGGTTTCAAGGTGCCGGTACTGAGTTTCGGCACGGGCACATTCGGCGGCAAGGGCGAATTTTTTCAGGCATGGGGCGCTACCGACGTCGCCGAAGCGCGTCGCCTGATCGACATCTGTTTCGATGCGGGCGTCACGATGTTCGACAGCGCGGACATCTATTCGAGCGGCGCTTCCGAGTCGGTGCTCGGTGAAGCGCTCAAGGGCAAGCGCGACAAGGCGATCATATCGACCAAGGCGACTTTCCGTTTCGACGACGGTCCGAACAATGTCGGCTCGTCACGCTTTCATCTGATTCAGGCAGTGGACTCGGCGCTCAAACGTCTGCAAACCG
>NZ_DASRSY010000465.1:0-27291 GCF_035656215.1 Paraburkholderia sp.
GCGCCGCCGCCAGCAACCGCACGACCGCCGCCACCACCACCACCGCCGCTACGCTCCGACGGTTCGCCGCGGCTGTAGCCGCCTTCATCGCCACCGCCTTCCGTCGAGCCGCCACGACCACCCAGCATTTGCATCTGATCGGCGACGATTTCGGTCGAGTAACGGTCAGTGCCGTCCTGAGCCTGCCACTTGCGGGTGCGGATGCGCCCTTCCAGATACACCGACGAACCCTTCTTCAGATATTGGTTCACGATTTCAGCAAGCTTGCCGAAGAACGCCACGCGGTGCCATTCGGTTGCTTCCTTCATTTCGCCGGACGTTTTGTCCTTGTACCGATCCGTCGTCGCAAGGCGGATGTTCGCCACTGCGTCGCCGCTCGGAAGATAACGGACTTCCGGATCGGCTCCGAGATTGCCGACGAGAATGACCTTGTTCACGGATGCCATGAGTTTCTCCTGTTGATTCCGTTGCGGGCGGCGCAGCAATGCACGATTCACGTCCCAAGCCAGCGGGCCGGAGACCGGAACTGCGCTCAGCCCGCCGCCGGGTGAGTTCTGTCAAGAAAACGCCGTGCCGACCCAAGTTTTCCGCACCGAAGGAAGTCCCCTTGGGGAATTGCCCCTTCGGGGGGCCCGGCGCGAAACGCCAGGGTTGGGGGCGCTGTTACGCCTTCCTGCGCGGCGGCTGTTTCATATTTGCCGCGATTATAAGCCAGCAAAACACCAGCCCCGAGCAAGTGAAGAAGACCACGCTCTGGCCGTCCACCTTGAGCAGCCACCCGCCGACCACCCCGCCCAGCGCAAGACCGATGGACTGAGTGGTGTTGTACACGCCGGCCGCCGCGCCCTTGCGGGTGCCCGGCGCCAGTTTCGACACCAGCGAAGGCTGCGACGCTTCAAGAATATTGAAGCCCAGAAAGTAGACAAAGAGGATCGCCGCCACACTCAGAATCGTATGCGGTGCGACGCCCAACAACAACTGTCCGATCAGGATAAGACCGATCGCCGACAGCAGCACGATTTTCATTTTTCCGCGCTTTTCCGCAGCGATGATCGCCGGGACCATCATCACGAACGAGAGGCCCATCACCGGCAGATACACCTTCCAGTGCGACGCGACCGGCAGGCCGCCGGCTTCGAGAATACGCGGCACGACGAGGAACAAGGCGGTTTGCGTGGCGTGCAGTACAAGCACGCCGAAGTTCAGGCGCAGCAACTCGACGTTATGCAGCACCTCGGCGAACGGCGCGCGCACGTGCACGGGCTTCGGCGCATCGGGCACGACCCACAGCACCAGGCCGACCGCCAGAATCGAGAAGATGCCGACCAGCGTGAACAGGCCACTCATGCCGACCCACTGGAACACGATCGGCGCACCGACAATCGCCACCGCGAACGAAATGCCGATGCTGCCGCCAACCATCGCCATCGCCTTGGTGCGATGCTCTTCGGAGGTGAGGTCGGCGATAAACGCGATCACCGCGGACGACACCGCGCCCATACCCTGAATCACACGGCCCACGATGATCCACGTCATGTCGTGCGCGCCTGCCGCGACGAAGCTGCCGAGCGCGAAGATCAGGAGACCGGTCGCAATGACCGGTTTGCGGCCGACCTTGTCAGAAACCCAGCCGTAAAAGATGTACAGCATCGACTGCGTCACGCCGTACGCGCCGAGCGCGATACCCACCAGCAGCACGTTGTCGCCGCCGGGGATAGTCTTCGCGTAGATCGAGAACACCGGCATGATCATGAAGAGACCGAGCATGCGCAGTGCGAAGATAGCGGCGAGCGACACGGTCGCGCGCATTTCAGGCGCGCTCATGCGTGAGGATGTAGCAGACGGATTGGACATCGGGAGCGTTCTTTGAATGATCAGGGCGGCACACCGCGGACGGACCTTCCCCGCAGGACGGCCACAACCAGGCGGCTTACCACGGGACGGCTGGACGGCGGCAAGCATGCGGCGCGGCATTTGGGCCGGCGGCCTTGCTGCAGGCTCGCCCACGCCTCGCGGCGTCTTGTACTCGCGAGAAACGGCCCCAGTTAGACCTCTTCCCCACGGCGCTGGACCGCTGCCTTACAGCTTGCCTTGACGTCCATTCAGGCTGTCAGGAAGCCGTAACGGCGGTCTTGAAAAGTCGTTATAGTAGCAGGTTTAGCCTCTTCCTCTTTCCGCCAGGTCACGGGCCAAGTCTTGGAATAACGCGTGGAACAAATCCGTATCCGTGGGGCTCGTACCCACAACCTGAAGAACGTCAATCTCGACCTCCCACGTCACAAGCTCGTCGTGATTACGGGCCTGTCCGGCTCGGGTAAATCGTCGCTGGCGTTCGACACGCTCTACGCGGAAGGACAGCGGCGCTACGTCGAAAGTCTCTCCGCTTACGCCCGCCAATTCCTGCAATTGATGGAGAAGCCGGACGTCGATCTGATCGAAGGTCTGTCGCCGGCAATCTCGATCGAACAGAAAGCGACCTCGCACAATCCGCGTTCCACCGTCGGCACTGTCACCGAAATTCACGATTATCTGCGTCTGCTGTTCGCACGGGTCGGCACGCCGTATTGTCCGGACCACGAAATTCCGTTGGAGGCGCAAAGCGTCTCGCAGATGGTCGACGCGGCGCTCGCCTTGCCGGAAGAGACTCGGCTGATGATCCTCGCACCGGTGGTGGCGAACCGCAAAGGCGAGCACGTCGAACTGTTCGAGGAAATGCAGGCACAGGGCTTCATCCGTTTCCGGGTGCGCTCGGGCGGCGGCACAGCCAACGAAGGCGTCGCGAAGATCTATGACGTCGACTCGCTGCCGAAGCTCAAGAAAAACGACAAGCACACGATCGACGTCGTCGTCGACCGGCTGAAAGTGCGCGGCGATATGAAGCAGCGCCTGGCCGAATCGTTCGAAACGGCACTGCGTCTCGCCGACGGCCGCGCGATCGCGCTGGAGATGGATACCGACAAGGAGAAGCTGTTCAGCTCGAAGTTCGCCTGCCCGATCTGCTCGTATTCGCTGCAGGAGCTCGAGCCGCGCCTCTTCTCGTTCAACAACCCGATGGGCGCGTGCCCGGAGTGCGACGGTCTCGGCCAGATCACCTTCTTCGATCCAAAGCGGGTGGTCGCGCATCCGTCGCTGTCGCTGGCGGCAGGCGCGGTGAAGGGCTGGGACCGGCGCAACCAGTTCTACTTCCAGATGCTGCAAAGTCTCGCGGCGTTCTACGAGTTCGACATCGACACGGCCGTCGAAGACCTGCCGGAGAAAGTCCGCAAGATTCTGCTGTTCGGCTCGGGCAAGCAGGAAATTCCGTTCTCGTACATCAACGAACGCGGCCGCACTTCCGTGCGCGAGCACGTGTTCGAAGGGATCATCCCGAATCTCGAGAGGCGTTACCGCGAGACCGATTCGGTCGCGGTGCGCGAAGAGCTCGCCAAGTATCAGAACAACCAGTCCTGCCCCGCTTGCGCCGGCACGCGGTTGCGCCGGGAAGCGCGCTTCGTGCGGATCGGCTCGGACAGCGACGCGCGCGGCATCTTCGAAATCAGCGGCTGGCCGTTGCGCGACGCGCTCGGCTATTTCCAGACGCTGCGCCTCGAAGGCTCGAAGCGCGAGATCGCCGACAAGGTCGTCAAGGAAATCGTCGCGCGCCTGATGTTCCTGAATAACGTCGGGCTCGACTACCTGTCGCTCGAGCGCAGCGCGGAAACGCTGTCGGGCGGCGAAGCGCAGCGGATTCGCCTCGCATCGCAGATCGGTTCCGGTTTGACCGGCGTGATGTACGTGCTGGACGAGCCGTCGATCGGTCTGCATCAGCGCGACAACGACCGGCTGATCTCCACGCTCAAGCATCTGCGCGACCTGGGCAACTCCGTGATCGTCGTCGAACACGACGAAGACATGATCCGCATGGCCGACTACGTGGTCGACATGGGTCCGGGCGCGGGCGAGCACGGCGGCATGGTGATCGCCGAGGGCACGCCCAAGCAGGTGGAAGCGAACGCGGCGTCAATGACCGGGCAGTACATGTCCGGCGCCCGCAACATCGAATTCCCGGACGAGCGCAAGGAACCGGATGAGCGGCGTCTGCGGATCGTCGAGGCGTACGGCAACAATCTGCAGCACGTCTCGCTCGATTTGCCGGTCGGCCTGCTGACCTGCGTGACCGGTGTGTCCGGTTCGGGCAAGTCCACACTGATCAACGACACGCTATACCACGCGGTCGCGCATCACCTGTATGGCTCGTCCGCCGAGCCGGCGCCGTACGAATCGATCGAAGGTCTGGAGCACTTCGACAAGGTCATCAACGTCGACCAGTCGCCGATCGGCCGCACGCCGCGCTCGAATCCCGCCACGTACACGGGCCTGTTCACGCCGATCCGCGAACTGTTCGCGGGCGTGCCTGCCGCGAAAGAACGCGGCTACGAAGCGGGCCGCTTCTCGTTCAACGTCAAGGGCGGCCGCTGCGAATCCTGCCAGGGCGACGGCGTGCTCAAGGTAGAGATGCACTTTTTGCCGGACGTCTACGTTCCCTGCGACGTCTGCCACGGCAAGCGCTACAACCGCGAAACGCTGGACGTCCAATACAAAGGCAAGAACATCAGCGAAGTGCTCGACATGACGGTGGAGAACGCCTACGAGTTCTTCAAGCCGGTGCCGGTCGTCGCGCGCAAGCTGAAAACCCTGCTGGACGTGGGCCTGGGCTATATCCGGCTGGGGCAGTCGGCCACTACGCTGTCGGGCGGCGAGGCGCAGCGCGTCAAACTATCTTTGGAACTGAGCAAACGCGACACCGGTCGCACTCTATACATTCTGGACGAGCCGACCACCGGTCTGCACTTTCACGACATCGCATTGCTGCTGGAAGTCATTCATCGTTTGCGAGACCAGGGTAATACCGTCGTGATCATCGAGCATAATCTCGATGTAATAAAGACCGCCGACTGGGTCATCGATCTCGGCCCCGAAGGTGGAGCCGGCGGCGGTCAGATCATTGCGCAAGGCACGCCGGAGCAGGTTGCCAAGTCGAAGGCAAGTTTTACCGGCAAGTATCTGGCGCCTTTGCTGAAACGCACTGCCAGTAGAAAGTAACGCTGCACAACACGGGTTGGAGACGGAATAAGCCATGGCCAAGCGGAATCAGGCGCGCGACGACGGGCAAGTGCAGGACCTACGCCCACGCCCGGTCAGGCTGACTAGCGACATGAGCCTGCCGAGACTGTCGGCGGTCGAAATCGGCAGTTACGTGCTGATGCTGTTCGGAATGTGGGCGGTCATCGAACTGAAGCTGCTCGGCGCATTGCTGGCCGGGCTCCTCGTGTTTCAACTCGTGCACACCATCGCGCCGCGCATCGAGCGGCATATGTCGAGTCAGCGCGCACGCTGGCTTGCAGTGGTGATCCTGTCGGTGGTGATAGTCGGCGCGCTGACGGGGCTGACGCTCGGCATCATCGAGCATTTCGAGAACGACGTGCCGAGCGTGCAGAAGCTACTCGACCAGGCAATGCAGCTGATCGACCAGGCGCGCGGCCGGATTCCGCAATTCGTCGCCAACTATCTGCCGGTCGATACCGAGCAGATGAAGACGAAGGCGGCAGAGTTGATGCAGACGCACGCAAACATGCTGCAGCAAAGCGGCAAGACTGCGGCGCGCGGCTTCACGCATATTCTGATCGGCATGATCATCGGTGCGATCATCGCGGTCGGGGCGCAGAAGCATATGCAACGGCTGCCGCTGTCCACTGCATTCGTCACGCGCGTAGCCCGTTTCGCCGACGCCTTCCGCCGCATCGTATTCGCGCAGGTCAAGATTTCCGCGATCAATGCGGTCTTTACCGGCGTCTTCCTGCTGGTGATCCTGCCGATCTTTCACGACACGCTGCCGCTCTCCAAAACGCTGGTGCTGGTGACGTTTATCGTCGGCTTGCTGCCGGTGATCGGCAATCTGATCTCGAACACGATAATCGTCGCGGTGGCCCTCTCGGTGAGCTTTCCGGCGGCGGTCATGTCGTTGGTATTCCTGATTCTGATTCACAAGCTGGAGTACTTTCTGAACGCGCGTATCGTCGGTGGTCAGATCGAGGCGCGCGCCTGGGAATTGCTGATCGCGATGCTCGTGATGGAAGCCACATTCGGCATCCCCGGCGTGGTCGCGGCGCCAATCTTCTATGCGTACATCAAGCGGGAATTGATTTATCTGCGGCTGGTGTGAGCGTCAACCAGCCTGCGATGCAGGCTTAGCGGACGGGCGAAAAGCGACACTTCGGTGCCGCTTTTTTTACGCCAACGGTCTTCAGGAGGCCAGATCCGCGCGGCGCCAATCACTTACAGAAAACTTGCAGCGGACCACTTGATTCGCATAAGATGCGAACAATTCCCATTTGCATCCTGACACTGTGACCCGCTGTTTCCCTTCGCTTTCCGTTCCGCCGGCTCACTTATGAGGCAGCAACTCGTTCGCCTGCACCGCTGGTTCGGTGTCGCCATTGCGCTGTTTCTGCTCGTCGCCGGCCTGACCGGCGCGATCATCGCGTGGGATCACGAACTCGATGCGACGCTGAACCCGTCGTTCTTCAAAGCGCGCAGCGCTGGCCCGGCGCTATCGGGACTCGAGTTGGCACGTCGCGTCGAAGCGGCTGATCCGCGTCTGCAGGTGACGTATCTGCCGCTCGCCGCTGAACCCGGCCACACGTTGCAGATGATGGTGCTGCCGCGCACCAACCCCGCGACGAAGCAGCCCTACCCGCTCGACTTCAACCAGATTGCCGTCGACCCCGCCACCGGCGATGTCCAGGGGCGGCGCGAATGGGGCGCCGTTTCGCTCGCGCGGCTCAATCTGATTCCGTTCATTTACAAGCTGCACTACACGCTGCAGTTGCCGTTCACCGGCGGTGTCGATATCGGCACGTGGCTGATGGGCATTGTCGGGATCGTGTGGCTGTTCGATAGCGTGATCGCGCTATGGTTGTCGTTTCCGAGCTTCAAGGCATGGCGCAAGTCGTTTGCGTTTCGCTTGGGGCGCGGCGGCTATGCGCTTACCTTCGATCTGCACCGCTCGGGCGGCGTGTGGATCTGGGGCTTGCTGGTGATCGTCGCGCTGACGTCGGTATCGATGAATCTCGCAGCGCCGGTCGTTCGACCTATCGTGTCGCTGTTCTCGACGCTCACGCCCAATCCGGTCAACAACCCCGAAATCCTGCGCACGCCGCAGCCCGGCGACCAGGTACTGAGTCGCGAGCGCATCGTGCAGCTAGCAGAGCAAGCCGGCAAAGCGCAGAACCTGAAGGTGCCACCGGGCGGCCTCTACTACGCGGAGTACCTGCACGCCTACGGCGTCGGCTTCTACGCAACCGGCAACGATCACGGCGACATCGGCCTCGGCAATCCCTGGATGTATTGGGACGCGGCCACCGGCAAGCTGCTCGGCGCGCAGATTTCCGGCAAGGGCACGGCGGGCGACATTTTCATGCAGGTGCAATTCCCGCTGCACTCGGGACGCATCCTCGGTCTCGGCGGCCGGATTCTGATTAGCGCGGTAGGGATTGCGGTCGCCGTGCTGAGCGCAACGGGACTGCTAATCTGGCTGAAGAAACTGAATGCGCGCCGCCGTTCCGCGCAAAACGCACGGCTTGCACAGGACGCGCGGGATGCTGACAGGACCGCGGCGCAGTCCTGATCTGACGAGAGCATGCCGGATAGACCCGGGGCGCAGGCTTGCAACAGGGTCATGCGGCCATGGTTTGACCGCCCCCACCGCAAGCGCATCAACTACGCTTAACGAAACACCACCGTCTTGCTGCCGTTCAACACGACGCGGTGTTCAACGTGCCACTTCACCGCACGCGCCAGCGTCACGCATTCGACGTCACGGCCGATCGCCGTCAGTTGCTCAGGCGTCATGCTGTGGTCGACACGCTCCACCTCCTGCTCGATGATCGGCCCTTCGTCGAGATCCGTCGTCACGTAGTGCGCGGTTGCGCCGATCAGCTTCACGCCGCGGTCGAATGCCTGGTAATAAGGCTTCGCGCCCTTGAAGCTCGGCAGGAATGAGTGGTGGATATTGATCGCGCGGCCGGCGAGGGATTCGCACAACTGCGGCGACAGAATCTGCATGTAGCGCGCGAGCACCACCAGATCGGCTTGATGCTCTTCGATCACTTCGAGCACACGCGCTTCCTGCGCAGCCTTCGCGTCCGGCGTGGCGCCCATCAGCGGGAAGTGATGGAACGGAATGTCGTAGCTGGCCGCGAGCTGATAGAACTCCTTGTGGTTCGAGATGATCGCCGGAATCTCGATACCCAATTGACCGGTGCGATAGCGGAACAGCAGGTCGTTCAGGCAATGGCCGATCTTCGACACCATGATGACGACGCGCGGCTTCACCGACGCATCGTGCAATTCCCAGCGCATACCGAACTGCTCCGCGAGCGTTGTGAACGAGGTACGCAACGCCTCCAGGCCCGGATCACCGCCGACCTGCTGGAAATGCACGCGCATGAAGAACTCGCCGGTGCGGCTGTCGCCGAACTGCGCGGAGTCGAGAATATTGCTGCCACGCTCGAACAGAAAGCCCGAAACCGCGTGGACGATGCCGGGCCGGTCGGCGCACGACAGTTTGAGAATAAAGCTGTGATCGGTCGACATGACCTGGGTGACTCCCTTCTTCAGTGCTTGGTTTGTTCGGTGTGTCCCGCTCGATGCAGCGTGCTACGGCGTGACCCGGTTTGTTCGTCGCGCCAGCGCCTCACTGGCGCTTATGCAGGCACCGGCGGCGCGAACAGCGTCTCGATGCCCGGGCACGCGTCGTCGTCGATCCAGCGGCGGCGCAGCAGGCAATCCAGCGTGGCGAGACTCGCATCCACGGTCATCGCGCCTTCTTCGATCCATCGCGCCACTTCGTCGATACGCGCGAGCCGGTGTTCACCCACTTCGCCGTCCTGATTGCGTGGCGCGAAATCAGCCGGCAGCGCGAGGTCGTAGATAAAAATCTGTTCGGCCTGCGTGCCTTCCGGCAACGATTGCAGCACATGCGCAGTGCGGCCGACTGTGGCGCGCGCGGCGATCTCCTCGGGAATGCCGGCTTCTTCCCAGCACTCCTTGATGATCGTCGCCTCGATGCCGAAGCCCCAGCCGATCCCGCCTGCCACGACATTGTCGAGCATGCCCGGGTCGGTCGCCTTGGTGTCGCTGCGGCGCGCGATCCACAATTGCGGCGCGCCCTTCAGCGGGGCGGCCGTCCGCGGCGCCCCATCTTCGTATTCTACGACGCCGTTCAGATGCACCGCGTAGGTCATCGTGCCGAAGAAGCGCGACGCCGCGCGTTCGATGTACGCGAGCGGCGGCGCATCGAACGCATTGCGGATCGCGTAAGTCTCGTTGCGCCAACCGGGAATACGGCCCTCGGCGGCAAGCGCACCGATCACGGAACCGAGCGCCGCGCTGCGCAGATCGACGGTGTTGAACACGGACGCGAGCGTCACGCGCCTTTGTTCAACACTGTCGATTTCAAACACATCGGGCCAGCGCGCGAGCAACGGCACATCGGCTGAGCGAATCCAGCCGACCTGCTCGGCGTCGATCCAGAACGGCAGATGCGCGTGAACGTCGAATTGGCGCGCAGCAGTGATGCAAGGCAAAGTCATTTAAAACTCCAAACTGGTCTTCGGTCGCGCCCGGTTGGTGCCGGCAGATTCGGTCGGTGTCAGCCGTGGCGCTCACTGCCAGTCGTGTCAGTCGCTTCAATCAATCACGCAAGGCGACGCGAATCCCAATCGCGATGAACGTCGCGCCGGCGAGCCGATCGAGCCACACGCCCACGCGCGGCCGGCGCTTCAGCCAGCCGCCGATCAGCCCCGCGCACACGCCGAACAGCGAAAACACCACCACGGTCTGCAACATGAACAACACGCCGAGTTCGAGCATCTGCACCGTGACGCTTTGCGTGCCGTGCGGCTGCACGAATTGCGGCAGGAACACGACGAAGAACAGCGTCACTTTCGGATTCAGCAGATTGCCGAGGACGCTCTGGCGAAACACCGCCCTCAACGGTTGCGGCGCGCGTTCGTGCGCGGTGGCGAGGCCCTGGCTGCGCAGCGCCTTGATGCCGATCCAGATCAGATACGCGGCGCCGGCCAGCTTGATCACTTCAAACGCAACCGGCGACGACCGCAGCAGCGCAGCCACGCCAAGCGCGGCCAACGTGGTGTGGAACGTGATGCCGGCCGCAAAGCCGAGCGCCGCGACGAGGCCCGCCGCGCGGCCTTGCGAGATGCCGCGCGCGAGCACTTGCAGATTGTCGGGGCCGGGCGCCATCGTGATGGCGATCGAGGTTGCGAGAAACAACAGGAAGTTGGGCATCTTTCTTACCTTCGTTGTATGCGGGAAGAAGTTCGCATCCAGCGCTCAATGGCCGCCGAATTCAGTCACCGTATAGAGCGGCAGGCCCGCTTTGCGCAGCAAGGCCGAGCCGCCGAGTTCGGGCAGATCGATAATCGCCGCACCTTCGACCACCACCGCGCCCAGCCGCTCGAGCAGTATCTTGCCGGCCATCATCGTGCCACCGGTGGCGATCAGATCGTCGATGATCACGACGCGATCGCCCGGCTTGCAGGCGTCCTCATGGATCTCGACGGTCGCGGTGCCGTATTCAAGCTCGTAGGATTGCGCGACCCGTTTGTACGGCAGCTTGCCCTGCTTACGGATCGGAATAAAGCCGAGGTTCAGCTCGTAAGCCAGAATCGGCCCGATGATGAAACCGCGCGCATCCAGCCCGGCGACGTAGTCGAGCTTCGCGTCGATATAGCGCTGGACGAACAGGTCGATCAGTACGCGCAGCGACTTCGGCTCCTGCAGGAGCGGCGTGATGTCGCGAAACTGCACACCCGGCTGCGGCCAGTCGGGCACCGTACGGATGTGGCTTTTGATGTAGTCGGCCGCATCGAGCGGCGCGCTCGTGAGCGCGTTGGACATGATGTCTCCGGATGGACCTCGACGGGTCCGATGAAAGGCTAAATCAGGCGCGGCCACACCGAATGCACCGGCACCGTCTCTCTGGGCCTGCCGCACCGGCCGGCGAGGTCACCGCACGCATTACGCTGCAGCGGCTCCCGCACGGCGATGCTTTGAGAGCCGCTCTTCGGCTTCGGCCAACTGTTCGGGCAAACCGCGCAACACCACAATGTCGCTCGCGCGCAGCTTGGTGGACGGGTCCGGCTCGACGCCGCGAATACCGTGACGCCGAATTGCCGTCACCTCGACGCCCAGATCGAACAGGCCCAGATCCGCCAGCGTTCGGCCCACTGCGTCCGAGTTTTCGTCGACCGGCACCGATTGTAGCCGCACCTGTTCGTGGCCGTCGTCGTCTTCCATGTCGTCCGCGCCGTGGAAATAGCCGCGCAACAGCGCGTAGCGCTCGTCGCGCATTTCCTCGACCCGCCGCACCACGCGCCGCATCGGCACGCCCATCAGCACCAGCGTGTGCGAAGCCAGCATCAGACTGCCCTCGACGATTTCCGGAATCACTTCGGTCGCGCCGGCGGCCAGCAGCTTTTCCAGATCGGCGTCGTCGACGGTACGAACGATCACCGGCAACGTGGGTTCCAGTTCGTGAATATTGTGTAGCACGCGTAATGCCGACGGCGTATTCGCGTAGGTAATCGCGATCGCGGCGGCGCGATGGATACCGGCGGCAAGCAACGATTCGCGCCGCCCCGCATCGCCGAACACGACCGACTCGCCCGCCGCCGCCGCAGCCTGCACACGATCGGGGTCCAGATCCAACGCGACGTACGACAAACCTTCATGCTCCAGCATGCGCGCCAGATTCTGCCCCGCCCGGCCATAACCGCAAATAATCACGTGGCCACTCTGCTTCAGGCTCTGCGTCGCAATGCGCGTCATCTGCAAGGACTGCATCATCCATTCAGTCGACGACAGCCGCAGCACGATTCGATCCGCGTTCTGGATCATGAACGGCGCGGCCAGCATCGACAGCAGCATTGCCGCGAGAATCGCCTGCAACAAGGTGGCGTCGACGAGATGCTTGTCGAGAATCAGGTTCAGTAGCACGAAGCCGAACTCGCCGGCTTGCGCGAGACCAATACCGGTGCGCATGGCGACGCCAGGAGACGCACCGAACAGGCGGGAGAGCCCCGTCACCATGACCGCCTTCAACAGGATCGGGCCGACCAGGAAGCCGAGCACGATAAACGGATGCTCCCAGATCACACGCGGATTCAGCAGCATGCCGGTCGTGACGAAGAAGAGCCCCAGCAGCACGTCGCGAAACGGCTTGATGTCCTCTTCCACCTGATGCCGGTAAGGCGTTTCAGCGATCAACATGCCGGCAATGAACGCGCCGAGCGCGAGCGACAAACCGAACTTATCCGTGATGAACGCCGCGCCGAGCGTCACCAGCAGCAGATTGAGAATGAACAGTTCCTGCGAGCGGCGCCGCGCCACCACGTTGAACCAGCGCGTCATGAAGCGCTGACCCACTATTAACAATAGAGCCAACGCCACAACGATCTTGATCGCGGCCACGCCGAGCGCGCTGACGAGATCTTTCGAATCGCCGCCCAGCGCGGCGATGACGATCAACAACGGCACCACCGCCAGATCCTGGAACAACAGCACGCCAAAAATATTGCGGCCGTGCTCGGTTTCGATCTCGAGGCGCTCAGCGAGCATCTTGCTGACGATCGCCGTCGACGACATGGCCAACGCGCCGCCCAACGCCACGCTGGCCTGCCACGTGATGTGCACCCAGCGCTCCAGCACAAAGCCGAGCGTGACCGCCACGACAATCGTGCCGATCACCTGCAACAGCCCAAGGCCGAACACGAGCCGGCGCATGGAGCGTAATTTGGAGAGCGAAAACTCCAGCCCGATGGAGAACATCAGGAACACGACGCCGAACTCAGCCAGGTTCTGTGCGCCCGCCGAATCGGGAATCAAACCGAACGCGTGCGGGCCGACCACGATGCCGACCGTCAGATAGCCCAGCATCGGTGGAAGATTCAGAAAGCGAAAGAGCACCACGCCTGCTACTGAAGCCAGCAGCAGGAATAGCGTCATTTCGAGTGGGGAAATCATCGGCAAAAACGCATCGGTAAAGCGTCCTCGTTCGTCAGCGGAACCGCGCACGCAAAATCCCGTGCGACAAGGTTAAGGGGCCGGTAAAGGCAGCGGCATGGCACAGCAGGCCCGGCGCGGCGAACAAGCGCCTTTGCTATACTCCGCGAATGATAGCGAAAATCAATGGCGACCGGGCACTCGCGCTCGCTCGCGACGTGCTCGACATCGAAGCGGACGCTGTGCGCGCGCTTCGCGATCAACTCGACGATGGCTTCGTCGGGGCGATCGACTTCATCCTGGGCTGCCGTGGGCGCGTCGTCGTTTCCGGCATCGGCAAATCCGGCCACGTGGCCCGCAAGCTCGCGGCCACGCTCGCCAGCACCGGCACACCGGCGTTCTTCGTTCACCCGGCGGAAGCCAGTCATGGCGACCTCGGCATGGTCACGGCAGACGACGTGTTCCTCGCCCTGTCCAATTCCGGTGAAACTGAAGAACTCGTGGCTATCCTGCCGCTCATCAAGCGGATCGGCGCGAAGCTGATTGCGATGACGGGGCGTCCGTCGTCGAGTCTCGCACAACTGGCCGACGTACATCTGAATTCCGGTGTGTCGAAAGAAGCCTGTCCGATGAATCTTGCGCCCACCGCCAGCACCACCGCCGCGCTCGCGCTTGGCGATGCGCTCGCGGTCGCCGTGCTGGACGCGCGCGGCTTCGGGCGGGACGATTTCGCCCGCTCGCATCCGGGTGGCGCGCTGGGCCGCCGCCTGCTCACTTATGTTCGCGACGTGATGCGCACCGGCGACCAGGTGCCGAAAGTAACGCCTGAGGCCACCGTGCGCGACGCGCTGTTCCAGTTGACCGCCAAGCGCATGGGCATGACGGCGATCGTCGATCACAACGATCACGTGACCGGCATTTTCACCGACGGCGACTTGCGCCGCGTGCTCGAACGCGATGGCGATTTCCGCGAACTCTCGATTGCCTCGGTGATGACCGCCGGCCCGCGTACCATCGGTCCGGATCACCTTGCTGTCGAAGCCGTGGAACTGATGGAGCGCCACCGCATCAATCAGATGCTGGTCGTCGACGAAGCAGGCAAGCTGATCGGCGCACTCAACATGCACGATCTGTTCTCGAAGAAGGTGATCTGATGGCCGTCGCCCCGCTTACCGCCACTGAACGCGCAAGCCGCGTCAAGCTGATGATTTTCGACGTCGACGGCGTGCTGACCGACGGCGGCCTGCTGTTCACGGCGGAAGGCGACACGATGAAAGCGTTCAACTCGATGGACGGCCACGGCATGAAGTTGCTGCGTCAGGCCGGCATCGAAACGGCGATCATCACCGGGCGCAAGTCGGGCATCGTCGCGGCACGGGTGAAGGAAATGAACATCACCCATGTCTATCAGGGCGTGCAGGACAAACCCCAGGCGTTTGCGGACCTGCTAAAGCAAACCGGAATGACGGCCGAGGAATGCGGCTATATGGGCGACGACTGGGTCGATCTCGGCGTGATGCTGAAGGTCGGCTTCGCGGCGGCGCCGGCCAACTCGCATCCTGAAGTGATCGCGCGCGCCCACTGGGTCAGCGAGGCGCGCGGCGGCCACGGTGCGGCGCGTGAAGTCTGCGACACCCTGCTGCGCGCGCAGCACAAATATGAGGCGCTGCTCGCGGCAGCCTGTAGCGGCGAACAGCGAGGCCTTGTCGGATGAATCAGTTTCGCTGGACCTCGCTGATTCCGCTCGTCGCGATGGCGGCGCTCGCCGGCATTACGTGGTGGCTGCTGCAAGCCACGCTGCCGCGGCAGAACGAAGGCGTGGTGCGCCCCAAGGAGCACACGCCCGACTACTTCGCGGACAACTTCTCGGTTTCCGAACTCGATCAGTCGGGTTCGACGCAATACCGTCTGACCGCCCAGTCCCTGATCCATTACGAGGACGACGAACTGAGCGACCTGGTCAAGCCGGCCATGCGTGCGTTCCAGCCCGGCAAGCCAATCGTCACCGCGACCGGCGACACCGGTAAGGTAAATGGCGACGCCTCGATCGTCGATCTGTACGACAATGCGCGCATCCTGCGGGCCGCCGGTAACGGCGATCCGCCGATGCAAGCGGATTCGCAGCATTTTAGGGTGCTGGTCAACGACGATGTGATCGAGACTGAAAAGCCGGTTAAACTTCAGCGCGGTATGTCTGTGATGACTGCCAGCGGCATGAACTACAACAACGTCACCCGGGTAATGCAGCTGTTCGGCAATGTGAAGGGCGCGATTGCCGCGTCCGAAGGCTCCGCCAGCTCGCCCAAGCAACCCGGGTAATCCATTCCAGGCGTGACTGCATGAACGAATCGTTCCCCCGTTTTGATACCGGCCGCTCGCGCACCCTGTCCGCGTGCCGCGCCGGACTCGCTGCACTAATCGTCGCGCTGCCGCTCGCCGGCTTCGCGCCGCTTGCGCACGCCGACCGCGCCGACAAGGACAAGCCGCTGAACATCGAAGCGGACAACATGACTTACGACGACCTGAAACAGGTCAACATCTTCACCGGCCACGTGGTCGCCACCAAAGGCACGATCGTGATCAAGGCCGATCGGGTTGAAGTGACGCAAGACCCGCAGGGCTATCAGTACGCCACCGGCACGTCGAGCGGCGGCAATCTGTCGTATTTCCGCCAGAAGCGCGAAGGCCTCGATGAATACATCGAAGGCACGGCAATTCGTATCGACTACGACGGCAAGCAGGATCTGACCACGCTCACCACCAACGCCACCGTCAAACGCCTGCAAGGCCTCTCTACGGTAATGGACCAGGTGCACGGCAGTGTCATCACGTATGACGGCCAGAACGACTTCTACACCGCGAAGGCAGGCAAGGACGTCGCCGGCCCGGGCAACCCGACCGGCCGCGTGCGCGCAATGCTGGCGCCGCGCAACGGCGGCGCTGCGCCGCTGAACGGCGCGTCGGCCACGCTCGCGCCGTCCACCACGATTCAAGGAGCACCGAACCAGTGAGCTCCTCCGCGTCCCTCCCGAATCGCAAACCCGCCGGCACCAGCAGTTCGCTGGTGGTCCGCAACCTGAAGAAGCGTTACGGCTCGCGCACGGTCGTCAAAGACGTCTCGCTCGACGTGAAAAGCGGCGAAGTGGTCGGTCTGCTCGGCCCGAACGGCGCCGGCAAGACCACGTCGTTCTATATGATCGTCGGCCTGGTGCCCCTCGATGCGGGTGAAATCGATCTGGACGGCAAGTCGATCAGCTTGCTGCCGATTCACAAGCGCGCGTCGCTGGGCTTGTCGTATCTGCCGCAGGAAGCTTCCGTATTCCGCAAGCTCAGCGTCGAGGAAAATATTCGCGCGGTGCTGGAATTGCAGCACGAAGACAACGGCAAGCGGCTCAGCAAAGACACCATCACGAGCCGCACCGAAGCGTTGCTCGACGAACTGCAGATCGCTCACCTGCGTGAAAATCCGGCGCTGTCGCTGTCCGGCGGCGAGCGCCGACGGGTTGAAATTGCACGTGCGCTGGCCACCAATCCGAGCTTCATTCTGCTCGACGAACCGTTCGCGGGCGTCGATCCGATCGCGGTGCTGGAAATCCAGAAGATCGTCAAATTTCTGAAGCAGCGCAATATCGGCGTGCTAATCACCGACCACAACGTGCGCGAAACCCTCGGCATCTGTGACCACGCCTACATCATCAGCGACGGCAGCGTGCTGGCCGCCGGCGCGCCGAGCGACATCATCGAAAACGAAAGCGTGCGGCGCGTCTATCTGGGCGAACACTTCCGCATGTAAGTGCACAAGGGATTGCCGGCGGTGCGAGCGCGCACCCGCCGGCCCCTTTGCGGCATCCGCACATCAGCATTTTTGACCTGGGCCGTCCCGCGCCCAGCGCCGCCGAAAACGGGCGCACGCGTAATTGCGAACGTCGCAAGGTATCGCGGTCGTGGCAAACTCTCTACAATGAATCTCAACTTGCCATGAAAGCCAGCCTCCAACTCCGCCTATCGCAGCATCTTGCGCTGACCCCACAACTGCAGCAGTCCATCCGGCTGCTTCAGCTGTCCACGCTCGAACTGCAGCAGGAAGTCGCAATGGCGATCTCGCAGAATCCGCTCCTCGAGAATGAGGATGACTGGATCGCGAGTCCCCTGCGCGTGGCGGCCGACGGTTCGCTGATCGCCCAGTCGCCCAATTCCTCCCCACCGCCAGACCAGATGGGTGGCAATACCTCGTCTTCATCCACGAGCAGCAGCGAGCGCGCCGAGAACGGCGAGCCTCAGGGTGTCGACGAATACAACGGCCTCTCGGGCGACAGCAACGGCGACGCGTCGCAATGGGATCTCGGCGACTACGGCCGCTCCGGCAATGCTTCGGACGACGACGATCTGCCGCCGCTGCAAATCCACGAATCGAGCACCTCGCTGCGCGATCATCTGATGGCGCAACTTCGCGTCACCCAGGCGAGCCAGCGCGACCGCGCACTGATCACCTTTCTGATCGAATCGCTCGACGACGACGGCTATCTCGCCGCCACGCTCGACGAAGTGCTGACTGACCTGCCTGAAGAGCTCGAAGTCGATCTCGACGAAATGAACGCCGCGCTTGCGCTGCTGCATAGCTTCGACCCTGCAGGGGTCGGCGCGCGCTCCGCGTCGGAATGTCTCAAGCTGCAATTGCTGCGGCTCGAACGGTCGCCTACGCGCACGCTGGCGCTCGACATCGTTGCCAATCATCTGGAACTGCTCGCGGCACGCGACTTCACGCGCCTGCGCAAGCATCTGAAGGCGAATGACGACGATTTACGCGATGCGCATGTTCTGATCCGCTCGCTCGAGCCGTTTCCGGGCGCCGCGTACGGCAAGGCGGAAGCGGACTATGTGGTGCCGGACATCATGGTGCGCAAAACGGCACAGGGCTGGCAGGCGGAGCTGAACCCGGAGGTGGTGCCGAAGCTGCGCATCAACCATCTGTACGCGAATATTCTGCGCAATAACCGGGGCGATCCGGGCAGCGGATCGTTGCGCCAGCAACTGCAGGAAGCACGCTGGCTGATCAAGAATATCCAGCAACGTTTTGAGACGATCCTCAGGGTTGCGCAAGCCATTGTCGAGCGTCAAAAGAGCTTTTTTGTGCACGGCGAAATTGCCATGCGCCCCTTGGTTTTGCGAGAAATTGCTGATACGCTGGGCCTACACGAGTCAACTGTCTCGCGTGTGACAACCGGTAAATACATGCTGACCCCATTCGGGACGCTTGAATTTAAGTACTTCTTCGGATCACACGTTTCGACTGACACGGGCGGCGCGGCCTCTTCCACGGCCATTCGCGCGCTCATCAAGCAACTGATAGGAGCGGAAAACCCGAAATCTCCTCTTTCAGACAGCCGCATAGCCGAACTGCTGGCGGAACAGGGCTTCGTGGTCGCACGGCGTACCGTTGCGAAGTATCGCGAAGCGCTCAAGATTCCGGCAGTCAACCTGCGCAAGTCTCTGTAGCCCGCCGCCTCCCGCGACGGGCATTTACCGGCCGCTCCGCAGTTGGCGGACAGGCCGGCCGATGCGACCTGCCAGAAGTCAGTCACCGGGGGGCGACTCAGGCAAGCCGACAGATCGACCGGACCTTCGTCATCGTGCGGGCCAAGCGGCCTTTAGCTTGGAGAAGCACTATGAATCTGCAGATCAGTGGACACCACCTCGAAGTAACGCCTGCGTTGCGCGAATACGTGATCACCAAACTGGATAGGGTGCTAAGACATTTTGATCAGGTAATTGACGGCAGTGTGGTCCTCTCGGTCGACAACCACAAGGAAAAGGAAAAGCGGCAAAAGGTTGAAATCAACCTGCATCTCAAGGGCAAAGATATCTTTGTCGAGAGCTGTGACAGCGATCTCTACGCTGCGATCGATCTGATGATCGACAAGCTCGACCGACAAGTGATACGCCACAAGGATCGCCTGCAAGGCCATGCGCACGACGCGATCAAGTACCAGCCGGCGCCGCAACTGGACGTGCCGCCGCAATAAGGGAAATTAGAAGGTTTTCTTTTATTTTTCTTCAGTTCCCTTCAGTTCCCCTTAGCCAGCCAAACCGCCCGAGACCGGGCGGTTTTTCGTTTCCCGGCACCCTTCCCGCACGCCAGCGCCGCATGGATCATGATCCAAATAAACCCATAATGCATCGATGGCGCGCCGCACCATCGGCGGCTACCCTGTTCTATAATGTTCCGGTTACCATCGGGGTCAAGTTAGCTCAAACGGAAATCGGTCGGCCGGAGTCCTGCGCTATCGGACTCCAACGCACGTCGCCGCGAGCATCAAACGAATGGAATCCCAATCAAACGCCCCAGCGAGGAGAATCCAGGCCACGTTTTCGCCTGTCAACATGAATCGTTTAGCCAAATTTCTTCCCCTCGAGAACGTGGTCGTCGGACTATCGGTCACCAGCAAGAAGCGCGTGTTCGAGCAAGCGGGCCTGATCTTCGAGAACCAGAACGGCATCGCCCGTAGCACGGTCACTGACAATCTGTTCGCGCGTGAGCGCCTCGGATCGACGGGGCTCGGCGAAGGCGTCGCGATTCCGCATGGCCGGATCAAAGGCTTGAAGCAGCCGCTCGCCGCGTTTGTCCGCCTCGCCGAACCTATCCCCTTCGAATCGCCTGACGGCCAGCCGGTCTCCCTGCTGATCTTCCTGCTCGTGCCCGAGCAGGCCACCCAGCAGCACCTCGAAATCCTTTCGGAAATCGCCCAGTTGCTGTCCGACCGCGAGGCCCGCGAGCGGCTGCACACGGAAGAAGACCGCGAAGCGTTGCATCGCCTGCTCACTCAGTGGCAACCTTGATGCATCGGCGGTTATCCGCACGCCGCTTATCCGCATGCCCGGTACCCGTCCGCATGCGGATAGAGCCTGACAAAATAAACGGCCGGTATTAGCGCGACCACCCCTTTGCCCGGCAAGCGGCCCACACTGGAGTCACTGACTCATGGATACGTCCAGCATCAACGCCCAGAGCATTTTCGACGACAACGCCGCCACGCTGAAGCTGAGCTGGCTGACGGGGCATGAAGGCTGGGAGCGCGGCTTTTCTTCGGAATCGGTCGCCAATGCCACGTCGAGCGCCGACCTCGTCGGCCACTTGAACCTGATCCACCCGAACCGGATTCAGGTGCTCGGCGACGCCGAAATCGACTACTACAAACGCCAAACCGACGAAGACCGCTCGCGCCACATGGCCGAGCTGATCGCGTTGGAGCCGCCGTTTCTGGTGGTGGCAGGCGGCGTCGCCGCGCCGCCGGAACTGGTGCTGCGCTGCACGCGCTCGTCCACGCCGCTCTTCACCACGCCCATGTCCGCCGCCGCGGTGATCGACAGCCTGCGCCTCTACATGTCGCGCATTCTCGCCCCGCGCGCCACACTGCATGGTGTGTTTCTCGACATTCTCGGCATGGGCGTGCTGCTCACCGGCGATTCCGGCCTCGGCAAGAGCGAACTCGGGCTGGAACTGATCAGCCGCGGCCACGGCCTCGTTGCCGACGACGCGGTGGATTTCGTACGCCTGGGTCCGGATTTCGTCGAAGGGCGCTGCCCGCCGCTGCTGCAAAACCTGCTCGAGGTGCGCGGCCTCGGCCTGCTCGACATCAAGACGATCTTCGGTGAAACCGCGGTGCGCCGCAAAATGAAGCTGAAACTGATCGTGCAACTGGTGCGCCGTCCCGACGGCGAGTTTCAGCGGTTGCCGCTGGAAAGCCAAACCGTCGACGTGCTCGGCTTGCCGATCAGCAAAGTCACGATTCAGGTGGCGGCCGGCCGCAACCTCGCGGTTCTGGTCGAAGCGGCTGTGCGCAACACGATCCTGCAGCTGCGCGGCATCGACACGCTGCGCGATTTCATGGATCGCCAGCGTCTGGCAATGCAGGACCCGGACAGCCAGTTTCCCGGCAAATTGATCTGAGTCCGCGGCACCCCGCGGCACCATGTCACGCCCCAGCCAACGGCAGGCTGCGGTGGCACACGCACGGGGACCAGATGCTATGATGAACTGTACGGATTTCACGACTCCATGCGCATAATCCTGATCACCGGTATTTCCGGCTCCGGCAAGTCAGTTGCCCTGAACGCACTTGAAGACGCAGGCTACTACTGCGTCGACAATCTGCCGCCGCGTTTTTTGCCGCAACTGGCCAACTATCTCGCCGACGACGGCCAAGAACGCCTCGCGGTAGCGATCGACGCGCGCTCGAGCGCTTCGCTCGACGAAATGCCCGCGATGATCCGCGACCTCTCGCGCGCCCACGACGTGCGCGTGCTCTTCCTGAACGCAAGTACGCAGTCGCTGATTCAACGTTTTTCCGAAACGCGCCGCCGCCATCCGCTGTCTGGTTCCACCGCGCATGATGCGGACGTCGGCTTGTTGACGTCGCTCGCCGAAGCGATCGAACGCGAACGCGAACTCGTGGCGGGCCTTGCCGAATTCGGTCATCAGATCGACACCAGCAATCTGCGCGCGAACGTGCTGCGTGCATGGGTCAAACGGTTTATCGAACAGAAAGATGCGGGGCTCGTGCTGATGTTCGAATCCTTCGGCTTTAAACGCGGCGTGCCGCTCGACGCCGATTTTGTTTTCGACGTACGCATGCTGCCGAACCCGTACTACGATCATGAATTGCGGCCGCTCACGGGCCTAGACAAACCGGTAATTGATTTTCTCGATGCGCTGCCGGTCGTGCATGAAATGATCGGCGACATCGAAAAATTTCTCGTCAAATGGCTGCCGCATTTCCGTGACGACAACCGCAGTTATCTGACCGTCGCGATCGGCTGCACGGGCGGCCAGCACCGCTCGGTGTTCATTGCGGAGACGCTTGCCGCGCGTCTCGCAACTTCGGCGAATGTCATTGTGCGGCACCGCGATGCGCCGGTTCATGCCGGCGAATCATCGAAGTTAGTGGCTTAACCGGCCGCGTCGCGCGGCCTCAACTCGAAGCGTTGCGCCATGTCTTTTTCTACTGTGCTTGCCGATGTGCCGCTGTTTCCGCTGCATACGGTGCTGTTTCCCGACGGCCTGCTGCCGCTGAAAATCTTCGAAGCGCGCTACCTCGATATGGCGCGCGATTGTCTGCGTGAAAAAACACCGTTCGGTGTGTGTCTGCTCAAAAGCGGCGCAGAAGTTGCGCGCGACGAAGAGCCTTCGGTGCCCGAAGCAATTGGCTGTCTCGCCGAAATCGAAGAGTGTGATGTCGAAGCCTTCGGCATGCTGCTGATTCGGGCACGCGGCACGCGGCGGATTCGCCTGCTGTCGCATCGCGTGGAAAGCAGCGGCTTGCTGGTCGGCATGGCCGAACCGCTCGGAGAAGACATACCCCTCGAGGGCAATGAGCAGCTGGCCAAATTCGGCGCCTGCGCAGAAGTGCTCGAACGGATCATCGCGACGATCCGCGAGCGCGACCCGGACAGCTTGCCGTTCGCGGAGCCGTTCAGGCTGGAAGATCCCTCATGGGTGTCGAACCGGCTCGCGGAAGTGTTGCCAATCGCCCTTCGTGCAAGGCAAAAGCTGATGGAATTGCAGGACGCAGGCGCGCGACTCGACCTGGTTCACCACTATATGCAGCAGCATCAGTTGCTTTGATTCGACGTGCTTTTGCCCGGATTTGCTACAGCAGCGAACCGTGCAGACTATTCAACAGTTTGCGCACCGGTGCGGGTACACCGAACGAGTCGAGATCGCTTAACGCGACCCATGCGGTGTCCGCGTCGCCTAGCGCAGCCAATGCCCCTACGCCGCGATCCAGTTCAGCGAGCCGCGGCTCGATATCCAGCTTGAAATGCGTAAAGACGTGCGTAAGCGGCGCGAGTGGTGAGATCGCTCCGTCACCACCGAAGGCGCGCGCACGATCTGCGAGTGCAGCTTCGCCGGTGGCTTCGGGCAGGCTCCACAAGCCGCCCCAGATGCCTGACGGCGGACGCCTTTCCAGCATCACGGCGTTACCGTCGCGCAGCACCAGCATCCATGTGCGACGCGTCGGCACAGCTTTCTTCGGCCGTGCGGTGGGCAGTTCACGCTGACGTCCCGTCACGTTCGCCACGCAGTCGACGGCGAACGGGCAGCGCAGGCAGTCCGGCTTGCCTCGCACACACAATGTTGCGCCGAGGTCCATCAGGCCTTGCGTGTACGCGCTGACACCAGCGTCCGATACGTTCGACGGCAGCAGCGATTCCGCCAGCGTCCACATCGCGTTCTCGACTTTCTTTTCACCCGGAAAGCCTTCGACGCCAAATACACGCGCCAACACGCGCTTCACATTGCCATCGAGAATTGTGGCACGCGCGCCGAATGCGAAAGAGGCGATCGCCGCCGCCGTCGAACGGCCGATGCCCGGCAATTCTGCGAGCTCGTCGGCCGACGCGGGAAACGCGCCGCCATGCTGCTCGACCACCACCTGCGCGCAGCGGTGCAGATTGCGTGCACGCGAGTAATAGCCCAGGCCGGCCCACAACGCCATCACGTCGTCTGTCGGCGCGGCGGCGAGCGAGGCAACATCCGGACAACGCGCAAGAAACTTTGCGTAGTACGGAATCACCGTCGATACCTGAGTCTGCTGCAGCATGATTTCCGACAGCCAGATGCGATATGGGTCGCGCGTATTCTGCCATGGCAGATCGTGACGGCCATGCTGGCGTTGCCATGCAATCAGCCGCGCGGAAAAATCGGACATGACCGGGAAAGCAGGCGCAGCGGACGGCGCGGACGGGCTTAAACGAGAAGGCATTGAGAATTTAGCGCTGGCAGGTGGGACAGAAATACGTAGAACGCTGCCCCTGCACGATCTGTTTGATCGGCGTTCCACACACGCGGCATGGCAGCCCCGCGCGATCATAGACGAAATAGTCGAGCTGGAAGTAACCGCTTTCGCCATCGCTGCCGACGAAATCGCGCAGCGTGCTGCCGCCCTTCTCGATCGCTGCGGCAAGCGTGACGCGCACTGCGTCCGCCAGCAAATCGTAGCGCACAAGCGAGATGCGGCCCGCTGCAGTGGTGGGCCTGATACCTGCGCGAAAAAGACTTTCGGACGCGTAGATATTACCCACGCCGACCACGATCTCCCCCGCCAGCAATGCCTGCTTCACCGACACCTTGCGCCCGCGCGTGAGCCTGTGCATCAATGCGCCGGAGAACGCCGGCGAAAACGGCTCGACACCGAGGCTCGCAAGCAGCGGGTGCTCGAGCACGTCGCCTGCTTCACGCGGGTGCCACAACACCGCGCCAAAGCGCCGCGGGTCGCGATAGCGCAAAATGAATTCATCGAAAATCCAGTCGACGTGATCATGTTTCGCTGCGGCCGGCGGATGCGGCACATGGCGCAGCACACGCAGCGTGCCGGTCATGCCCAGATGCACGATGAACCAGCCGGCGTCGACTTCGAACAGCAGATACTTGCCCCGCCGCTCAACCTTACGTACCACGCTGCCGCGCAAGGTTTTCGCAAGGTCCGCCGGAATCGGCCAACGCAGCGCAGGCGTACGCACATCGACGCGTTCAACCTTGCGGCCGGACACATACGGTTCGATTCCCCTTCGGGTAACCTCAACTTCTGGCAACTCTGGCATGTCTAACTGGTCTGCAACTTGCGTGAGTGGTTGTGCGCTTATTGTAGCGAGCGCGTTACAATCGTCCGAAACATTGAACGGATTTCCATGAACTTGTCCTTCGTGAAGCTGTTTTCGAAACGCCCGGCTAGCGCATCCCGCGTGCCGCACGCCGTATCCGCTCGACGCATGCTCGGTGCCGCCGCACTCGCCGTCTGGGCGCTGGCCGCCGTGCCCGCGCACGCGCAGGATCCATCGCCAGGCTCGGATGACACGTCCGTCACCCTGCCGGATCCGCTCGGCCCGGCGACGGCGGAAGACCAGAAGTCTCTGCCGGGCGTGCCGCTGTCCAGCCAGATCGTATTTCAGGTGCTCGCCGCTGAAGTCGCCTTGCAACGCGACCAGCCGGCGCCCGCCTACCAGACATACCTCGCGCTCGCGCGCGACACGCACGATCCGCGCATGGCGCAACGCGCCACGGAAATCGCGCTGGCCGCGCAAAGCCCGTCGGATGCCTTGGCCGCCGCGCAATTGTGGCAGCAGTATGCGCCGGATTCGGGACGCGCCGCGCAACTCGACGCGTCACTGCTCGTGCTGTCCGGCAAGCCTGACGACGCCGAGCCGATCCTCGCCCGTGAACTCGCGAGAGTACCCGCGGACAATCGCGGTAGCGCGATTCTGGCGCTGCAGTTGCTGCTCTCACGCGGTCCGAACCGGATCGGCGGCTTGCATGTGCTGCAAGACCTGCTGAAAAACGACCTGAACCGGCCGGAAGCGCAACTGGCCATCGCACGCCAGCAGCTCGTTTCCGACGACGCGCCGGGCGCGCGCAAGTCGCTCGAACAGGCGCTCACGCTCAAGCCGGATTATTTGCCGGCCGCGCTGATGCTGTCGCAGATGGGCCCGGAGGAACGCAAGGAAGGTATCGCGTCGCTCGAAAAGTACGTGCAGCAGAATCCGAAATCGCATGACGCGCGTCTCGCGCTCGCGCAGATGTACCTCGCGAGCGACCGTCTGGACGACGCGCAGAAGCAGTTCGAGATCATGCACAAGAACAACGCGGCCGACCTCACGCCGCTGATGGCGCTCGCGCTGATCAAGATCCAGCAGAAGAATTTCAACGACGCGCAAACTTACCTGACCCAGTACGCGCAGCAAGCTGAAAAAACGCCGGGTGCCGATCCGGGCCAGGCGTATATCTATCTTGCGCAACTGTCGCTCGAGCAGAAGAACGAAGCGGCAGCCGGCGACTGGCTGAACAAGGTCTCACCGTCGAGCCAGCAATACGTGCCGGCGCAGATCACGCGTGCGCAATTGCTCGCCAAGCAGGGCAAGTCTGACGACGCGCGCAAGCTGCTGGCCGGTTTGCAAACACCCGATCCGCGCGACCAGGCGCTGATTGCACGCACCGACGCCGCCATTCTGTTCGACGCGAAGCGCTACCCGGAGGCGGAAACACGCCTGCAGCAAGCCACAGCGAATTTCCCGGACGATCCCGATCTGACCTACGACTACGCCATGGCCGCCGAAAAGACCGGCCATTACGATGTCATGGAAGCGCAACTGCGTAAGCTGATCCAGACGCAGCCCGACAACCCGCAGGCGTACAACGCGCTCGGCTATTCGCTGGCCGATCGCAATCAGCGCCTGCCGGAAGCGGACAAGCTGGTCGAGAAGGCCTCGTCGTTGGCGCCGAACGACGCCTTCATCATGGACAGCGTCGGCTGGGTCAAGTACCGGATGGGCGATACGTCGGACGCAATCAAGCTGCTGCGCCAAGCTTATGACCTCCAGCCGAACGCCGAAATCGGCGCGCACCTCGGCGAAGTGTTGTGGAAAACCGGAGCGCAGGATCAGGCGCGCGCTGCTTTCCGCGACGCACGCAAGCTTGAACCGGACAACGACACGCTGGTTAAAACGCTGCAACGACTTCAGGTGAACGATCTTTGATGCGTCTTTCCCGCTTGATCTCCTATCCCCGGGCGCCGCGTGGCGCGGCGCTCGGACTCGTAGCGGCAGCGGTTGTCGCGTTGGCCGGTTGTGCATCGGTGAAGCCGCAGGGGCCGTCCACGTCGAATGCGGCGACGTCCGTCACTGCGCAGACCACGCGCGCTTATCAGGGCCGTTTCGCGATCCAGTACAACGATCAGAACGGCCAGCAACGCAATGCCTATGGCAACTTCACCTGGCAGGAAACGGGTGACACGGTCACCCTGCAATTGCGCAATCCGCTCGGCCAGACGCTGGCGATCGTGACTTCGTCGCCAGCTTCGGCCACGCTCGAACTGCCGAACCGCCAACCGCTTACCGCCGACAATGTCGCCACGCTGATGCAGAACGCGCTCGGGTTCTCGCTGCCGGTCGAAGGGCTGCGCTACTGGCTGCAGCCTTCGCCGGCGCCGACTTCGCGCGCCAGGACCGAGAAGGATCCGGAACAGCCCTCACGTCTGAAGCAGATCACGCAAGACGGCTGGACGATCGATTACCTGGCCTATGCCGACGCGCCGGCCACCGGCGTGAAGCGCCTGAATCTGAGCCGTTCGGAACCGCCGCTCGACATCAAGCTCGTGCTGGATCAGTAGCCGCGTCTGTTCGCGTAACCCTTGCCGCTTCTTCGGCGCCGCTATGGCGCATGTAGCCCTGACTCAT
>NZ_DASRSY010000466.1:0-20398 GCF_035656215.1 Paraburkholderia sp.
CAAAGAAACGAAGAAGAAGTAAGGGTGCGCAATCATGGATAAGACTCAATCTCGCCTGCGCCGCGCTAAACAGACGCGCGTCAAGATCGCTGAGCTGCAGGTCGCACGTCTGGCTGTGCATCGCACGAACACGCATATCTATGCGCAAGTGTTCTCGGCATGCGGCACCAAGGTGTTGGCAAGCGCGTCGACGCTCGAAGCTGAAGTGCGTGCCGAATTGGCCGACAAGTCGGGCAAGGGCGGCAACGTCAATGCTGCGACCTTGATCGGTAAGCGCATTGCAGAAAAGGCTAAGGCTGCCGGCATCGAATCCGTCGCCTTTGACCGTTCAGGTTTCCGTTACCACGGCCGCGTGAAAGCGCTGGCTGATGCGGCGCGCGAAGCTGGACTCAAGTTCTAAGGGAAGAATTCGTCATGGCAAAGATGCAAGCGAAAGTTCAGGCTGACGAACGCGACGACGGCCTTCGTGAAAAAATGATTTCGGTCAACCGCGTGACCAAGGTCGTGAAGGGTGGCCGGATTCTCGGCTTCGCCGCACTGACCGTGGTTGGCGACGGCGATGGCCGCATCGGCATGGGCAAGGGCAAAGCGAAGGAAGTTCCGGTTGCTGTTCAAAAGGCAATGGAACAAGCTCGTCGCAACATGTTCAAGGTGCCGCTGAAGAACGGTACGTTGCAACACGAAGTGCACGGTAAGCACGGCGCATCCGCAGTCCTCCTCGCTCCGGCGAAGGACGGTACGGGCGTGATCGCTGGCGGCCCGATGCGCGCAGTGTTCGACGTGATGGGCGTTCAAAACGTTGTGGCGAAGAGCCACGGTTCGACGAATCCGTACAACCTCGTTCGTGCAACGCTCGACGGTCTGCGCAAGCAGTCCACGCCGGGCGACATTGCGGCGAAGCGCGGCAAGTCCGTCGAAGATATTCTGGGCTAAGGTGGACACCATGTCTGATAAAACTGTCAAGGTCCAGCTCGTCAAGAGCCTGATTGGCACTCGTGAAACGCACCGTGCAACGGTGCGTGGCTTGGGCTTGCGCCGACTCAACTCGGTTAGCGAGTTGCAGGACACGCCGGCTGTGCGCGGCATGATCAACAAGGTTTCGTACCTCGTTAAGGTCATCAGCTAAGCGGCTGACCAGGACTCAAGGAGTTGATAATGGAATTGAATAACCTGAAGCCGGCTGAAGGCTCGAAGCACGCTAAGCGTCGCGTCGGCCGTGGTATCGGCTCCGGTCTGGGCAAAACTGCTGGCCGTGGTCACAAAGGTCAGAAGTCGCGTTCGGGCGGCTTTCACAAGGTTGGCTTCGAAGGCGGTCAAATGCCGCTGCAACGTCGCCTGCCGAAGCGTGGCTTCACCTCGCTGACGAAGGAATTCGTTGGTGAAGTGCGTCTCTCTGATCTGGAAAAGCTGCCGGTCGACGAAATCGATTTGTTGGCTCTGAAGCAAGCCGGCCTGCTCGGCGAGCTGATCAAGAGTGCCAAGATCATCGCGACGGGCGAGCTGAAGCGCAAGGTCGTTGTGAAGGGTCTGGGTGCGACGAAGGGTGCGCGCGCTGCTATTGAAGCAGCCGGCGGCTCTTTTGCCGAGTAACGAGCAAGTTATTTGCCGTCACTAGCATTTGCATCGGAGAAGGTACTTGGCTAACAGTCCGAGTCTCGCAAAACCCGGTCGCAGCGCGGCGAAATTTGGCGATCTGCGTCGGCGTGCAGTGTTCCTGCTGCTGGCGTTGATCGTCTACCGTATCGGCGCGCACATTCCGGTGCCGGGTATTGACCCGGACCAGCTGGCAAAGTTGTTCCAAAGCCAGTCGGGCGGCATCCTTGGCATGTTCAACATGTTCTCGGGTGGCGCACTTTCGCGGTTCACGATTTTTGCGCTTGGGATCATGCCGTACATTTCGGCGTCGATCATCATGCAGTTGCTGGCGATTGTCTCGCCGCAGCTGGAAGCGCTGAAAAAGGAAGGGCAGGCAGGTCAACGGAAGATTACGCAGTACACGCGTATCTTTACGGTCCTGCTGGCAACGTTCCAGGCGTTCGGCATTGCCGTCGCACTGGAAAATCAGCCGGGCCTGGTGATCGATCCGGGAATGGTATTTCGGTTGACGACGGTCGTGACGCTGGTGACCGGCACGATGTTCCTGATGTGGCTGGGTGAGCAGATCACGGAACGCGGGCTTGGCAACGGTATCTCGATCATCATTTTCGGCGGTATTGCGGCGGGTTTCCCGAACGCAATCGGTGGTCTTTTCGAATTGGTGCGAACCGGCTCGATGAGCATCATCTCGGCGATTATCGTGGTCGCGCTGATTGCCGGTGTGACGTATCTGGTGGTGTTCATTGAACGCGGCCAGCGCAAGATTCTTGTGAATTACGCCAAGCGGCAAGTCGGTAACAAGATTTACGGCGGCCAGTCTTCGCATCTGCCGCTGAAGTTGAATATGTCGGGCGTGATTCCGCCGATCTTTGCATCGTCGATCATTCTCTTCCCGGCAACCATCCTGAACTGGTTTAGTTCGGGGTCGCGTGCCAGCTGGTTCGCAGACACGTTGCACAACGTGGCCGAAGCTCTTAAGCCCGGTCAACCCGTGTACGTGTTGCTGTACGCGTTGGCGATCGTCTTCTTCTGCTTCTTTTACACCGCACTGGTGTTCAACAGCAGGGAAACGGCCGACAACCTGAAAAAGAGTGGCGCTTTCGTCCCAGGCATCCGCCCGGGCGATCAAACCGCGCGGTACATCGACCGCATCCTGACGCGTCTGACGCTGGCTGGTGCGATCTACATCGTGTTTGTTTGTCTGCTGCCTGAATTTTTGGTACTGCGCTGGAACGTGCCGTTTTATTTTGGTGGAACGTCGCTGCTGATCATTGTCGTCGTCACAATGGATTTCATGGCGCAGGTGCAGTCGTACGTTATGTCGCAACAGTATGAATCGCTGCTGAAGAAAGCTAACTTCAAAGGCGGCGGCGTCCCGATGCGTTGAAAGGACTTATGGCCAAAGACGATGTTATCCAGATGCAGGGTGAAGTCATCGAAAACCTGCCTAACGCTACCTTTAGGGTGAAGCTGGAAAACGGCCATGTCGTATTGGGACACATATCCGGCAAGATGCGGATGCACTACATCCGAATCTTGCCGGGCGATAAGGTAACGGTTGAATTGACGCCTTACGATCTGTCGCGTGCGCGGATCGTGTTCCGGGCGAAGTGATTTGAAAAAAGGGTAATATCATGAAAGTGATGGCATCGGTTAAGCGCATTTGCCGCAATTGCAAGATCATCAAGCGCAAAGGCGTTGTGCGCGTGATTTGCAGCTCTGATCCGCGCCACAAACAGCGTCAAGGCTGAACGCCGCGCTTTTTGCTGCGCTTTTTGTTTGAGGAAAAACAATGGCTCGTATCGCAGGGGTTAACATCCCGAATCACCAGCATACCGAAATCGGCCTGACGGCTATTTACGGTGTAGGCCGCACGCGCTCGCGCGACATTTGCGTCGCTGCTGGTGTGGCATTTTCGAAGAAGGTCAAGGACCTGAACGACGCAGACCTCGAAAAGCTGCGTGAAGAAGTCGGCAAGTTCATCGTTGAGGGCGATCTGCGCCGTGAAACGACGATGAACATTAAGCGCCTGATGGATCTCGGCTGCTACCGTGGCGTGCGTCATCGCAAGGGCTTGCCCCTGCGTGGTCAACGCACGCGTACGAATGCCCGTACGCGCAAGGGTCCGCGTCGTGCAGCGCAATCGCTGAAGAAGTAAGCGGAACTGACAGTTACAGGAAAACGTAATGGCTAAGGCTTCGAACAACTCCGCGGCGCAACGCGTTCGCAAGAAGGTCAAGAAGAACGTCGCCGAGGGCGTGGTTCACGTTCACGCGTCGTTCAACAACACCATCATCACGATCACTGATCGTCAAGGCAATGCACTTGCTTGGGCAACGTCGGGTGGTCAGGGCTTCAAGGGTTCGCGTAAATCGACCCCGTTTGCAGCCCAGGTGGCGGCCGAATCGGCTGGCCGCGTGGCGATGGAATACGGCGTGAAGAACCTCGAAGTGCGGATCAAGGGCCCTGGTCCTGGCCGTGAGTCGGCGGTGCGCGCGTTGCATGGTCTTGGTATCAAGATCACCGCGATCTCCGACGTGACGCCGGTCCCGCACAACGGCTGCCGTCCGCCGAAGCGTCGTCGTATCTAAGACGCTGTTTTCGCTAGCGCCTGTTGCCGCCGGGGTTGTAAGCCGGCGACCACAGGCTGCTTGCGCTATTGAATTGACTAAGCCCACCGTTCGACCCAAAGGGTTCGGACTAGCGCGAGTGCATGCACTCGTGTGATTAATCATAGAAGGAATCAACGTGGCACGTTATATCGGCCCTAAGGCCAAGCTGTCCCGCCGTGAAGGCACTGACCTCTTCCTGAAGAGCGCCCGTCGTTCGCTCGCTGACAAGTGCAAGCTTGACAGCAAGCCTGGCCAACACGGCCGCACGTCGGGTGCACGTACGTCCGACTACGGCACGCAGCTGCGCGAAAAGCAAAAAGTGAAGCGCATCTATGGTGTCCTCGAGCGTCAATTCCGCCGTTACTTCGCTGAAGCCGACCGCCTGAAGGGCAACACGGGTGAAAACCTGCTGCAATTGCTCGAATCGCGTCTCGACAACGTCGTGTATCGCATGGGCTTCGGCTCGACGCGCGCTGAAGCGCGTCAGCTTGTGAGCCACAAGGCGATCACGGTGAACGGCGTGGTGTCGAACATCCCGTCGATGCAAGTGAAGGCGGGCGACGTCGTCACAGTGCGCGAACAAAAGAAGAAGCAGGCGCGTATTCTCGAAGCGCTGTCGCTGGCTGAGCAAGGCGGTCTGCCGAGCTGGGTTGCTGTCGATTCGAAGAAGTTCGAAGGCACGTTCAAGAGCAAGCCGGAACGTAGCGACATCGCTGGCGATATCAACGAAAGCCTGATCGTCGAATTGTATTCGCGGTAATCGGATTAACGGCCGGGGCACCTCGATTGCGTTGCGCAAGGAGGCGTCTCGGCTGTTTATTTTCAGGTTGTTACCGGTCAGCCTTATCGGTGTAACGAGCCGAGGGTATTGAAAAGGAAAACCTATGCAAACCAGTTTGTTGAAGCCCAAGATCATCGCTGTTGAATCGCTTGGTGAGAGCCATGCGAAAGTGGTCATGGAACCGTTTGAACGCGGTTACGGCCACACCTTGGGTAACGCGCTTCGGCGCGTGCTGCTGTCGTCGATGATCGGCTACGCGCCGACCGAAGTGACGATCGCAGGCGTCGTACATGAGTATTCGACGCTCGACGGTGTGCAAGAGGATGTGGTCAACCTGTTGTTGAACCTGAAGGGCGTAGTGTTCAAGTTGCATAACCGTGACGAAGTGACGGTTACGCTGCGCAAGGAAGGCGAAGGCGTTGTCACCGCTGGCGACATCGAACTCGCGCACGATTGCGAAGTGATCAACCCGGATCACGTGATCGCGCATCTCTCGAAGGGCGGTAAGCTCGACGTGCAGATCAAGGTCGAAAAGGGCCGTGGTTATGTGCCGGGCAATGTGCGTCGTTACGGCGAAGAGTCGGCCAAGATCATCGGCCGTATCGTGCTGGACGCGTCGTTCTCGCCGGTTCGCCGCGTGAGCTATGCCGTAGAAAGCGCGCGCGTCGAACAGCGTACTGACCTCGACAAGCTCGTGATGAACATCGAAACCAACGGTGTGATTTCGCCGGAAGAAGCGATCCGTCAATCGGCGCGTATTCTGGTTGATCAACTGTCGGTGTTCGCTGCACTGGAAGGTACCGAAGCAACGGCGGAAGCACCGTCGCGTGCGCCGCAGATCGATCCGATCCTGCTGCGTCCGGTTGATGATCTCGAACTGACGGTTCGTTCCGCGAACTGCCTGAAGGCCGAGAACATTTACTACATCGGCGACCTGATCCAGCGCACGGAAAACGAGTTGCTCAAGACCCCGAATCTGGGTCGCAAGTCGTTGAACGAAATCAAGGAAGTATTGGCGTCGCGTGGTTTGACGCTCGGCATGAAACTCGAAAACTGGCCGCCGGCAGGATTGGACAAGTAAGTCGAGAAGTAATCTCGGGATAAGACCCGCCGCTGCACTGGCAAAGACGCGGATTTTCCTTTAAAATCCGCGTCTTGTCTTTTTTCACTACCGGCCCGTGCACTCGTCACCGTTGGGAAACCGAGGGTAGATTGAGCGCGATAGAAGAGCTGGACCAAAACTTTGAATCAAAGGAATTAACATGCGTCACCGTCATGGTCTGCGGAAACTGAACCGCACGAGCAGCCACCGTCTGGCAATGCTCCGTAACATGTCCAACTCGTTGATCGAGCACGAAGTCATCAAGACGACGCTGCCGAAGGCGAAAGAACTCCGTAAAGTCGTCGAGCCGCTGATCACGCTCGGCAAGAAGCCGTCGCTGGCAAATCGTCGTCTGGCGTTCAACCGCCTGCGCGATCGTGACTCGGTCACGAAGCTGTTCGAAGTTCTCGGCCCGCGTTACGCTACCCGTCCGGGCGGCTACCTGCGCGTCCTGAAGTTCGGCTTCCGCGTTGGCGATAACGCACCGATGGCACTGGTCGAATTGCTGGACCGTCCGGAAGTCGAAGAAGTTGAAGTGCAAGAAGCTGAGTAAGCTTTTTAGCATCGAAGAAAAAGCCAGGCACTAAGCTTGGCTTTTTTGTTTATAGCGGCGGATTTCATCCCCGCAACTCAATCATGGCGGCTAAATGCCGCATCCTTGCCGCGAGCGCCTCGGCGGGATGGCAAGGCTAGGTGATACGATATCGGCACCTGAATCGTGCCTGTCCGGAGCCTTTGTGAGCGTGAATGTGACCTTGATTCTGACGACGGTACCCGACGCCGCCGTTGCTCAGAAGCTCGCCGCGGACGCGTTGGCCGCCCGCCTATGCGCCTGCGTCACGCAGTTGGGCGCTGTGCAGTCCAGCTACCATTGGCAGGGCATGATCGAAGTGGCGCAGGAGATTCAGTTACTGTTCAAGACGAGCGGCGCACGCGCGCTGGAACTCGAGCAGTACATTCAGGCGCACCATCCCTACGACACGCCGGAAATCCTCTCGTGGCAAGCTACGGCATCGGCCGCGTATGGCCAATGGATCACTGCTGAAACCCAACGTCCTCTCCATGTTTAACGGTCTTAACGGTCTCAATCGACGCGCACGCAATGCCCTGCGCACAGTCCTTTTCCTGCTTGGCTGCCTGATCTTCGCGCAGTTCGGCACGCTTGCCCGCGCTGCGGACGACTTCCTCGACCCCGCCGTCGCGTTCAAATTCAGCGCAACCGAGAAACCGGGTGAAGTCGACGTCACTTACAGGATCGCGGACGGTTACTACATGTACCGCGAGCGCTTCGCGTTCGCGACCCGTAACGGTACGGCGACGATCGGCGAAGCACAGTTGCCGGCAGGCCACGTCAAGTTCGATCAGACCTTCAACAAGAACGTCGAAACTTATCGCAATGAGCTGACGATCCGTATTCCCGTCAAGCAGGCGGCTGGGCCGTTCGATCTCGCTGTCACGTCTCAAGGCTGCGCCGACGCCGGCATCTGCTACCCGCCGATGGAGCGCGTGTACCGCGTGAGCGGCGAGGCGTTGCAGCCGGCCGGCAGCGCAGCGGCTGCTACCACCACGCAGCAATCCGCGGCAGCCGGTGCGTCGTGGTATGAGCGCGCCACCAGCGCCGACTATGCGCAGTCGCTAC
Organism: Paraburkholderia sp.; assembly: GCF_035656215.1. Lineage (GTDB taxonomy): Bacteria > Pseudomonadota > Gammaproteobacteria > Burkholderiales > Burkholderiaceae > Paraburkholderia. The sequence goes on from NZ_DASRSY010000466.1 coordinate 7,731, forward strand.
TGCAAGGCGGCGGTTTCTTCGCCATCATCGGGCTCTATTTCGTGGCCGGTGCCGTGCTCAGTCTGCTGCCGTGCTCGTATCCGATGATTCCCATCCTGTCTGCAATCATCATCGGCGAAGGCGCGCGGGTGACGCGTGCCCGCGGCTTCGCGTTGTCGCTGGCGTACGTGATCGGCATGGCGCTTGTGTACACGGCGCTTGGCATTGCAGCGGCGCTCGTTGGGCAGAGTCTCGGCGCGTGGCTGCAGAGCCCGTGGGTGCTCGGGACGTTCGGCGTACTGTTGACTGTTTTTGCGCTGACCCTGATCGCGGGCTTCGATATCGCGTTGCCGCAGCGCTGGCAGGACGGTGTGTCGCGTGCATCGAGCGGGCGTTCCGGCGGCAAGTTTGCCGGGGTGGCCGTAATGGGCGCGCTCTCTGCGTTAGTCGTGGGCGCCTGCATGACCGCGCCGCTCTTTGCCGTGCTGGCGTTCATCGCACGTACGGGCGACGCCTTTCTCGGCGGCGCGGCACTGTTCTCGATGGGACTCGGTCTCGGCGTTCCGCTCCTGATCATCGGTCTTGGCGCCGGTACCTTGCTGCCGCGCGCCGGTGCATGGATGGATGGCGTCAAGGTGTTTTTTGGCGTGGTGCTGCTTGCTGCGGCCCTGTGGATCGTCTGGCCGGTGCTCGGCGCGACACCGACAATGCTGCTGAGCGCGTTGTGGTTGCTGATCGCGGCCGCTGGACTCGGTTTTTTCTCGGCCCCAGCCGTGGGCGCTTCCGTGTGGCGTCGGCTCGGCCGTGGTATCGGCGCGGCGCTGGCAATCTGGGCTGCGGTGCTGCTGGTGGGTCTGGCTGCGGGCTCCTCCGATCCGCTGCGTCCGCTGGCGGTCCTGGCCGCGCGCGCTGGTGGTGAGTCTGGTGTGGCAAACGCCTCCAATACGCCGAATACGGCGCCACAGGGCGATCTGACGTTCGCCCCGGTTCGCTCCTCGACCGAGCTCGACGAGGCCGTCAAAACGGCCGCACAACCCGCTATGCTCGATTTTTACGCAGACTGGTGCGTGAGCTGCAAAGAAATGGAGAAGTTCACATTCAGCGATCCGCGTGTCCAGGCGAAGTTGAAGCAGATGAACCTGCTGCGCGCCGACGTCACCGCGAATAACGCCGACGATCAAATGCTCCTCAAGCGTTTCAGCCTGTTCGGGCCGCCTGGCATCATCTTCTTCGATCAAGGCGGCAAGGAAGTGTTACGCGTCGTCGGATACGAGTCCGCTGACAAGTTTTTGCGCAGCCTCGATCGCGCGAGTGCGCCCGGGGCGTAACGCAAAGCGACTCGCCTCTTGAACGCGCAAAGAAACGCGCACCAACGCGCCCGTAAAAGGCGCACGCCAGAACACGCGTAAAAAACGGAGGCGCGACTCAAGTCGGCCTCCGTTTATTTTTAGCTTTCAGAAGACTGGCGTCGCCGGCAAAGCGACTCGTTAAATCACTTCTGCGAGCGCAAAATTCGCGCGGCATCCAGCGCGAAGTAGGTCAGCACACCATCCGCGCCTGCCCGCTTGAACGCCAGCAGCGATTCCATCATCGCCTTGTCGTGATCAAGCCAGCCGTTCTGTGCGGCTGCCTTCAGCATCGCGTATTCGCCGCTCACCTGGTACACGTAAGTCGGGAACTTGAACTCGTCCTTCACACGACGCACGATGTCCAGATACGGCATACCCGGCTTGACCATCACCATATCTGCGCCTTCTTCGATGTCCGCTTGCACTTCGCGCAGCGCTTCATCCGAATTGGCCGGGTCCATCTGGTAGGTCATCTTGTTGCTCTTGCCGAGGTTCGTCGCGGAACCGACGGCGTCGCGGAACGGGCCGTAAAACGCCGACGCGAACTTGGCCGCATAAGCCATGATGCGCGTGTGGATATGGTCCTCGCTCTCGAGCATTTCGCGGATCGCGCCGATGCGGCCGTCCATCATGTCCGAGGGCGCGACGATATCGACGCCCGCTTCTGCCTGCGCGCGCGCCTGTTCGACGAGGATATCGACGGTCTCGTCGTTGATCACATAGCCGGTTTCGTCCAGGACGCCGTCCTGGCCGTGGCTCGTGTACGGATCGAGCGCGACGTCAGTAAGCACACCGAGGTCGGGAAAGTTCTTTTTCAGCTCGCGAACCGCACGCGGGATCAGGCCGGCTGCGTTGGTCGCTTCGCGGCCATCAGGCGTCTTCAAGGACGGCTCGATTGCCGGGAAGAGCGATAGCACCGGCACGCCCAACTCGACGCATTGCTCGGCCACGCCCATCAGCAGATCCACCGACACGCGCTCGACGCCCGGCATCGACGGTACGGCTTGCCGCACGTTGGTACCTTCAACGATGAACACGGGATAGATCAGATCGTTGGTGGTGAGGATGTTTTCTCGCATCAGACGGCGCGAGAAGTCGTCACGGCGCATGCGGCGCGGACGGTAGTGCGGGTAGAAGCTCATAAACGAATCGAAGAAACGTGGATGTGTGGGGTGGACAAGTAACGCCTGCCTCCGCTCCCGGAAACTTTTCGAGACAATGGTATATCATACCGATCGAGCAAGGCGCCCTGCGCTGACCTCCCCGCTTCTCCTCCCTGAGCGGGTGCCTGTCGTTTTTTTCGATTAGGCTGTTTGACCCGCCGTTAAAGCGGCGGGTTTTTTTATGGACGGCCGAAAAGGTGCTTTTGCCTCGGCTCGTACAAGCCCCGCGGTTACTGCGGAGCGTCTGTTTCGCCCTTCGTGCCGGGGATCAGCCAGCTTTCGATCAGCTCGTGCGCTTCTTCGATGCCGACGCGTTTGAGCGCCGAGAACAGCTGTGCGGTCAACTCGCCCTGATAGCCGGCGGTGCGATATTCAGCCAAACCTTTCTGCGTTGCACGCAAGGCGTTGATGCTTTCCTGGCGCGTCAATTTGTCGCACTTAGTCAGCAGCGTGTGAATCGGCTTGCCGGTCGGCGCGAACCACTCAATCATCCGCCGGTCGAGATCCGTCAGCGGGCGGCGCGAGTCCATCATCAGGATCATGCCGCGCAATTGCGAGCGCGATTGCAGGTAGGTGGAGAGCAGCGCTTCCCAATGGGCCTTGGCTGCGCCCGGCACTTCCGCATAACCGTAGCCCGGCAGGTCGACCAGGTGCGCTGTCGGTTCGTCCGCCTTTCCCACCGAGAAATAATTGATGTGCTGCGTGCGGCCAGGCGTCTTACTGGCGAACGCGAGGCGCTTCTGATTGCACAGAATATTGATGGCCGTCGACTTGCCCGCATTCGAGCGTCCGGCAAAGCAGATCTCAGGTTGCGCGGTGGCCGGCAGATCACGCAGGTGATTGACTGTCGTGAAAAAGCGGGATTGGTGGAGCAGGAAGGACATGATCAGGCCGGAATTCGAGACGCCGGGGAACCCGGAGTGGGGACGGGTCAAGCCCGACTGGCGTCTTAGCGATTAGCGAGTTATTGTACAATACGATGGTTTACTGAAAACCTGAGGGGGCCAGCCCGCGTGCCTGGGCGGCTCTTTGGGGGCACTCAGTCGCTGTCGTATCTTGCAAAACCTCTAAAATCCCACAAGACGAGACAGGGTGTGCGAATGAATCGACTGTGCAAGACTCTGATGGTGTTTCAAGTAGCGGCAGGTCTTTCAGGTTTGGCAATTCAGGCACGAGCAGCAGATCCGGCAAAGCCGGACGTCAATCGGGGGCAGGCAATCGCGGTCCAGGTTTGCGCGTCATGTCACGGTGCAGACGGCAATAGTGCCGGCGGTGCCTATCCGAAGCTGGCGGGCCAGCATCCAGAGTACCTCGTCAAACAGCTCATGGATTTCAAGACGCCGCCTGGCGCCAAGCAGCCCGCGCGCAACAATGCGATCATGGCGGGCATGGCAGCGGCGCTGTCCGATCAGGACGTGGCCAACGTGGCTGCCTATTTTTCGACGCAGACTCCGAAGCCAGGCTACGCGCATAACAAAGATACCGTGCCGCTCGGTCAGAAGATTTATCGCGGCGGTATTGCGGACAAGGGCGTGCCGGCGTGCGCAAGCTGCCACGGGCCGACCGGTCAAGGGATTCCGTCGCAGTATCCGCGTCTGTCGGGACAGTGGGCCGAGTACACGGTGGCGCAGTTGACCGCGTTCACACAAGGTCCGGGCGCACGTAACAACAATGAGGCGATGCATGCAATTGCAACGCGTCTGTCGGACAGTGAGATCAAGGCTGTAGCCGATTACATCGCGGGCTTGCATTAGGACGTCCGCACACAAGGGCAACCGGTCCGGCGAGGCCGGTACAAAACAAGAAAAGGGTGGGGGCGTCGTGCCTACGACAGCCCTTCACCCTTTTTTGCTGTTCAGTCGGAGTATGAATGAGCGTCACCACGTCGGGTTTGCAGTCGAAGTCAGGCAATCGCATTACGCGCAGCGTCGTCGAAGTATTGAGTTCGATGCGTTTCGCCATCGCGCTGCTCGTGATTCTGTCGATCGCCAGCATCATCGGCACCGTCCTCACACAGGACGACCCCTATCCCAACTACGTCAATCAGTTCGGCCCGTTCTGGGCGGACATCTTCCGCTCGCTGAGTCTGTACACGGTGTACAGCTCGTGGTGGTTCATGCTGATTCTCGGCTTCCTGATGGTGTCGGTGTCGCTGTGCGTGATCCGCAATGCCCCGAAGGTGGTCGCGGACGTCAAGAGCTGGAAGGACAAGGTACGCGAAGGCAGCCTGCGCGCGTTCCATCACAAGGGCGAGTTCGCAGTGCACGGCACGCGTGCGCAGACCTCGGCTGTGCTCGCCAGACTCTCGGCCAAGCTTGGCTACAAGTTCGTCACGCGTGAGTCGGAGGGGGCAACCCTGATCGCCGCCAAGCGCGGCGCGCTGACCAAGTTCGGCTACATCTCCGCGCATATTGCGATCGTGGTGATCTGTCTGGGCGGTCTGCTCGACAGCAATCTGCCGATCAAGCTGCAAATGTGGCTGTTCGACAAGTCGCCGATCCGGGCCAACACGGTGATCAACGACATTCCGCCGGAACATCGTCTGTCGCAATCGAACCCGACTTTTCGCGGTTACGCGTGGGTGCCGGAGGGGCAGCATGTATCGACGGCAATTCTGAATCAGCCGGACGGCTCGCTAATCCAGGATCTGCCGTTCTCGATCGAGCTCAACAAGTTCATCGTCGACTACTACTCGACCGGCATGCCGAAGCTGTTCGCGAGCGACATCGTCGTGGTCGACCATAAGACCGGCGCGCGCGTGCCGGCGCGGGTCGAAGTGAATAAGCCATTCACCTACGACGGTGTATCGATTTATCAGTCGAGCTTCCAGGACGGCGGTTCGCAGATGCAGATGACCGCGTACCCGATGTCCGGTGCAAGCGCGAAGACCGCGCCCTTCGGCGGCACGATCGGCGGCAATGCGCCGTTGGGCACGGCCTCGCCGTTGGCGGACGGTCAGACCGTCGAATTCACCGATTTCCGCGCGATCAACGTCGAAAACGTCTCCAACGGCAGCGGCCAGACCGATGCTCGTGGCGTTGCTGCACATCGCACACTGAAAGAAGCGTTCGACGAGCGCCTCGGCTCGGGCGCGAAGACCTCGAAACCGCTCGATCTGCATAACGTCGGCCCATCGGTGCAGTACAAGGTGCGTGACAAGGACGGCCAGGCGCGCGAGTACAACAACTACATGCTGCCGGTGGACGTAGCCGGCGAAAAGATGTTCCTCGCCGGCATGCGCCTGAATCCGGACGACCCGTTCCGCTACCTGCGTATTCCCGCCGACACCGGTGGTACCGTCAAGGAATGGATGAGCCTGCGCGCCACGCTTGAAAATCCGGCCATGCGCGCAGCGGCCGCCCACCGGTTCGCGCTGCGCTCGGTGCCGGGTTCGAATACCGAACTACAACAGCATCTGGAAGAAAGCGCGCTACGTGTCCTGACCCTGTTTGCCGGTGCGGACAACAGTATCAAGATGCCGAACGGCCAGACCGTCGGTGGCTTCCAGGCGATTGCCGGTTTTATCGACCATTCGGTGCCGAAGGGCGAGCAGGAAAAGGCCGCTGGCCTGCTCCTGCGCATGCTGGAAGGCGCGACGTGGGATCTGTGGCAACTGTCGCGTGAGCAGCTGGGCGAGCCGGATGCGCAGGCCAACGCGGACGCCAGCCGCTTCATCCAAAGCTCGATCAATGCGATATCCGACAGCTTTTTGTATGGATCGCCGGTCTACTTGCAGCTTGACTCCTTCAAGCAGGTGCAAGCTTCGGTATTTCAGTTGACGCGCGCGCCGGGCAAAAAAGTCGTGTATCTTGGCAGCCTGCTTCTCGTGTTAGGCATCTTTTCGATGTTCTACGTCCGCGAACGGCGCCTCTGGTTCTGGCTCAAAGATACCGATCACGGCACGAATGTCGTGATGGCGATGTCGAGTGCGCGCAAAACACTCGATTTCGAAAAGGAGTTCGTCCAAACGCGTGACGCTGTCGGCGCCGCGCTGGGCGCCAAACTCACAGAAGCATCCGACGCCGCCGGCGCCTCCGACAAACCCGGCAATGCCGGCGCGCCGTCCGCAAGCTCACAAGATTCGACCCGGTAAGATCATGGACTTGACTCAGACTTCCTCATCCTCCTCTTCGTCAGCCTCGCGGCCCCCCAGGGCGTTTGCGAGCGAGACACTCAACGTCGCGCAGTATGACGAGCGGCCGTTTCTGAAACGGCTCGGTGTCGTCGACTGGCTATTCGCCGTCGTGATGGTCGCGGGCGCGGGGTTCGCGTTGTCGCGCTATCACCCGTTCATGAATTACTACGACAAACTGGTGCTGTGCTGCGCCGTGCCGGTGTTTATCGTACTGGGCTGGCGCTGGAAGCCGGTACGTCCGCTGATGGTGGGCATTGCCGCGCTGTCGTTGCTGGCGATCCAGATCTATCATGGCGACCTGACGCGCGCGGATACCGCGTTCTTCCTCAAATATTTCCTGTCGAGCCAGTCCGCGATCCTGTGGATGAGCGCGCTCTTCGTGTTCGCCACGGTTTTCTACTGGATCGGCCTGCTGTCGCGTTCGCCGACCGGTGCCGCGATCGGTTCGAAAATGACGTGGGCCGCGGTGGTGATGGGCTTCGTCGGTTTGATGGTGCGCTGGTACGAGTCGTACCTGATCGGCTCGGACGTCGGTCATATTCCAATCTCGAACCTGTACGAAGTGTTCGTGCTGTTCAGCCTGATCACGGCGTTGTTTTATCTGTACTACGAGCAGCACTACAACACGCGTGCACTCGGCGCATTCGTGCTGCTGGTGATCGGCGCGGCGGTCGGCTTCCTGATGTGGTATTCGGTTGCCCGTGACGCACAGCAGATCCAGCCGCTGGTTCCCGCACTGCAAAGCTGGTGGATGAAGATCCACGTGCCGGCTAACTTCATCGGCTACGGCAGCTTCGCGCTGTCGGCGATGGTCGGCGTAGCGTATCTGGCGAAAGAGCGTGGCGTGCTGGCAGATCGCCTGCCGCCGCTCGATGTGCTCGACGACTTGATGTACAAGTCGATCGCCGTCGGTTTCGCGTTCTTCACGATCGCGACGATCCTTGGCGCGCTGTGGGCCGCTGAAGCATGGGGCGGGTACTGGAGCTGGGACCCGAAGGAAACGTGGGCGCTGATCGTCTGGCTGAACTACGCGGCCTGGCTTCACATGCGCTTGATGAAGGGTCTGCGTGGTGCGGTGGCGGCATGGTGGGCGCTGACCGGCTTGCTGGTGACGACCTTCGCGTTCCTCGGCGTCAATATGTTCCTGTCGGGGCTGCATAGCTACGGCAAGCTGTAAGATCTGCCGTTCTAAGCCGATCAAGAACCGCCGTGTGCTTCGCACCGGCGGTTTTTTTACGCCTGGCGGAATATTCGCTGCATCCAGAGTGTTCGTTAGAGCAGTACCTACGGATGACTGGGCGAGTGGCTAAACGAGTCGATCATCAATATGGCCCCGTAAGATAGACAACCTGATGGGCCGGCAAGGAGCAGCACGATGTGGATCAAGCGAAGCGGCAGAATTCAACTCATCGGCGATGACATCGCACGCAGCGAAATCACGCCACAGCATATCTTCGAGAACCGGCGGCGCGTGTTGCAGACTGCGGGCGCGTTAGCGCTCGGCAGTCTGATCGGTGTGAATGGCGAAGCGCTGGCAGCGTATTCATCGCCGGATCCGAAGGCGCAGAAGCTCGCGGCGAGGACCAACGCGAAGTTCGTTGCGCTCGACAAGATCACGCCGTACAAGGACATCACCACGTACAACAATTACTATGAGTTCGGCACTGACAAAGCCGATCCGGCGCACAACGCCGGTACGTTGCGGCCGCATCCGTGGAAGGTGAGTGTCGAGGGCGAAATCAAGAATCCGAAGGTGTATGACATCGACGAATTGCTGAGGCTCGCGCCACTTGAGGAGCGTGTGTACCGGTTGCGTTGTGTCGAAGGCTGGTCGATGGTGATTCCGTGGATCGGTGTGCCGCTCTCCGAGTTGATCAAACGCGTGCAGCCGACCGGCAACGCCCGCTACGTGCAGTTCATCACGCTCGCCGATCCGTCGCAAATGCCTGGTCTATCGACACCGGTACTCGACTGGCCGTACACCGAAGGTCTGCGGATGGACGAAGCGATGAATCCGCTGACGCTGCTGACGATGGGCCTCTACGGGCAGGTGTTGCCGAATCAGAACGGTGCGCCGATCCGCGTGGTGGTGCCGTGGAAATACGGTTTCAAGAGCGCGAAGTCGCTGGTAAAAATCCGCTTTCTCGACAAGCAGCCGCCGACCAGTTGGAATACGTACGCGTCAAACGAATACGGTTTCTATTCGAACGTGAATCCGAACGTCGATCACCCGCGCTGGAGCCAGGCGACCGAGCGACGCATCGGCGAAGACGGGTTCTTCACGCCCAAGCGTAAGACGCTGATGTTCAATGGCTACAGCGACCAGGTCGCGTCGCTGTATCAGGGCATGGACCTGAAGAAGAATTTTTGAGCGGTATAACCATGGCTTCCGATACGCAACCTGTTACTCAACCCGAACGCAAAGCGCCGCGAGCCGCGCAGACGTCGACCATGGCGAAACGCCCCGCCAGCGGCGCGCGCTGGATCGTGCCGGCCAAGATCGCGGTGTTTATCGCGGCGTGGTATCCGCTCGCGCGCATCGTGCTGTTCGGTGTGACCGATCGGCTCGGCGCGAATCCGATCGAGTTTATTACGCGCTCGACGGGTCTGTGGACGCTCGTCTTTCTTTGCATCACGTTGGCCGTCACACCGTTGCGTCGACTGACCGGCATCGCAGCATTGGTGAGGTTCCGCCGGATGCTGGGTCTTTACGCATTCTTCTACGCGACGCTGCATTTCACCACGTACCTGTGGTTCGACAAGTGGTTCGATGTCGCCGCGATTCTCAAGGACATCGGCAAGCGGCCGTTCATCACCGTGGGCTTCGCTGCATTCGTGCTGCTGATCGCGTTGGCCGTCACGTCGCCGCGCGCGATGGTGCGCAAACTTGGACGCCGCTGGCAGACGCTGCATCGTGCGATCTATGCGATCGGCGCGCTCGCGATCCTGCACTTCTGGTGGATGAAGGCGGGCAAGCACGATCTGGTCTTGCCGAAAATCTACGGCGCGATCATGGTCGCGTTGTTAGGGTGGCGTTTGCTCATATGGCTGCGCGAGCGGGGGTTGAAAACGCGCTGATCACCAGATACAGCACGCAAATAGAAAAAGGCGATGCCGAAGTGGCATCGCCTTTTTTATGAAGCTTAAGCGCTGTACGTTTACGCCGGCAAGATCGTTTCGCCCGCAAACAGCTGCTTGACCTCTTCGCGAGCGCGAACGACATGCGCCTGTGTACGATCAACCATCACCTCGGCCGCGCGCGGACGGGTGTTGTAGTTCGAGCTCATCACAAAGCCATACGCACCAGCCGAGCGAATCGCCAGCAGATCACCCGGTTCGACTGCCAGCAGACGCTCACGACCCAGCCAGTCGCCGCTTTCGCAAACCGGCCCGACCACGTCGTACACGTGAGCGGGCACGTCACGCTGAACGACCGCCTCGATCGCGTGATACGCCTCATACATGGCAGGGCGTGCGAGATCGGTCATCGCGGCATCCACGATGGCGAAGTTCTTTTCCGCGCCTGGCTTCAGAAACTCGACGCGCGTGAGCAGCACACCGGCATTGCCGACCAGCGAACGGCCCGGCTCGAAATACACCTCGCGATGTCCGTGACCGCGCGCTTCGATGCGATCCAGCACAGTGCGCACGAAGTCACCGATTTCCGGCGGGGTTTCGTCGTCGTACGTGATGCCGAGGCCGCCACCTACGTCGATATGGCGAATCTTCACGCCGTCCTGCTCGATCTGTTCGACCAGTTCGAGAACCTTGTCGACCGCGTCCAGATACGGTGAGACTTCAGTGATCTGCGAGCCGATATGGCAGTCGATGCCGACCACGTCGAGATGCGTCATCGCCGCGGCGGCTTGATACGTAGCGCGAGCATCTTCGAACGCAACGCCGAACTTGTTCGACTTCAGGCCGGTGGAAATATACGGATGCGTTTTTGCGTCGACGTCCGGATTCACGCGCAGCGAAACGGGCGCTTTTTTGCCCATTTCCGCTGCAACCGCATTCAGGCGGTCGAGCTCGGGAATCGATTCGACGTTGAAGCATTTGACGCCGGCCACGAGTGCCTGACGCATTTCGTCCGCATGCTTGCCGACGCCGGAAAACACGGTGTTTTCCGCTTTGCCGCCCGCGGCCAGCACGCGCGCCAGTTCGCCGCCCGACACGATGTCGAAGCCGGCGCCGAGGCGTGCGAATACGTTCAGCACCGCCAGATTGCTATTGGCCTTGACAGCGATGTGCACGGTCGCACGGCGGCCGGCGCAAGCGCCTGCGTAGGCATTCCACGCTTCGGTGAGCGCGGCGCGCGAATAGACGTACAGCGGTGTGCCGAACTGCTCGGCGAGTGAGACGGCGGACACGCCTTCGGCGTGCAACACGCCGTCGACGTAGTCAAATGCGGATCGAGTCATGCGAAAGTCTTATTGAACGGGAGTGGCGGCGGAGGCAGGTTGCGCAGGTGTCGCAGCGGATGCGGCAGACGCGGGCGGCGCGGCGAGTTCGCTTTCCGGCGACAACGAGAGCGGCGCGCCCGAAGTATCCGGGACCTCACCCATCGGGGCTGCGGTTTCCGCGCCCGGCGTCACTTCCGCCGATGAAGCTGACGGCGGCGGTTGCGTGCGAGTGACCGGCTTGGCCGGTAGCGGGGGAACGGTGGGCAAATAGAGCGAACCACGTTGCCCGCAGCCTGCAAGTGCACAACCTGCGAGAATGGCTAAACCCGCTACAATCGCGCGGCCGGGCGCCCCCGCGCGCATCCGAGATACGACTCGCATGACTGTCCCTGAATAAATAATCGATGGAGTTTAGCATGTCCGATAGTGATTACCTGACCCGCGCGGAAGCCGCGCTAGCCGCCATCGAACGCGCGCTCGACGACACGGAAGCCGACATCGAACTCGAGCGCAGCGGCAATGTCCTGACCCTCGAATTCGAGAACCGTACAAAGATCATCGTCAACCTGCAACCGCCGATGAGCGAGATCTGGATCGCCGCGAAAGCGGGTGGTTTCCACTTCCGTTTCATCGACGGTGAGTGGCGTGATACGCGCAGCGGCACGGAATTTTTTGCCGCGCTGTCGGAGTATGCGACGCAGCAGGCTGGTGAGCCGGTTCACTTCGAGGCGTAAAGCCACCGTCCAAACGAAACCGCCGCGCATTCAGCGCGGCGGTTTTTTTACGGACTTTGGAGCCTCTTTCGAGACACCTCGCTTAATGTCCGCGGAACAGATTCATGATGTCCTGTTTTTCCTGCTCGCCAACTTGCTGGGGCGCCGCAGCGGAAGCGCCACTCGCATCGGCATCCAGTGCCGCCTGACTGATACCGACCGTCGCAACGAAACCGTGTCCCGGCGTGAAGTCGTCGAAATACAATTCTGAGCCGAGTTCCGTCACGCCGTCCGGCATCGGCATCTTGTAGTCCGGCACACCTTTGAGCGCACGCGCCATGTATTCGATCCACACCGGCAGCGCGAGGCCGCCGCCGGTTTCCTTATCGCCGAGACTGCGCGGGTTGTCGTAGCCGATCCAGGCGATGGCTGTGAGCGTGTGCTGATAGCCGGCGAACCAGGCATCCCGCGAATCGTTGGTCGTGCCGGTCTTGCCGCCGAGATCGGTACGCTTCAGCACGTTGGTCTTGGCCCCCGTGCCACGTTGAGCGACGCTTTGCAGCAGGCTGTTCATCACATACGCATTGCGTGGCTCGATCGCGTGCGGCGCACTCTGCGCGGCCACCAGCGGCTGCGCGTGCGCCACGACGATACCGCGCTGATCGGTAACTTCGGCGATCAGATACGGATTGACGCGATAACCGCCGTTAGCAAATACCGAGAACGCACCCGCCATCTGCAAGGGCGTGACGAGACCCGCGCCGAGCGCCATCGGCAGATAAGCCGGGTGACGATCCGCATCGAAGCCAAAACGCGTGATGTATTGCTGCGCGTACTTGGTGCCGATCTGGTTCAGGATGCGAATCGACACGAGGTTCTTCGACTTCTGCAGCGCGGTGCGCATGGTCATCGGGCCGTCGAAACCG